>JACZTO010000001.1 GCA_022573655.1 Pseudomonadota bacterium
TTTCTAATTCCGGAGAACACGGGAGCAAGATATCTGACCTGCTAGAAATGGACGACCCGGCGATCAGGGCGCTTCCACAAGCCTTCGGACCGGCGGTGGATGCGCACATTGAGCACCTCGGTACAGGCACGGATCCGCTGCGGTCGCGGAATACAGGGCGCTGGAAAATAGACGGGATCTGGTCGGTTTGGCTCAAACCGAACGGCTTTCATCACAATCATGTTCACCCGACGGCCTGGCTGTCATCGGCTTGCTACATCGAATTGCCCGACCAGGTTGACGCCGGAGGGCAAGAAGGCTGGATCAAGTTCGGTGAGCCCGGACCGGTCACGAGCCCGAGATTATCGTACGAACATGCGGTCAAGCCGGAGCCTGGGATGGTGGTCCTTTTCCCATCCTATATGTGGCACGGTACCATTCCTTTCGGCGGCGACAAGCCGCGACTAAGCGTAGCGTTCGATATCGTTCCCGATTGATAGGCTGGCTCGAGCAGGTCCGGCGCAACAATCAGATCAGTTCGGTCAACTCCTGCAGTTGCTCCTCATAGTGTCGCCAGAAACCGACCGCACCAGCATATATCGGTTGCCTGATCTGGGCGGCGCTGGAGGACTTCACCGCGCGTCGCGTTCGCCAAAAATGGAGACAATCCTGTTGCCATGGAAGGTCGCAAAAAGACAGCATTGACTTAATCGTGCCCTGAGGGTTTGCCACCAGGTCTTCATATTTTAAGTCGTAAATGGCATCAGGTAACAACTCATGCCAAAACGTCATCAGTTCCTGACACAACTGAATATACTGTCTTATCTCTGCTAGATCATAGGCGAATTTTTGGGCGCCTGAAAACAAATGCTTATAACAGCTAAAGCCCGTGTCAATTGGATCTCGACGGGCGTGAATAATGAGGGCCCGGGGAAACAATATTCTGGCTAAGCCAACCAACCAGAGGTTTCCTGGCAGTTTGTCAGTGAAGTAGTGCAGGTCGGTTTTGGCCAACACGAAAGCCATGTAATTATCTCTGAGCGCATGTAATTGTCGCTTATCGACTCGTGTCATGACGCGCGGAAAGGGCAGTCCAATGCTGTTCTCAAGTTTGCCGAACAACTCAGGCAGCAATGTCAACTCGCCCATTCCGTGAATTTCCGCATGAGAAGAAAGTATCTGCTCACACAGCGTTGATCCGGCCCGAGGCATGCCGAGGATGAAAATTGGTGTAGGTTCTTCTGATGTATCAAGCTGCAACTCGTTAACCAACTTCGTATTGAATATCTGCGTGATCGCAGCGACTCGCTTTCTGTCATTACCAATTTTATATTCGAAGGTGCGGCGCTTTAGGACGTTAGCTTTCTGCCAATAGCCAAACGCCGTTTCATATTGCTGACAATCCTCTGCTATTTTTCCCAGAGCAAACAGCAACTCCGTCTTTTCTTTCAGCTGACTGTTTGTTTCTTCATTTGCAGGCAATTTCGCCAGGCAATGTTGCATTTTTTCAATTATCGGATCATCAGCGTCGAATTGTTTGATACGAGAATAGTTGTAATACACAGTTGCCGCATCCGGTGCCAGTGACAGTGTTTTCTCAAAACAGCTCGCTGCTTTGTTCAACTCGCCAAAACACCGATATAGCAATGCCAGTTCGTAATGCAAATGTGCGTTGCTCGGATCAATATCGATTGCCTCCTGCAGCAGACGTTCGGCCTCGCCGTATGCATCGATATCGATATAACAATTAATAAGTGCAACTATCATATCGACATGAATTGGTTTGATGATCGATATCTGCGTCAGACATTTTATCGCTTCATGCGTTTTCCCCATTTTCCGGAGGCAATCTGCTTTACGAGTTAGGATTTCCGGCTTGACGCCTGAGATTGTGATCGCTTTGTCGTATTCGACCAATGCAAGTTGATACTGTCTACTAAGGCGATGCGACTCTGCGAGATAGTACGAGATATCAGCCCTGCCCGGCGCTAACAGTTGTATTTTGGCGAAATACGTCGCTGCTTTGTCTGGCAGCTGATTTTCCATCAGAAATTTGTCTAGTTGCTCATATACTTGCGTGCGCTGCTGAGTTGTTGGCGCCAAACTGGCGGCTTTGACAAAGGCCTTTTCTGCAAGGGGAATCTCCCCCAACTTGCCGTGAATTGCGGCCATCAGTTGCCAAGAGGAGAAATTGTCCTGATCGATCTTCGTGAGTTTGAGCGCAATTTTTCTTGCGCTTTTGGCGTTGTTGCCATTGCAGGCTGCCAATGCTTTGTTGAATAATTTTTCTGCTTGCAACGCGATTACCGTCAATCAGGATTGTCTGAGTCTAGGGGATAATTCTAAGAAACGCTATAGCGCGCCGACAGGATGCGCGGGAATTATCGTTTTCCATCCTATATGTGGCACGGAACCATTCCTTTCGGTGGCGATGAGCCGAGGCTAAGCGTAGCGCTCGATATCGTTCCCGATTGATAGCCTGGATCTCACGCAAAGGAAAAAGATCGGATTGTGGCCCATAATGGCTTCTTGTAAAGTAACCCGATTAAAATCACATCAAGTATGTGTCGATTGGATCTGCCCGGAATGAATCAACAGTTGGCGCCAGATTACCAATTTGAGCGGCCGGTCATCATCGTTTCCGCACCGCGCTCAGGTAGCACATTGTTATTTGAAACCATTTGCCATGCGCAATCGTTGTGGACGATCGGTGACGAAAGCCACATGGTATTTGAGCATATAGAAAAACTGAATCCTCCTCGCTATACAAAAACAGCGCTAAAAACAGGGAAGTGGCGAATGAACGAAGCCATGATTGAACGAGTGATGGAAAGTATGCGACCATTGATCGGAAGAATTGAAGCAGCAGTTGCGCCACACAGTTCTTCTCCTGTGCTTCACTCCGGGCCCATTTCAAAGCTGCAATCCGCAGCAGGTGATGCGTTTGCGGAAGGCCCAGCAAAACGATTGGGACGGAATGATCGCTGTCATTGCGGTTCGGGACTGCATTTTAAACATTGTCATGGGAAACTACAGGCAATGCACAATAGAACAACCGGTACAGAGGGATGAAATTAGAGACGGAATTCGTCAAATTGCCGTTACTGTTCGATGTCGAGCGGCTAAGAAAAGAGATCGCCCAGTTTTCTGAAGATGAATGGATGGCACATACCACTGGGTATGCGGGCAACATGTCTATTCCGCTAATCTCGCTGGATGGTGAATTTAACGACGCGATGCATGGCCCAATGAAACCTACTTCTGCGCTTGCGCGCTGTGAGTATATTCGGCAAATTATGACAGCGTTTGACGAAGTGTTCAGTCGATCTCGATTGATGCGCCTGGAACCCGGCCACGAAGTGCCGCCGCACTGCGACGTCAATTATCACTGGTATAACCGCGTTCGAATTCACATCCCGATTACGACGACAGAGGAGGTGTTGTTTTATTGCGGTGACGAGCATGTTCATATGGCAGCCGGCGAAGCTTGGATTTTCAATTCCTGGTTAGAGCATACGGTCAAAAACAATAGTGATAAAACGCGCGTTCATCTGGTCGTGGATACAGCAGGCTCGACGAGGTTCTGGGATTTGGTAAAACGAGGTGATTGGCCCTTTAAAGATAGCCAGCAACCGGTTTCTGAATCTCATGTTGTGCGCTATGAGGAAAATAAGCCAGTTCACGTTAGAACCGAAACCTACAATGTACCGTTGGTGCATAGCCCCGGGGAACTTGAAAACCTGATAAGCGATTTGGCTGACGATATCGAGTGCTCGAATGATTCTGAAGAAAAAGGCAAACAGACCTTTGTAGACGTAACGACAGACTTTGTACGAGCATGGCGCGAAGTCTGGTCAGAGCATGCTATGAAACCCGGTGGTTGGCCGCTTTATCACGATCTTGTGCAAAGGGTCGACAAAGCTTCTCTTGCCATTACTCCGGAGTTGCTTCTCGCAAGCAACGGGTTTGAACTTGCCCAAGTATTTCGAAGCCTGGTGTTGTCTTCGGCCATCAATGAAGAGATTGCTCCCCAGTACCTCGATAAAGATGAGGTGCCGAACACGTTGCAAGAGACAATTCGTAGCTATTCCTCAGAAAAGGAGAACAGTGGCGAAAAAGTGGCGAGAAACGCCCCCTGTCCTTGTGGGTCGGGCAAACGATACAAGCAGTGTCACGGCCGGATCGAGACCAGCCAGGCATGAGACGCCAGATTTGTGGCGTGGCGTCACTTGCACTTGCGAACCAGATTACGATCCAACCCCCGTTGACTCGAGAGTGAGCTGTAAAATCGAGAGATATATCTGAGTATTTCGCGTCGCTTTCTGGTTGACAGTTCTGGCTGCTCGCGGACAATAGACTCGATCTCGTCCCGCTTGGCGCTGAAGGCCTCCAGCGTAACCGGCAGGAGATCATTATTGATGCAACGTCCCCGATAGAGCCGCTCCTGAACTGAGTCCAGCCGCAGCTTTGGATTCGGCATTGCATACGGTGCACCGACGAATCCCGCCATATCAAAGTCGTACGGAATTGAGTAGTACGGCTCGCCCTCGTTGCCGAACAACGTGTGGTTGTGACAGCATTCTTCGCCTGGCGAGCCGGTGATGGGCGAAAAATCAGTGTTGCCGATCAGGTACTGAAAGATCGACGTAAGATTCAGGTAGTCGGGGTCCAGGCTGGAAACCGGTGTATTATCAACGACGAGTGATGAAACGCCCAGACGCTCGGCGAGATTGTCTTTGTGCTCTATAAGTATTCCATAGCCTTCAATGCTTTTTTCAACGCCAGGAGTTACGTACTCGATTTGAAGCAGGCGAATGCGGAAGCTGATATCGGTTAGCAGGTTCAAAATGCGGTAAGCCAGGAACTCAGCAATTACTGCCTGCTCGTAGTTGTACGAATTCGCGGTGCAGTGTGTTACGAGCTTTACTTTGTCCTGGCCTGCGAAAAGTGAATCCTTGACCTGAGATTTCTTGAAATTCAGTCGCAAGGGTGGGAAGGAACAAATATCCGGCCGTCGGCGAAAATTGCCTCTGGCCCGAATGCCCACGTCGAATTCCACCAATTCACCGTCGCTGGCCGTGTAATAAAACTGGCCCGAAACGTACTCCTCGACCGGCCGCTCTCGCGCTATGACATCGAAGGGCGCAACAATGCGAACATTGAGGATCTGATCGCTGTCGAACAGCGGAGCAGGAGCGGTAATGTCTCCCTTTGCATATGGCGTCGGAAGACATACCAGAAAAAAAGACGCCAGCATCACCCACCGTACTCCTATTGCAATTCAGCGCACCCTCTTAACGCGCAGACTGGATTTTCCGTCCATCTGCAGCTTGAATCCGAGGCTGTCTTCACTAAGCGTCACCGGAGAATCGCAGCTCTTGTATTTTAGATATTTGCTGCCTAGATATTTCCAGACCTGGCCGTTGTCGAGGTAGAAATAGAACCTGTGGTCATTGGCTTCGCCACAGCGGACGACGGTAGCGCGGATCGACTCAAGGGCATCTTCCGACTTCGGAAAACCGAAGTCATCGCTGGGCACAGGGTGTTGCGCATCGCGCTCGACTTCCTGCAGGACAACCGCTGCCGCAGCTGTAGCGGCCGGAAGCTCTGCGGCAACAGGAACCGCTGGCGTCTCCACAACAGGGGCCAGCTCTCCAATCTGGTCGTAACAGGCGAGCCGTTTCTCGAGGTCCGAATATTCGCGGCACTGGCGCAGCTCTTCCGTCGAAACGCTGTCGTTCTGTGCAGTCAGCGGCGACGAAATCAGCAGCAGCATCGCGCCCGCCAAGGCGCCCGAAAATATCCTCTTCATTCAAAACTCTCCTTTTGCAGCAACGCTCGGACAACGTCATAATAGCGCGAACGAAGCGATCAGATATACTACCCAAAATCCATCCGGGCCGCATTTCATGAGCCGAAATTATAAACTCCACACGATCTTTCCCTCCTGCCTGTACGTCGCCGACGTAGAGAACGCAGCGCAAATAAACAAGACGATGCTGCCGCATATCTATGAATTGCGGGAACAGGACAGAAAGAACATCAAGGACCCTGAATTACTCAGCGTCTTCGAAAATGACGTATGGAGTACATACTTTTCCCGTCCCGGTACCGGGCTCATCAACGAGCCGTGGACACGAGATCTGCAGCGCGCGGTAATCGACAATACGGAGCAATTCGTGAAACTGTTGCAGTTGGATTTTGGCAAGTGCAAGCCGCATGTCACGACACTTTTTGCCAATATTCACGACAAGCCATACCATCGTCACGATGCCCATACGCATCCCGGATCGATGTTCAGCGGGACCTATTTTGTCAAGACCTATTCGGGGGCAGGGAAGTTGCGACTCGTTAATCCGTGTCGCGCTCTGCAGTTTCATGAGTTTTCATATCACGAAGATACCGAGCTCAATGTCAACGAGGTCTCACTGGACCCTGTCGCCGGGCGCATTGTGATGTTCCACAGTCATGTACCGCATGCCGTCGATCGGCCTACCGCCGGCGGAGAACGTATCGCGGTCGCGTTCAATGTGCTCTACAGGTGAGCAACTGGCAACGGTTCTACCGTCATCCGACAAAAATAGATTTCCCATCGTCGAATGGATGCCCTAGGATTTGCCGATGGGCCAGCCATTCCTCTTCGACGAAGTTTTCGCGCCAAATCGCGATCTGAAAATTGAGTCTGCCGAAATCGACGACATCCCGGCCGTTGTCGTCGACGATTACCTGAGTGATCCGGAAATTGCGCGAGTCATCGCCGGTGACTCTCCGGCAACCAATTGGAAGACCACGCCCGATGGGCGCAATTTCACGGACTATTACGACTGTCGCCTGCGCTTTCCGGTGTTATTTCCGAACCCCCTAATCGATGCCGCGAGACAGATCGTGCAAGAAGTCTATGCGATCGACACCCGGCCTCAGAACCCCTGCGTCGACGTGAACTGGTTCAAGCAGATCAATCCTCGGCGAGGCGACTTCGCGGTTCCGCATCACGATATTGTTGGCGATTCGCCACGTATGTTTACCTGCCTGATCTATCTGAACCGGGCGTCGGAGTGTTCGGGCGGCACGAGCTTCTTCCGGTTTCGCGAATCCGGGTCACTCGTCGCGGATCGTGCTTATCACGAAACCACTCAACGCGACCCGCGTATTGTCGAGGCGGGGAAGGACTACTGGCCCGTTGAACCCGACCTGTTTTGGGATCGTGCAGGAAACGTAGAGATGGCGCCTGGGCGACTGCTCATTTTTCCATCCGAGTTCTTTCATGCCGCCTGGCATCCGCAAGACAGTTTTCAGTCGTTTCCCCGCATGACCCTTGCTTTCTGGTTAAATCAGTAGTCCTCGAGTGTGGTAAAAATTGAGCACGTCTTTCGACGTAATCGCGTGAAATGCAAGAGCATATTTTTCACAAACTCAGGCTTGAAAATTGCTGGGCGTTTTTTGGTCAAAAGCCTAATGTCACAATAAAGACGGAAGCCCGTTCAGGCCATTTGAGATAGAATTCGAAGCCGACCCCATCTGGAAACAAAAGGAGGTACGTAGAGTGCAAAGGTACAAACACATTGTGGTGCTTGGGGCAGGATCTGCCGGATTTTTGGCTGGCCTCGCTTTTCAACAGGTGATCCCGGACGGGAAAGTGACCATTCTTCGCTCTCCCAAAATTCCTGTCATCGGGGTTGGTGAGTCCACCACACCGGCCATGCCGTTGTTTCTTCATAAATCACTGAAGATCGATGCGTTGGAGTTTGCCCGGCGCGTAGACCCTGTCTGGAAAATGGGAAATCGTTTCTATTTTGGAGATTCAGGCCGTAAGTACTTCGACTATTCATTCCAACCAGCGATGGAACATGTGGCCCCGGAACTGCGCAAAAACATCATGTACTACCTCCTCGAAGGAGATATGCACAACTTCTGTCTTGGCTCAGGGACGATGGAGCAACATCGTTCTCCTTTCTTCAAAGGCCCAGACGGCAAACTTACCGAATTGAATGCATTTGGCTACCATATCGATAATCAAAAATTCCTGGCCTACGTCGAGCAGCTAGCGCTCGAACGGGGGATTGAAATCAAGGAGGCGGATGTCTGTGACGTGAGACAGGCGCCAAATGGTGATATTACTCATCTTATCTTCGAGGGTGGCGGTGAGATCGAAGCTGATTTTTATGCAGACTGCTCGGGATTCCGCGGGCAACTCATTAAGAAAGTCTATGACGTCCCCTATGTCAGTTACAGTGACAATCTGTACTGTGACCGCGCGGTGATTGGATCGTGGGATCGAGATCATCCGATCGAGCCCTTTACGACATCTATTTCAATGAAACACGGATGGTGCTGGAATATCGAACTCCAGGACCGGATCACTCGTGGCTATGTATATTCTTCCGCGTTTTGCAGCGAGGACGACGCGATCGCGGAACTCAAAGCCATGACGCCGCAAATCGGAGATGACTTGCGTGCGATCGGCTTCCCCTCGGGGAGGCTCGAGAGGCACTGGGTCAACAATGTGGTTGCCATCGGAAATTCTTCTGGATTTGTGGAACCGATCGAAGCGACGGCGCTCATGGTTGTCACCGATCAAATCAATTATGCGAGCAAGATATTGCTGGACTCTTACGGTGACGTCCCGGACATGATGCGTGAGAAAGAATGCGAGCGAGTCCGGGTAATCTGGGATGACATTCGTGATTTCATTGTCGCGCACTACAAATTCAACAAGCACTTTGATACCCCCTTCTGGAAGCAGTGTCGCAACGACTGCTCTTTGGGGAATGCAACGGAGTTTTACGAGTACTACAAAATGGCTGGCCCGTCGACGCTCGGCAAACGATATATTTGTCCAGACAGTGTCTTCGGATTTGAAGGCTACATGAATGTTTTTCTCGGCCTAAAAGCAGAAACCGATCATCCGCCGAGGATGATGGAACAAGATTGGCGCGATTGGGAATTGTATACCGCGAGAATGAAAAAAAACGCGTTGCAGGCGCTAACTACGGAGCAGGCGATCGAGATTTTGTCAGGCGATAACCCTCCCGGGGTGATAGGTGAGGGGAAGGATCTCGCCTGATGGCCAGGGCCGGTAGGAACCAGATGGCATAAGCGGGTCATGCAATGGATCCAACACCCTAACGTACCATGGTCTGCTTCCATCGATATTTAGAGTCTGTTTAGAACGTATAACACGTTGATTATATTAAAATAATCATTGATACTGTTGTATAATGGTGCATGGGAAATGACTCAGACCTTCTGGAAACCGTGCAGCTATGATTCGTGATAATAGCCACAAAACTTGAGACGAGTTCAAATTTCTTCGGGATCCCGGCTTCGCGGGTAGTACGCGTACCAGCAGCAGCTACCGAGGGCCCCTGTCGGGTACTCAGTTCTGTAAGATTCATGCGTTCTTAGATGCGACTGGGGTTGATTTCGTTGCAGCAAATGGGCGACTTCAGCGCGCCGCGTTATGCCGCTTTGGAATATTGTCGCCACAAGAGCCGGGCTCAAGATTAGTTGCTGCGAGGAATTTCCTGGTTCAGCATCAACGCCCGTACATATTTGACGGGGGGCGAGCCGTACGATAGCGCCTGATCGTGATAGCGGCGCAACGTAAATTCGTCGCCCCAGGCCTCCTCCACCGCCCTGCGCATCGCAATGTGTTCCTGATAGCCGACGAAGTAAGTCGATAGCTGTGCAGAACTCAGCTGCGCGCGCACCCACTTGCCCGCTGCTTCGCGTTCTTCCTGAAAGCCGCCTTCGATCATGAGGTTCATCGCGGCATCACGTGCCATGCCGTCGACATGAATGGCCGAATCGATAATGGCATTGGTGACGCTGCGCAGGTACCACTTCAGGTTGATCAGCTTCATTAGCGGGTCATGGTTCAGGTAGCCTTCGGCGATCATCATTTGCTCAGCATAGACACCCCATCCTTCCACAAAGGGCCCCGACCAGAGCACTGAGCGCAGAGCCGATGGGTAACGATTGCTAAGTGATATCTGCAGAAAGTGGCCGGGGACTCCCTCATGGATAGTCAGATCCTGAATCGAATATAAATTGTACTCACGCAGGAATGACTGTACCTGTTTCTCTGTCCAGTCGGTCGGCAGCGGTGCTACGGCATAGAAAGCAGGCTGGCCGCGATCCAGCGGCCCGGGCGGATCCAGGTAGGCAACGGTCACGCCGCGCTGAAATTCGGGCATGATGATTATTTCGACAGGGTCATCGGGCATGGTCACAATGTTTCGCTCGATGACGAAATCAATGGCCTGTTGCAATTGTTTTTTGGCAATGGCGACGATGCCATCGCGTGGCGGCACTTGTTGATAGGCTTCTTCCAACGCGGCACGAATTATCGCTTGTTTGTGGGACTCGTCAGGATCGTCGGGAAAAGCAGTGTAGGGATGTTTTCCCAGGTACACGGTTTTCGCGACGTTATACATTTCGTTGCGAACAGACTCATACTCCTGTTCGGCCCGCGCGGTAATTTCCTTGCGACTGAGCGGAGAGTCCAGAGCGAAAGCAAGCTTGGTGTCATAGAGTTCCGCACCGATGCGAAAATCTCCGGCCGCGCGTGGCAATAACTCTTCCTCAAGCCAGGTCTGGTGATCGGCGATGGCATCCTTCGCGGCCTCGATAGCAGCGTTGAGTCGATCCTGTTGCGTCGCAGACAGCACGCCCATTTCGGGAACGATCATTGTCTCAATAATCGATACGAGTCCCGGATTCTGCTGTATCGCTGTCTCAACGTGGATCTTGGGTACGCGATCCGGTTCGATAGACCGCCGAGCTTGCTCAAGAAATCGTGACATTTGTTCGAGACGTGATGTCGCATTGATGAGGCGTGTCTCAATCGGCGCGAAGTCTCGCGCGACGAGGCTATAGATCGCGCTTCCAGATATGTTGACGTAATAAAGCGGGTTCCAGGCCCACTCCTGCAACTCGTCCATGGACCACAAGTCTGATTCGAGTCTGTTCCTCAGAATTTCGGCGTCCACCTGGTTGGCACGCGACAAGTGGTCACGATCGAAGCCCCGCAACGCTGCGATGTATTCGTTTAGCAATTGCCGTGTCTGCGCGCGCGCAGTGGCGTCAACATCGTCAAGGCGATCGTCAGCGCTGTGATCGCCAATCAGTGTGGCGAACACTGGCGAAAAATTACTCAGATCGCTGACGTATTCATCCGCGAGATTCTCGAACGCCGCATCGGTTGCGGTGTCCGCAATGGTTGCACTTGCAGCCGCGAGCGGCACGATGGCAAGTACAAAGCGGAGCGCGGTAATGCGTGTCACGTCGGTGCCTCGGACCTGGCTGGATTGCAGCAAACCTTAGCATGGCAGCGCCAACGCTGTAATATTGGCGGATGCATCGCGCCAGCCGTTGTCTTCCCCTGCTTCTTCTCCTTTGCTTCACGGCACATCCTGTCGCCATGGCGGAAGGGCGCCTGCCCGCTTACCTGATACGTCTGCCCGAAACGGTGACGACAATTTTTATCGCGGAAACGACTACCGCGGATTTTCATCAGTTTGATCGCGTACCTGGCGGCATCGAGTATCGCGGCAGTCGTAAAATGTCGATTGGGCGGCAGGGAGCAGGTAAGCAGAGCGAAGGTGACAGGCGCACGCCGCTGGGTGTCTATTTTGTGACCGAAGAGCTGGATACTCGCAGGCTACATGAGAAATACGGTATTACAGCGTTCCCGCTCGACTACCCGAACATTTGGGATCAACGCCTGCGTCGCAGCGGTGATGGAATCTGGATTCATGGTGTCGACCCGGCAGGTGGCGAACGGCCGCCCAGAGATACGGACGGCTGCATTTCGCTTGCGAATGAGGACCTGGCGGAACTGGCTGGAGAGTTCGTTGCCAATACCACGCCCGTCGTCGTCACGCGGGAGATTGTCTGGTTGGACGCCGGGCAAGTATTTTCGCTGCGCACTGAACTGGAGAAAGTTGTTGGGCAGTGGACTGCGGCAATGGCGAGCGGTGACATGCACGCTTACTTGTCTCTCTACGATCAGGAGTTCGAGCGCTGGGGGATGCAGCGATCAGAGTGGCTGGCATTCAGTATGCAAACGCTCGGCAAGCGATCTGTCAGTGCTGTGTCGGCGAGCGATCTCTTGCTCCTGGGCGACCCGAACGAAGATGAACTGTATCTGAGTAGATTCCGGCTCAGCGTCGACGATGGTTTGACAAAAACCTCCTCGACCAAACGACTGTACTGGCGCCGCGACAAGAGCGGCGATTTTAAGGTCGTGGCTGAAGACAATGGCTAGCCGGTTTCTTCAGCCTGAGGTTTCTTCAGCGTAGGGTCTTTAGCGCAAGCCCTCGCGAGCCGTTAGCTCGTCGATAATATCGAACAGATTTGCACGATCACCTGCGCTAATGCGGTATTTACCATTCACAATTATCGTCGGCACGGCGGTGATGTTGTAGCGGCGCGAAAGATCGCCCCCGATTCGCAGCGCCTGGTCGACTTCGAAAGAGTTCCATGTGCGGCTAAAGTCATCCGCACTGACACCATAGCGCTCGAAAAGTTTTTGAATGGCCGCTTCCGAAGCCAGTTGATTATTGCGATCGTGGAATTCGCGAAAAACTGCCGCGTGGAAGTTCGCGGGATTGTCGAGAACGCCGTTACGCTCCAGAGCCTCTTGTGTGTAATACAGCTGCGCATGCAATTTCGCAAGCGAATTGAAAACGGCCGGAATTCGAACAAAACGCACGCCGGGGTCTACGTTTTCCGCCCAGGCATTGATGCTCGCCTCAAGAGAGTAGCAGTGCGGGCAGCCGTACATGAATACTTCTGCGACCTCGATCTTGCCCGCGCCGCCGACAGTCCGTTGAGTTGGCACCATACGCTCGTAATGCTGACCTTCGCGAAACTTCCAGGTGCGCGGTGTGTCCGTCACATCGGCATGTGCCAATACGATAGCCGTATCCTCGGGTTCTGCCTCGGCGGCTGACTCCTCGACTACCTCGAGCACCGCGTCTGATGCGGACTCTTCCACCACATCCTCGGCGTCCACAGCGACTTCTGCCGACTGTTCCTCGATGGCCGCCGGTTGCGACGGCGACGCAGCTTGTTCTTCCTGACTGCAGCCCGCAAAAGCGAACAGCATCGCGCTAATCCAAATTAGATTTTTCATACTTTCTCAGACCCTGTACATAAGAAGAAAGTGCCGCAATATCTTTTTTGTCCAGCCTGGCGGCGATGTCGCGCATGATATGCGTCTTGCCGTCGGTCGTACGGATGCCATCTGCGTAGGCATTTAACTGCTTGGCCGTGTAGGCAGCGTGCTGGCCTTGCAAAGCCGGGTATTTAGCCGCCGGATTGCCACGACCCGTCGGGCCATGGCAGGCAAGGCAGGCCGCAGACTTATCTTCCAGGTTGCCGCCGCGATAAAGTGCTTCACCGCGATCGATGAGATTTACGTCAGCGACGGCCTGGGCGGCGGAGGGCAGGCTCTCGAAGTACACGGCAAGATTTGCCATGTCTTCAGCGGAGAGCATCATCGCCTGGGCCGACATGAGCGGATCCTTGCGCGAGCCGTCTTTGAATGCCTGCAGCTGCGCCAGCAAATACGGTGCATTCTGGCCCGCAATATTGGGCCATGTCGGGCTGGCGCTGTTGCCCTCAGGACCATGGCAGGCCGTGCAGGTCAATGCCCTGGCTTTGCCGGCTTCCGCTGATCCTGCGACAAGGCTTTGCGCCTGAGCCTGCATTGTCGTCAGCGCCAGGCAGGCGAGTGAAAACAATGCTGAGAACTTGATTTTCATGTCTTGAAACCGTCGCTTTCCCGCGATGACTCAAGTCATCGCCTGTTTATCAATTCAGGTTGTTTGAGTAGCGCTAACACGTGGGCGCCAGCTTGGAAGGCTCCTCGACTGGCCGGGGTACCTTGCTGAGTGACCCCGAAACCGGCAAACTTAGCAACTGGTTCTGAACTCAGCAGCCCCAAATTATACACACAAAACGCGGGGCGCACCCCAATGTCGCAATACCCAGAAGCTCAATTTATCAAGAGCGCCAACGCAGCTACGCAGTTCGTCCCGGATACGGGAGCTGAGGTTGCCTTTGCCGGTCGATCGAATTGCGGAAAGTCCAGCGCGATCAATGTGATCGTCAATCGGCGCCAGTTCGCGCGCACCAGCAAGACGCCGGGCCGAACGCAGCTCGTTAATTTCTTCAGCCTGAGCAACGATCGACGTCTCGTCGATCTCCCCGGCTACGGCTTCGCCCGTGTATCCGATCGAAAACGTGACCACTGGCGAAATCTGATGGCGGACTATTTCGAGATTCGACAAAGTCTTCGCGGACTCTTCATGATTGTCGACATTCGACGCCAGCTCACGGAATTCGACCGGCAGATGTTGTCCTTTGCCGAGCATGTTGCCTTGCCGACGCACGTGCTGCTGACAAAGACCGACAAGCTCAAACGCGGACAGGCTGCGAAAGCCTTGTTGGAGGTGCGACGAGATCTGGGCGAGGTTGCAACCGTGCAGCACTTCTCTGCGCTGAGTCGTCAGGGAGAGGAAGCGGCCCGCGCGAAACTCGATGAGTTCCTGTCGGCAATAAAATAACCCCGAAGCAGCGGTTGTTGCCGATACCCCGGGGCCAAAAGAAGCAAGCGGCTTGGGGTCGCCGCGTTGCACGCCTGTTTAGGGAGGTAAACAGGCGAGTGACTTACGCACTCGGATGATTAGAGGCCAAAGGCCACCAGGAGTTCCCTGGGTATCGTAAGCCTAAGATTAGTATCGAAATTTAGTTTAGACAGGCTTTAACCCGGCCCGTCTGCGAGACCTAGTGAGCTTCGTCCCAGTTGGATCCAAATCTCGCGTCGACTCTGAGAGGCACCGACAGGTCGGCGGCGCCGTTCATCAGTTCGACTACGCGGTCGCGCACAACATCAAGCTTCTCTGCGTCGACTTCGAACACGAGTTCATCGTGAACCTGCATGATCATGCGTGCGCCGGGTTTGTCCGTCTGCAACCAGTTGTGCACAGAAATCATCGCCTTTTTTATGATGTCGGCCGCGGTGCCCTGCATTGGCGCATTGATCGCGGTGCGCTCGGCATACTGGCGCCGCTGCGCATTGCGCGCGTTTATTTCCGGCAGGTACAGGCGTCGGCCGAAAACGGTCTCTACAAAACCCTGCGTGCTGGCCAATTTGCGGATGTCATCCATGTAAGCTTTCACGCCAGGGTAACGGTCGAAATACAGATCGGTATATTCCTGCGCTTCGCCGCGCGTAATGCCGAGTTGTTTCGCCAGGCCAAACGCCGACATGCCGTACATCAGTCCGAAGTTGATTGCCTTGGCTGAGCGGCGCTGCGCGTCACTGACCTCATCCAGCGTTATCCTGAAAACTTCCGCGGCTGTCGCTCGATGCACGTCCTGTTCGTCGGCGAAGGCCTTGCGCAGTCCCGGATCGCCCGACAGGTGCGCCATAATGCGCAATTCGATCTGCGAATAGTCGGCGGCCAGCAGGACCTGTCCCTGTGGGGGTATGAACGCCTGCCGGATGCGGCGTCCTTCCGGCGTGCGGATCGGAATGTTCTGCAGGTTGGGGTCTGATGAAGACAGCCGGCCAGTGGTGGCAACGGCCTGATGATAGGAAGTGTGAATGCGCCCGGTACTAGCGGCGATCTGCAACGGCAGCTTGTCGGTGTAGGTGCTTTTCAGCTTGCTGACGCTTCGGTAGGCGAGGATGACGGCGGGCAGATCATAATCATTGGCGAGTTCGACGAGCACATCTTCAGCCGTGGAGGGTTGCCCCTTGGGTGTCTTGCGCACAACGGGCAACGCCAGCCTTTCAAACAGGATCTGCTGCAGTTGCTTGGGCGAGCCGAGATTGAACGGACCGCCAGCCAGCTCGTGTGCCTCAGTCTCCAGTTCCAGCATCTTTTTCGCGAGCTCACCACTCTGCGTGGCCAGCATTTTGGGATCGACAAGGACACCTGCTTCCTCCATGGCCAGCAGCACCGGTACAAGTGGCTGTTCAATTTCTTCGTAAACTTTGCGTAGCAATTCGTGTTTGTTCAGTTGCCGCCAGAGTTCCTGGTGCAGTTGCAATGTTATGTCGGCATCTTCGGCGGCGTAAGGCGCTGCTATTTCGAGGTCGACCTCATTGAATGTCAGTTGCTTGGCGCCTTTGCCAGCGACGTCCTCATAATGAATCGTCTCCTTGCCGAGGTAATGGCGTGCTACCGAATCCATATCATGCCGCGACGCAACGCTGTTCAGGACATAAGACTCAAGCATGGAGTCGAATTGCATGCCGCCAAGCGCAATGTCGTAGCGAGCGAGAATGTGTGCGTCATACTTGAGATGATGCCCGACTTTCTTTTTATTGTTGTCCTCAAGCCAGACGCGCATCTTGCGCAAGACCTCGTCGCGAGGAAGCTGAGCAGGTGCAGCCGGATAGTCATGGGCGACTGGAATATAGGCGGCTTCGCCTGCTTCGACTGCCAGCGACAGGCCGACTAATTCGGCCTGCATGTAATTGATACTGGTCGTTTCGGTATCAAACGCAGTGAGCTCGGCGTTGTTGATCTTGCTGAGCCAGCGATCGAACGCCGCCCAGGTCAGGATGGTTTCGTAGTCACCTTTCTCATCTTCGATCGGCGCGTGAGGCTGATGCTCTGCTTCCTGCGCTTCTTCATCGAGCTGGCGCAGCAACGAACGCAGCTCGAAATGATTGTAGATCTCGCGCAACGCTTTCGTGTTGGCATCGACGGGTGTCAGATCGGACACGCCGACCGCCAGGTCGACATCCAGACGGATCGTTGCAAGATCTTGTGACAAGCGCAGCTGTTCGATGTTGCTGCGCAGGTTGTCACCGATTTTGCCGCCGATCTCTGCAGCGTGTTCGATGATGCCGTCTACTGTGTCGTACAAATTCAGCCACTTGGCCGCCGTCTTCGCGCCGACTTTGGGTACGCCGGGAATGTTGTCGGATGTATCGCCAACGAGCGCAAGATAATCGATGATCTGCTCCGGGAAGACATCAAACTTGGATTTGACGCCGTCGCGATCCAGCCGCGATTCGTCCATCGTATTGATGAGCGTAACGTTGTCGTTGACGAGCTGTGCGAGATCCTTGTCGCCGGTTGATACCAGGACCTGCAGGCCGTCCTCTGTGGCTTGCCTGCACAATGTTCCAATGACGTCATCGGCCTCGACACCTGAGACACGTAACAGTGGCAGGCCCATTGCCTCGACAGCGTCGAGTATGGGTTGCACCTGTGAGCGCAACTCGTCCGGCATCGGCGGGCGGTTTGCCTTGTAATCCTTGTAAAGATCGTCGCGGAAGGTCTTGCCTGGAGCGTCGAAAACGACGGCAATACGTGCGGGCTGTTCTTCGCGCAGGAGCTTGCGAATCATCGTCAGTACGCCGTGCAACGCACCAGTTGGCTCACCGTCCGAGTTGGCCAGCCCTTTTATCGCGTAGTAGGCACGGTAAAGATACGATGACCCGTCAATCAGGACGAGGTCGGTCATCGCTGTATTCCGATTCTAATCTGAGTCTGGCGGATCGCTTTCTTCTTTTTTCTCGTCCTCGGCGCGTTGTTCCGCAGAGGGTGGTACAGCCATCTGGCTCGGGTCGCCCGGAATATAGAGCGGTCCACTTTGGCCGCATCCAGAGAACAGCAACACGAGTGCGACAGCGCCGAGAGTAATGACATAAGTTGTTAGCTGTTTCATATTAGTGGCCCCTGTGAACGATACCTGGCAGCGAGCAACGGATTATAGAGCTCCCAACGCAAAATAGGGCATCATTTTGCGTAGCGTTTTGCAACCTGTCGGTAGGCTTCGCGAAAAGGAATATCGCGCTCACGCACCAGCCGATAGGCTTCAGCCGTCGCAAATATTCCCTCGTCCAGCTCGATGTTGTCGGGCAGAAATGACACTCCCCTGAGCAGGTAGGCCATGATATCGACGCTGTCAATCGCGAGATCGATCGAGCGGAACAGCGGTGACTTCAGGCGTTGCAGATCGCGGTGGTAACCGGACGGCAGTTTGGCGGTAATCATGAGTGACTCGTGCAGGCAGGCCTGCGTAGTCGCCGCCGCTGCACGCAACAGCTCCAGTACGTCGGGATTGCGCTTTTGCGGCATTATCGACGAGCCGGTGGTGACGTCGGCAGCCAGAGAGATGTACGCAAACTCTTGGGTGTAGAACAGCAGCAGGTCGCTGGCCATACGGCTCACATCCTGAGTGAGCAGTGTAATTTCGAAGAGCAGAGCACTTTCGGCCTTGCCGCGTGACAGTTGCACAGCTGTTACCGGGTTTTGCGTGGTATCGAATTCGAGACTCACAGTTGTCGCTTCGCGATCGAGTGGCAAGCCGGGCGTGCCGTAGCCTGCTGCGCTGCCCAACGGATTCTTGTTGATACGTGTGCGCACGGCCTGCAGACCCGCCACAGCGTCCGCGAAGCCTTCGTCGAAGCCGCCACACCACAGCTCAACCGATGATGGCATCGCGTGTTGCATATGCGTGTATCCCGGCAGCTCAACCTCGCCGTGGCGTTCGCTGACAGTACCGATCGCTGTGCGCAGGTTTTCCACACGCATCGCAAGATCGTCTGCTGCATCACGCAGATACAGGCGCAGAGCTGCCAGCACCTGATCGTTGCGGGATCGCCCAAGATGCAGTCGCCCACCCGCTGAACCGATACGAGATGTAAGGCGTGTTTCCAATGCCGTGTGAACGTCCTCGTCGTCCAGGCTGATGTGCCACTCGCCCGCGGCAAAGCTTCTCGCAAGTGCCTTGAGCCCTTCGCGAATGGCGTTACAGTCGTCCTCACTGATTAGCTTCTGAGCAGCCAGCATTTCAGCGTGTGCTATTGATGCGCGAACGTCATAGGGGACGAGTCGTGCATCGAGCAGGTGATCTTCGCCTGCCGTATAGCGCAGAACGCGCGCGGCCAGCGGCAGTCCTTTTTCCCATAGCCTGCTCACGGCCCGTCGCCTTTTTTACCCGGCCCTTGTTCGGCAGGTGTTAACGCCGCGATGTCGTCAACCACCAACGTACCCGTGCCTTCGTTTGTGAAGACTTCCAGCAGAATACTGTCCGGAACTTTGTACGAAATAACATGCACGCGTTGTACGCCGTTCGCGATTGCTGCGTCGATGGCGGCCGCCTTTGGCAACATGCCATCCGTCAGGCTGCCGGACTCACGCAGTTCTGCCAGTGCCGAACGATCGATGTAACTGATCAGCGAGCCCGGGTCATGGGCGTCCTCGAGAATGCCGGCAGCGCCCGTAGCGAGAAGCAGTTTTTCCGCGTTAAGGGCGGCGGCGATGGCCGCCGCAACTGTGTCGGCGTTGATATTCAGGATGGTTCCGGACTCGTCGCAGGACAGTGGGCTCACAACCGGCATGAGTCCGTTGTCGAGTTGCTTGCTCAGGATGTCGGGGTCAACGGAATCTATGTCACCGACGAATCCATAGTCGATCGGTGCTTTGCCGTCGCATTCCACCGGTGGGCGTTTATGCGCGCGTATGAGTCCGCCGTCGATGCCACTGATGCCAATTGCCGGTATCTGCAGGTCCCTGCAACAGGCGAGTATGCGGGTATTGATCTGGCCGTTCAGGACCATGGTTGCGACAATGAGTGAATCGCCATCGGTTACGCGGCGGCCATCGACAAAGGTCGTTTCGAGCCCCAGCGCGGTAGCAAGTTCGGTCGACTGGGCGCCACCGCCGTGGACCAGTACGACCTTGATGCCGACCTGATATAAAATGCCAACCTGTTCCATCAGCGCCCTGGTCTTGTCAGCGTCGCTGAATACTTCACCGCCGACCTTGATGACAAATATCTTGCCTTTGAAAAGGCGAATATATGGCGCCGCATGTTTGAGTGCCGAAACGACGATCGCGCGATCGTTCTTGTTGCTCATGAATCGCCACCCAGCATCTGGTACAGGATGGCCATCTGCGCAAGCATGCGATTGCGAGCCTCTGGAATTACGATGCTGCGCGGCCCATCGAGAATGTTGTCTGCAACAACGACGCCGCGGCGCACGGGCAGGCAATGCATGAAGCGGCAGTCTTTCTTCGCATTTGCGAACCACGGCTCGTCAACGCACCAGGCCAAATGCTCCTCACGCAATTTCTGGTCGCCATTTTTATCGCCGTAGTAACGTGTTGACGACCAGGACTTCGCGTAAATGATATCGGCGCCTTGCATGGCCGCGTCGCGATCGTCGGTTTCGGTAACCGAGCCGCCAGAGGCATTGGCCGCCAATTTCGCCTTTTGCATGATGGCTTCGGGTAGTTCAAATCCGTCCGGGCGCAGTACCGTGACGTCCATGCCGCGCTTGGCGGCCATGTACAATGTCGACGCGGGTACGGCAAGCGGCAAAGCGCGCGGATGATATGCCCAGCTAAGAACGAATTTGCCGCCATTGGTGGGAATGCTCAGATCATCCATTGTCTTCCAGTCTGCGAGATTCTGGCACGGATGATTCATTGCCGATTCCATGTTGATGTACGGTGTATCGATGAGGTCTATCAGGGAACTGAATTCTGTCTCGGCCATGTCCGCTTCAATGCTCTTGCGCTCAGCGAAGGCGCGAATGCCGATTGCGTCGCCATAGGATGCAATCACGGGAACCGCTTCACGAATATGTTCGGCAGCGGCCCCGTCCATGACGATTCCCGGCCGTGACTCGAGGCCATGAATCGACATTTCTGGCGAAATGACGAACGAACCGCCGCCGAGACGCGTCATCGCCGCCTGAAACGAAGCGAGTGTTCTCAGTGATGGGCTCAGGAACAGCAGTGACAGCACCTTGCCCTTGAGAGCCTCGGGCTCAGGGTGTTTATCCAGGCGCCCGGCCAGTTCTATTAATGCGAGAATTTCTTCATTGGAAAAATCAGCAAGGTCATTAAATGCCTTCATTCGCAATTTCCCTTAATTGGTTGGTGGCGCGAGAGTTCTCAACGCGTGCGTGAGGTGGTCAATTTGTGCGGCTTCAATAACCAGCGGCGCCAGTATGCGCAGCACCGCAGGATCGTTACTGGTGCCGGTCAGAACGTCGTGTTCAAGCAGCGCGTCCCGCACCTCAATTGCCGGCCGATCGCAGACCAGTCCAAGTAACAGGCCCATTCCCTGGATTTTCACTACCGGTCCGACCACGGAATGTTCGCGTATTTGTGCTTCGCGTTGACGCACGTTCTGTAACAGGTTTTCGGCTTTTATGGTGTCAATTGTCGCGGTTATTGCGACGCACGCCAGCGGGCCACCGCCGAACGTCGAGCCCAGATCCCCGGGTCCGAACTGTGACGCCATGTGGTGACTGCAAAGGACAGCCCCGCAAGGGATGCCACCGCCCAGCGCCTTGGCGCTGGTCAGAATGTCAGGCTCGATGTGGTGCACCTGCACGGCAAAGAACTGACCGCAGCGGCCCATACCGGACTGCACTTCATCGGCTATCAGAATGACACCATGTCGTCGTGTTGCCGTGCGCAGCGTCTCGAGAAATTCGCTCGACAAATCGTATGCGCCCGCCACGCCTTGTACGGGCTCAAAAATCACAGCGGCGATTTCGTTACTGATCATCTCCGTGGCCGCCGCAGGGTCGTCTCTGGGAATGAATTCAACTGCGAACGGATGCGACGGAAAACCATACCATTTTTCGGAATTCCAGGTCACCGTGGCGGCAGCGGCTGTCCGGCCATGAAATCCCTGTGTAATGCTCAGGACTTTCTTACGGCCGGTTGCCATACAGGCCATGCGCAACGCATTTTCGTTGGCCTCGGCGCCAGAATTCACGAAGAACACTCGGTCGATGCCCTGCGGAGCAATGCCAATCAGTTTTTCCGCGGCCTCTGCGCGCACTTCCAACGCAACCGCATTGCTCTGAAACAACAGCCTGTTGCTCTGCTCGTTGAGCGCATGTATGAGGCGTGGGTGGCCATAGCCCAGTGCTGCAACGGCATGCGCGCCATACAAATCCAATATCCGCCGGCCGTCTTTCGTGAAAATGTGGCAGCCGCTGGCGCGTTCCGGGACAAAGGGCAGCTGGCCGTAGACAGGAATCGTGACCTTGGCTTCGCGTACTCGCGGGTCGGCTACCGTGTCATTTTGCTGCGTCGCTGACATCAGGTCCATCCGGGTGCCGCGGCGGTGAGTCCTGTGGTCTCGGGAAGACCCCACAGCCGATTCATCCATTGCACAGCGCCGCCAGCCGCGCCTTTGACGAGATTGTCGAGGGTGCACATTACGACGACTGAGTCGCCATTTGTTGCTACACCGATGTGGCACATGTTGCTTGCGACGACGTTTTTGAGGCGCGGTTCAGCACTGACAATTTCCACGAACGGTGCATCGGCATAGGCGTCTGCGTAGATTTCGCGCAATTGCTGCTCTGACACGCTGGCTTTGGCTCTCGCCTGCAAGGTTATGTGGATGCCTCTCGCGAACGGGCCGGAGTGTGGTACGAAATGCACCGTCGTTTCCCGGCCACTGGCGGCCTGTGCCAGCATGGCTATTTCGGGTGCGTGGCGGTGTGAGAGTGGCTTGTAGGCATAGAAGTTGCCATTCCTCTCGGGATGATGCGTGCCCGCATTCGGGCTGCGCCCCGACCCCGTGCTGCCTGTGACCCCGGACACGAATACATCGGCTGCGGTCAGGCCGGAGCAGAGCAGCGGTACGGTGGCCAGCAATGTTGCCGTCGCAAAACACCCCGGATGCCCGACATGCGGTGTTGTGACAGTCGTCACATGTTCCGGAAGCGCGCAACTGAACTGATCCAACAGGTTCGGAGCGCCGTGTTGCGCGTCGTAAACAGCTTCCCAGGTTGCCTGATCCGCATAGCGGAAATCAGCGGAAGAATCGACGACATGGACATCCCGCCCATTGGCTGCTGTCACTTCAAGCGTGGCGTTAATTATTTCTGCAGATGCTCCGTGCGGGGCAGCGGAGAAAATAGCGAGGTCGGCGTGTCCGTTTTGAATTGTGTCCAGCCACTCGCCGTGCGCTACGAATTTTCTGCCGGCCATTGTTTGTGACAAATGACCAAAGGTATCGGCTATCGGTTGTCCGGCCCGGCTGTCGGAAATCGCGGCATTGAGTTCGAATTCAGGGTGACCTTCTATGAGGCGCAGCAGCTCGCCGCCTACGTAGCCTCCAGCGCCCAGTACGACAGCCTGAATGGCGTCGCTCACGTCCTTTTCTCGCGCAGCAGTGCGGCGATCAGATCGCCCAGCGCGACGCCATTGGATAGTGCGTTGATCGCGGGTAACGACAGTTGTTCGGTAATTTGCTCGGTGCCGACAGCATTGTCAGTTGCCGGTCCCGTAACGACTGCGGGTTCGATACCGTACTCATCTCGTAGGATCTTTGCTCCGCCCCAGGCGGATACCGGGTCGTTCGCGCACAGCACTACCGCCGTAAACGCATTGCGGATCTGAGCGTCGGCGAGGATGGCCGCAACGCCGTAGGCACCCAGTAAGCCGTCGCCGAGTTCGAGAATAATAACGTCGGGTGTTTGCCTGGCAAGTTCTGTCAGCAGCGATCGTGTCAGAGCCGGCCCGTTTTCCTGCGTGGTCGTGATAACGCCGAGATCGGAGAAAATCATTGTCTCCGTCGCGCCGGCATCCTCCATGGCCAGCACATCCCGCCGCAGCGAAACACCCGTTGCCTTGCAGGCCGCAATTTTGAAACCGTGGTGGCGCAAGCGGCTGACGATGGAACAGGCTGCGGCAGTTTTCCCCGAGTCCATGCAGGTACCGGCCAGTGCAACGACAGGAACGCCATTGGTCTGCAGCAGCGCATCGTAATCGAGCGTCGCGGCTCCAGCACGGGCGGGTATGCCAATGCGCTCGCCGAGATACGGGAACTCCAGAACAGTGCCGAGTACCTCGCAGTTGAAGGGCTGGCCGACGTCTGGATTCGCCGAATCACAGACACCGACTACGCCACCGATGTTGAGAATCTGAATCGTGTCACCCTTGCTCAGCGTCGTTGGCAGATGACCGGAGTAGCCGCGCAGGGCTTTGCGATGGCCCAAAGCGCCGACAACAATGTCTCCCTTATTGACTGTTGCCATGCGGCCTGATGTCAGTTCCAGCTGGTTGTAGCGTGACTTGTTGTTGAGTACCCGCACAGCAACGAGAACGCCTTCCTCGCAAGGAATATCGTCTGACAGGCGCAGTTCTGACGCGAGATTGTTGTGTTGCGCGACCGAGGCGATTTTGTCAACGACGACATTCTTCATCCTAGTCTCCTGCGGCCCGCGTTTGCAGCGAGCCTGGTATTGACAGGATGCGCGCGTAACCTAACGCGTCTTGCGCCGTCCATTCACCTGCGGCCTCGCCATAGACACCCTTGCTCGCAGCGAGCAACGAATGCGGCGACGACACGCCTTCGATGAATAATTGTCCGGGCCGCAATACGAACTTCACTGTACCGGTGACACGCCGTTGTGAAGATGTCAGCAGAGCCTCAATGTCGTCGCACGCGAGATCAAGTTGTTTGCCTTCGTGCACCAGGTCGCCGTAAACAGCGGCTACTGCATCCTTGATTCGTGTTTGCGACGCACTGAGAACGAGCTTCTCAAGTTCCCGATGAGCAGTGATCAACGTTATTGCGGCCGGCGCTTCAAACGCTACCCGGCCTTTGGTACCCAACACCGTATCGCCGAGATGTATGCCGCGGCCAATGCCATATCCGCCTGCCATCAATTCGAGCTTTTCGATCAGTGCGACTGGCTGCAAAGGCTCGCCATCCAGGGCGACGGGAATGCCGGACTTGAAGTCAACGCTATGAACAGACTGTTGCAACGGGTTTGAGAATGCATCAGCTGACAATACCCAGGCAGACTCGGGGATCGACCTTTCCGAAGTCAGCGTCTCCCGGCCACCGATCGTGATGCCCCACAAGCCGCGGTTGATCGAGTAGTCGGATCCCTGCGCCGGCAGCGGCAAACCGTGTTGCTCAAGGTAGGCGAGTTGTTCCTCGCGAACCCAGCTATTGTCGCGTACAGGAGCGAGCACCTCGAGGCCCGGGCCAAGCGTTCGCAGCGCGACTTCAAATCGAACCTGATCATTACCTGCCGCCGTACATCCGTGTGCGACGGTGGTGGCACCGCGTTGGTGCGCAAACTCGGCAAGGTGTGCAGCCTGCAAACCACGCTCCGCACCGACGCACAATGGATAAGCGTGTCCGCGCAATACGTTACCGGCGATCAGGTGACGAATGACTGAATCGAAAAACTCCTGCCTGGCGTCGATCAGTACATGCTCAATCGCGCCCAGTGCCAGCGAACGTTCCTTTAGTTCAGCGGCGCCAGTTGTGTCGAGTCCGCCCGTGTCAACACAGGCGGTAATGACATCCCGCCCGTAGTTTTGTTTCAGCCACGGCACACAGAACGACGTATCCAGGCCCCCCGAAAAGGCGAGAATGATGGGTGTCTTGTCCTTACTCACCGCAGTCTCCATTCGAGTTCATGAAGCGTTGCGCCCGGCACGCTCGATTTTCGACATAAGCTTCTTCTGGGCGGCGGCCGAATCGGTGGCAACAAAAACCGTGTCGTCGCCGCCGATATTGCCGACGATCTCGACCCAGTCAGACCGATCGAATGCGAGCGCAACTCGCTGGGCCGCACCGATTGCAGTGCGCACTACGAGCAGATTGGGTCCGGCCGGATGCATGCCGCGCATGAGCCCCGTCACAGCCGCTATGTGCCCATCATTCGCCTGCTCAGCCTGTGGAAGCTCATAACCGCGCCCTGTCTTGACGGCCCCGAGTTCCCGCAAATCGCGACTCACGCTGGACTGTGTCGCGACATGTCCGGCCGTAGTCAGCGCGTCCACAAGAGACTGCTGCGTATCCACAGGTCCGCGACTCAGCAGCTGTCGAATGGTTTCGCGGCGCTGCGATTGTTGCTGGATAGAGTTCGGCATCGTCTCTCTCGCATAAATATGTGCATAATAAGATCATCATGCGCATATGATGTCAACCCCCTGTTGCCCGGTTTTCACGGCTTTAATTGCGTTACACTGCGCCGCTGCGCCAATAATGGATGCCTGCCACTTATGCAATTACCAGACACTGTCGAGATCGAGACCGGGGCGGGTGCGTCTGGCAACAACGCTATGGGAAGCGTTATCTGGCTGCATGGCCTGGGCGCCGACGGCCACGATTTTGAGGCAATCGTTCCTCAACTCAATCTGCCCCATGATCTACGTTTGAGATTTGTCTTTCCTCACGCGCCAATGCGCCCTGTCACGATCAACGGTGGCATGTCCATGCGGGCCTGGTATGACATCGTAAGTTTTGACAGCGCCGGCAGGGCGGACTCGGACGGGATACGCGAAAGCAGCAGGATGCTGGACGGCCTTGTCGCACGCGAGATCGAACGTGGTGTCGATGCCGGCAGGGTCGTCGTGGCCGGTTTTTCACAAGGAGGCGCGGTAGCGATTCAAACGATGTTGCGAACGCCGCACCGTATCGGCGGCATGATGGCCTTGTCGACTTATCTGGCGTTGCCGGACGAACTTGAACACGCATCTGTGCGCAAGGATTTGCCCATATTCATGGCGCATGGCAGTTTCGATAATGTGTTGCCGATGCAATGGGGACGTGATTCTGCTGACAAATTGATTGCAGCGGGTTATGCGGTCGACTGGCACGAATATCCAATGGCCCATGCGGTTTGCCCGCAGGAGATCGCAGCTATCAGTGCGTGGTTATCGAAAATCTACGGTTGAGACCAGTGCCAGGATTCTATGGCGACATGGTGAACCGGGTATTGCCGACAGAATTTCCGGCCGCATCGAAGCGCCGTTCACTAAATTGCCAGCGGCCGCGAGTGTTGAGAATCGCGACGCTTGAGCTGCGAGTACCGTAATCGGGCAATACAATAAATGGGGCGCTTATTGCATGGGCGGTTGCGAATGGCAGCCGTGTGCTTTCGATATTTGCAACGGGGGCTTTCTCGCGATCGTTGAGCAGCCTGAATAACTCGGTCTCATTGATCTTGTCCTCGCGTAGCAAACCAAGCATGGACTGCTTACTGCGCAGGACTTTGTCCCATTTTGAGTCCAGCAAGGCATTGCTGACTCCATAGACGCCGGCGCCAAGTTCCTTCGCTGGTGCACCGCGATTCGACAGGTAGGCAAGTGTGCGCCCGTCACTGACAAGCAGATTAAAGCCGGCGTAGGAATCCCCGTCGATAGACTCCAGGTATTCCAGCGGGCCCGCGGCACCCAGCAAGAACTCTGTGACCAGATGCCCCCTGGAGCGAAACGTCGCCGGTTCCAGCTGTGCGTCGCGAAAATTGGTCACCGTCGCGATGCGACCGTTGCGATGCAGCGCCAACCAGGTGCCGCCAGCCTGCAGGTCACGGCCACCCATGATGTCAGGGTGATCCGACCATACACGCGCGTCCCGGGTAGGGCGGCTGTGAAACTCGTCGCGGTTGCCGGCGAGGATCAGCGGATAGTCCTGGTGTTGCTGCCAGGCGATGATGACCAGGCACATGTTCAGGCAGTGTCCTCGAGTGCGATCCAGTGATCAACCAGTCGTCTCGCGATAGAAATTCGGAACGGTAATTTGGGAGCCCCCGAGAGCAACTCCGCACGTGTAAACCATTGCGCATCGGCGAGTTCACCGTCATTCAATCGGATTTCAGAGTTGTTGTCGGCCGCCGCGAAAAAACCGAGCATCAGCGATGACGGGAATGGCCAGGGCTGCGAGCTGTGATAGCGAATCGCGGCAACTTCAATATTCGTTTCCTCGAAAACTTCTCGTCGCACAGCATCCTCCAGGCTTTCCCCGGGCTCCACGAAGCCGGCAATGGTTGAATAACGTCCTTCCGGCCAACTGTCCTGCCGACCTAGCAAGCAGCGCTCCCCGTCGGAGACCAGGACGATAATCGCCGGGTCAACTCGCGGAAATATCTCTCGAGCGCAGTCTGGATTCTGGCATTTGCGCGAATTGCCGCCGGCGTGAGGGCGCGCTGACGAGCCGCAAGCGCCGCAAAATAACTGCGTGGCATGCCAGAGTACGAGTGCGCGCGCGTGAGCCACCAGGTTTGCCTCATCGGGCGGCAATACGGTACCCAGATAGCGAAGGTCGCGAAATTCTCCATGCTCGCCAAAGGGCGGGTCGACTTCGCCGCTAATCGTTAACGCGAACGCCGGCTGGCCGCGAAAGAGCCCAAGGAAAAAGAGGCTGTTTTCTTGAACGAAGCCTTCAATCTGGCGGCGCTCAAGCAGGATCGTACGCGAAGGGTTTTCGGCGACCAGGCAATGGTCGCCCCACACCGGAACAAAGCGCGACTCTTCATGCAGAAGTGCCTCGTCCAGCCAGTCGGCGTCTTTGCGCCGTTCGCCGCTACGATCGACGAACGCTCCAGCGAATACGTTGTGGTTTTCCATGCTGGCATCAGTGTACCGAAAAAAATGTCACTGTAGCGGATGCGCTCCATCCCGCTGCTCGATTTCGCAGGCCGGGCATGTTCGGCCATCCAGTGCATAGGCATCCTGCACATAGAGGACGTCGCAATGATTGCAGCTGGCGAGGAACAGTTCGTCGCTGCAGGAAATGCAGCGCAAGAGATTCCACGCCCACTCAAAACTCAAGTCCGGCTTCTGGTGCAACAACAGGTAGGTTTCATAGGCGCGGCACAGCCGGTGCCCGAATTCGACATCCGGTCGCGGCCAGCAGGGGTGTACGTGATCGTCCTGATCGATCCGCACCAGGAGACCCGCGCAAAATAATGCGACCAGCGTCGTTGTCTGCAGCTGATTCGCCGGATTCTTGACGTATCGTGTGATTTGTCGCGGTGATTTTCCACGGCGTCGCTTGACCTTGGTATTGCCACTGTCACGAAAATAGGTCTTGTATAGCTTGCGAATTCGATCGTCGGAGAGCCCGGTGCACTCGCGGATGGTCCGGGTTCTTGCCTCGTGGCGGATCATTCTCAGCGCCAGTTCAAACTGGCTGCGCTCACTTGAATAACGGTCATCGGTCAATCGCATTTCTTACCCTTTATGATAGAAAAAGACCATATATAGTATTACCATAGCCTATACTATCCATACATGGTCGAACAATACAAATTGCTATAATTCCAAAAACGGCCAATAAAGGCATCAGAAAGGATGGTTGAACAGTGACTGATTCAGAGTTCAGTGGCCCCACAAGTGAGGATTTCATAAACGTCAGCGCACTAAACAAGGTGTTTCTCGAGGTGGCAAGCGACTTGCCGCGGCACAAATTGCAGCGACTTGCTGCTGCTCCATTCCTGCTGTTTTCCCTCCGTGAAAATGACGACGAGTGGTGGCATAACGCTCTTAATGACGACCCTCAGCAAGACCTCATTGCGACAGCGGCCACGGCCAGCAAAGAGATACGAAAGCTACAGACTGCCGCGCTCGGTTTTCTCTGGCAGCTGGCCAGGCGTAATCCGTACGCGGCCCGCATTGTCAGCGGCGCGACGGTGGCCTGGTGTGAAAAACTGTCAGCCCAGACCTTAGTGGTCTTGCTGGATCGTGTTGCCGCGCGGGGCGACCTTTTGACGTCGCGCCTGGAGAACCACCAGGGCATCTGGTCACGCTTGCTCGGCAATGGTTCATGTGCCGAATGGAGCGTGCGCCGCGCGTCACAACTAAGCGCGTTGCACAGCATGCTGACGCGGACGCGCAGCGTTCAATATGCTCGCCTGCCTGCGGCGGCGTGTAGCATGCCGGCAGTGGACAGGCATGTTGCCGATCGTGCGCAGGTTCGTCAGCGCCACAAGAAGGTGTGACGTAAGAGAACCTGCGCGGTTACAATACGCGGCCTCATGAAGGCCCTCTCAATAAAAAATCTCACGAAGGTCTATGCCAACGGCAATCAGGCGTTGAAGGGCATAGATCTGTCTGTCAACGCTGGCGATTTTTACGCATTGCTCGGTCCTAACGGTGCTGGCAAGACAACGGCTATCGGCATCATCAGTTCACTTGTGAACAAGACAGGTGGCGAGGTGGAAATATTCGGTCATAGTATTGATACGGACCTCGAAGCCGCAAAATCATGCATCGGACTCGTCCCGCAGGAGGTGAATCTCAACCTCTGGGATACTGTCGGCAATATCGTCACGAATCAGGCTGGCTACTACGGCATTGGTGGCAAGAGTGCCAGGTTGCGTGTCGAGAAATACCTGCAGGCGCTGCGCTTATGGGACAGGCGCAATGATATTGCGCGCAGCCTGTCCGGAGGTATGAAGCGTCGACTCATGATTGCCCGCGCTCTGGTGCACGAACCGAAACTCCTGATACTTGACGAACCCACTGCCGGTGTCGATATCGAAATTCGACGTTGGATGTGGGGGTTCCTGAAGGATATCAACGAGGCAGGAACGACGATAATTCTGACCACTCACTATCTCGAGGAGGCAGAGTCACTGTGCCGCGATATCGCGATAATTGATGAGGGATTAATTATTGAGGACGCGAAAATGAGTACCGTGTTGCGCAAGCTGCAGCGAGAGGTTTTCGTTCTCAGCCTGGCGACTGAAATCTCCACAGCGCCCGTACTGGACGGCTTCAAGGCGCGACTGCGCAATAATTGCGAGCTCGAAGTCGAGAAGGGGCCTGACCGTGACATTAACGACCTGTTCGATCAACTTAGCGCCCGGGAGATCAAAGTTGTCAGTCTGCGCAACAAGGCAAACCGGTTGGAAGAGCTGTTCATGCGTCTTGTGAAGAACAAGCAATCACCAAGCGGTGGCACGGAATGAACGTCGCCCTGAATCTCGTCGCTGTAAAGACAATCATTCGCAAGGAGATAGTCCGCGTACTGCGCATTTGGATACAGACGATTGTGCCGCCCGCCATTACGATGACGTTGTATTTCGTTATTTTTGGCAACCTGATTGGTAAGCGCATCGGTAGCATGGATGGATTCGACTACATGCAATACATTGCGCCAGGGTTGATCATGATGTCCGTCATCACCAATTCATACGGTAACGTTGTGTCATCTTTCTTCGGTGCGAAGTTCACTCGCCATATTGAGGAAATGCTGGTCGCGCCGATGTCCAACGCGTCTATTATTATCGGCCACGTCGCGGGTGGTGTATTGCGCGGCCTGCTGGTTGGCACGCTCGTTACCGTGATTGCATTGTTTTTTACGCGCCTGGATATCGCCCATCCGTTTATCATGATCTCCGTTGTGTTGTTATCGTCAATCGTCTTTTCGCTGGCCGGTTTCATCAACGCCATATTCGCGACGAAATTTGATGACATTTCCATCGTACCGACATTTGTATTGACGCCGCTGACATATCTGGGCGGCGTGTTCTACACTATTTCCTTGCTGCCGCCGTTCTGGCAGAGCGTGTCGAAGGCGAATCCGATTCTTTACATGGTGAACGCCTTTCGCTACGGCATCCTCGGCAAGTCGGACATAGACATTGGCCATGCGTACGTCATCCTGTTTGTGTTCATCGTTGTCCTGTTTACGGCCTGCGTGCAGCTGATGCGTCGCGGTATCGGAATTCGAGAGTAGTCATGTGCGGTCGCTTTGCGTTTTACTCACCCAGTGAAGCGACGGCGGCATTGTTCGGTGTGGACGGCAGTATTGCTGTGGAGCCGCGCTATAACATTGCGCCGACGCAGTTCATAGCGGCTGTTCGTGAAGACGAAGAGCAAAATCGTGAGCTGGTGATGTTGCGTTGGGGGCTAGTGCCGTTCTGGGCCAAGGACCCGGCGATAGGCAATCGCATGATAAACGCGCGTGCGGAGACGGTTGCAGAAAGGCCGTCTTACCGCGCCGCGTTCCAGCACCGCAGGTGCCTGGTGCTCGCCGATGGATTCTATGAATGGCGCAAGGAGGGCAATACCAAGACCCCGTACTTCATCTCGCTGGCCAGTGGCAAGCCATTCGGACTTGCAGGTCTCTGGGAAAACTGGACAGACAAGAACAGCGGTGAATCAATACAATCGACGACGCTGATCACTACGGCTGCAAATGATTTCATGGCGACCCTGCACCATCGTATGCCTGTGATCCTGCAGGCGGATACTGCAAATGAATGGCTGTCGGGGCCTGGTGATTTTCTCGAACGCTCAGCGGCAAGCTCGCCCGCATTGCAAGCATGGCCTGTCGACCGGCGTGTAAACAACGCCCGCAACAGCGGCGCCGAACTAATTGCGGCTACCGGCGATATCCTTAGCTGAGACAAAGGGTCGGACAGAGACAATCATCGTTCCCGGACCGCCGTGAACGCCAAGCCCGGTACCAAGCCCGCAGACAGTCAGTTTCTTTATGGCGGGCATCCTGGCTCGCAATGCGATTGCCATTTCCTCTGCGTCTGCGCGGCAGATGGCGTGTCCTACGCCGACCTCAATCGGGACGGTGGGAGATCTGCGAGCGACAAATCCGGCGAACCTGGCAATTCGAACGCGTTGCCTGAACAGAAACCCAGCCAATGCGATGCGGCCCTCCAGAGTCGTGCGGATAATCGGCGTCAGGCGTAACAGATCGGCGACGGTTTTCACCCACTGCGGAAGCCGGCCGCCACGTACCGCGTACTCGAGGTTACTGAGAAGGGCGAATGTCCGGACGTGTGGAATCTGCATGTTGATAGCGGCCAGCGTCGTTTCCAGGTCAAGCCCCGCATGAGCACACTCGGCTGCCAGCACGACAAGCTGACCCTGGCCCATCGACGCGTTGCGAGAATCAATTACGTGTATTTCCCCCGATGCCGCCGTACGTTTGGCTGCTGAACGCGCGCCTTCATACGTGCCGCTGGCAGCAGCAGTCAGATTAATAGACAGGACAGCGGGGAAGTGACTGGCGAGAAACTGAAATTGGCGCCGAAAATCCCCGGGAGCGGGTTGTGACGTCGTCGGGTGGTGCGGGTTGCTCTTGAGCTCGGCGAAAAACTCTTCTGTCGTAATACTAAGCTTGTCGAGATAGCCGCGGTCGCCGAATTGAATGCGACACGGCACCATGTGTATATCGAGACGTTCCATGTCGTCTTCAGAAATATCGGCCGCCGAATCCGTAATCACAGCGAACTTGCGGGTGCCGCTATGCGTACCGCTTTGCTGACGATACATATCATCTGCTTTTTCGGCACTAACGACGCCGTATTGTCGCGCTGCAGCGAATACCAGGTCTGGCTTGTCAACATGAATGTGAATTTTAGCCTTGCGTTTTGTGCCTGCAAGCACAATCGAATCGCCCAGAAGGGCGAGCGCTTCCCTTAACTTGCGACGGTCAATAACGTCGCTCGTGATGATGCACTCGGTGCAAAAACGATATCGCGATTCGTTGTCGGAAACAGAGACCTCGACAGCCGGCTCGACGCCGTGCAACGCTGACAGGTCGGGTGGCGCAGTGATTTGACCGCTGGTGAGGTAGTCCGAAATGCCTCCTACAAGTTCGGCGAAGCCCTTTGCACCTGCGTCGACAACGCCGGCTTTTCTCAGTACCTCAAGTTGCTGCGGCGTATTTGCAAGCGCTTCTTCGACGCGCAACACTGCTTGCCGGACCACAGTTTGAAAACTTTGCTCGTGCAATTCCGCGGTCTGTTCGACGATGCAGTCGGCGAATGCGGCAATGACCGAAAGAATCGTTCCCTGGCACGGTTTTGAAAGTGCATCGTGGGCGTATTTGCTGCCTGCGCACACAGCCTGGCCAAATGTGCGAGTCGTAAAATGTGAGGCCTCGCCGGCCGAGTCACTCATGCCCTGAAAAAATTGCGCGATAATTGCCCCGGAGTTGCCACGAGCGCTGTCGAGCAATGTATCGGCAGTATCTGCGAGCATCGTGCCGAGATGTTTTTCTCCAGGCTTGCTCAGCAGTGAAAGGACGGGGCTCAAGGACAGAGTTAGATTGGTGCCTGTGTCACTGTCGGCGACCGGAAAGACGTTGATGCGGTTGAGTAGATCCTGTTGAGCGATCACTCGATGTATGCCGGAGATTAACGCTGCGGCAAGTATTTTGCCGTCAATGGTATTGCCCGCAATATCGCTCAAGTGCCAATGCTCAACTGGGGTGTTATTCGCGCGGTAGCAGAAACAACGTGTCTTGATAGTTCAGGACGACGCCCCCAGGGGTAATTTCGGCGACAACGGGTCCTTCGGAAAGTCGAGTGCCTTCGCGTTGCTTCGCCATATTAATGAAAACGAAGCGGTCTTCCGGGACGTCACTGTACACATGGATATCAAGGTGCAGATCTGGCAGCGTGACGATGCCGCTGGCACGCACTTCGTGGATGCTGGGAATCAACGGGCTGTTTCGTGACGATCTTACCGGCGGTAGTGATAACGCAGTCTCGCGCGCCGTTTGAACGGGCGCGATCTGCATTGGTGACGTGTTCTGGCGTGCTGCCGAAACTTGTTCTGCGAAACTCGACTGCGTTGCAGCTGGCAGTGAAATATTGTCAGTCTGAGAGCCTGTTGAACCCGTTGGCACGACCTCCGGGCGCAACAACCAACTGACCACTACAGCGAGATTTATCGCCAGTAACAGCCCGACTATCCAGAGCCAGTGGGAAACACGCGGCAAGCGGGCACTGCCCGGCACGCTTGTGAATTCGGCTGCGCCATGTGACTGCCGTTCCGATTCGGATTTTTTTAATGCATCAAGAATAAATGACATTTACGGATCTCGCGCTAATCGCGTTGTAGTCAGCCGCGGTGTGCCGTCTATAACCAACAACGAATTAATGACGATCTGGGTTTGCTTCCCGGCCAGGCCATCGATGTCCAGGCGATGGTCGCGTTGGAACGTGCTTACAATCTCCTCGATGTCGCCGTCGTATTGGTCGGATGTCATGTTATCGCTGCGGTAACGGTCGTCAATGGCGGCCAGGCTCGCTCTCAGCCACAGTACCTGCTGGTTCTGCGATCCGGGCACTAACGATACAGCCAAACCATTCGCCGGTCGCCACAGCAGCATGTAATGGCCAAACCAAACGTTCGATACTTCAACGATCGGGTGCGTTACCGTGACGCCGCCTATGGAGAGCTCAGCGTTGTCACCCTGAATTGCCGTCAGAACGATCTCGTGCGTGTCGCCTCTACTGTCAACTAATGACAGAATTGCGGGCCGGTCGAGTTGTCGCAGGTTGCTCCACGAGCCGCGTTGATAAAGACAGGCGAGCCCGGCTGCTGCGGCTTGTGTGCAGACATCGCGCGCGCCGGTGTCATATTGGGTGTTCCAGAGATCGAACAGGGCCGAGTGCGCGAAGTCAATGCTGGTTAGTTCAGCCGCCAGTTCCAGTTGTGCCAGCAATGTTAATTCTGTTTGTTCTGGCGGCGGCGCAGGGACCGGTTCAGAGGCCACCATTGGAGTCGTTGGCTGTGCTTCGGCTATCGTCTGCTGTTGCTGTTGCTGCTGCGTAGTGGGCCAAATGGCCACCAGTATTAGGCCTGCCCCGAAAACGCCGGCCGTTATGGCCAGGCGGCGATACAGTGGCGGCCAACCGATTTGACCGGATACCTCGGCGGCAGCACGCTTGACCAGGCGTCGGTTTACATGACGGGACTCCTGGCTGTATGCACCCAGTAGAGCCCGGTCGCAAATGACGTTGATGAGTCTCGGCACACCTTTCGACAGGCGAAAAATTTCGCGTTTCGCGCCATGGTCAAACACTTCGCCCAAAGCTCCGGCGACGCGCAGACGATGTTCGACGTATAGCGCTGTTTCGTCGCGGGACAGTGGTTTGAGGTGATAACGACCGGTTATGCGCTGCGCCAACTGGCGCAAGTCGTTGCGCGCGAGCAAGTCACGTAGTTCGGGCTGGCCGATGAGAATAATCTGCAACAGTTTCTGTTTGGCCGTTTCGAGATTGGTCAGCAGGCGCACCTGTTCAAGAACTGAGGGAGCGAGGTTCTGCGCTTCGTCGACGACAAGAATTGTGCGCCGATTGTCGGCGTGCGCCTTCAACAAATGATGATTGAGAGCGTCGGTCAGGGCCTTGCTGCTGTCGGAATTCTCAGGAACATCGATTTCGAGTTCTTCACATATGGTCGCCAAAAATTCGTGGGCTGACAGCTGCGGGTTCAGGACAACAGCGACATCCGCGTTTTCGGGCATGCGATTTAGCAGCAGCGTTCGCACCAGCGTGGTCTTGCCCGTGCCGACTTCACCGGTCAACTGAATAAACCCACCGCTTTCGGTGACACCATAGACGAGGTGCGCGAGTGCTTCGGCATGCCGCTCGCTCATAAACAGGTAACGCGGGTCTGGCGTTATCGAGAACGGCTTTTCATTGAGTCCGAAAAAGCTGGTGTACATGATTCCCTGCGAAGGCTCAGGCTGACCTGCAATTCTACCCTAATCGGCGCCTGTCCAAAGTCCTGGCCCGGGCAACCGAGCTGGTACCAAAACGATCACGGATCTCATCGACCGTGTTATCGACCACCGTGTTGCCCTGTTTGATATCTGTGCTAAACAGGTCGGACTGCCTGGCAGGCGCCAAATTGTTGCCACCGACGCCGAGCAGGCGGATTTTGGCGCCGGGATTATCGACCAGCCACGACTTGAGCAAATCGCGGGCGACGGCGTAGATCTGGTCTGTGCCGCTAGCGGGTGGTGTGATGCTGCGCTGGCGGGTGTAGGTTTTGAAGTCGGCGCGACGAATCTTGATTTGTACCGTGCCTGCGCCAAGGGCCGCCTTGCGTAGTCGACTTGCTGTTCGCTCGGTCAGGCGCAGTAACTCGCGGTCCATTTCGGCCGGGCTCGATAAGTCGGTGTCGAAGGTCTCCTCGGCACTAATGGACTTCTCTTCATGAGAAGACACCACAGGTCTGGTGTCGATGCCCGCAGCGGAATCGCGGGTTTTCCGGGTGTAGCGTCCGAATATCGGTTCCAGGTCCCGGTCAGTTGCGGTACGAAGATCACGAACTGTGTTGATTTGGATAGTGCGGAGCCGCTTGAGGGTTTCAGATCCGATGCCGGGAATGACATGCACCGGCAGTGGGTCGAGCTTTTTCTCATAATCCGCAGGCTCGACAACGGTTAATCCATCCGGTTTGTCGAGATCAGAAGCAATTTTCGCGATGAGCTTGTTGTGTGCGACGCCTACAGAGGCTGTCAACCCCGTTTCCGCATGGATACGCTGTTTTATCTCAGCGGCGATTAAGGCCGGCGAGCCAAACAATTTGACGCTGGCGGTTACGTCGAGGAACGCTTCATCAAGGGACAGGCCCTCAACGAGCGGAGTGAATTCGCGAAAAACCGTGAAAATCTGGCTGGAAACATTTCTGTAATGTGACATTCGTGGCTGGACACGGCACAAATGACTACAGCGCCGCATGGCTTCGGCCATCGGCATGGCCGAGAAAATACCAAATTCTCGCGCCTCGTAACTTGCTGCTGCAACGACGCCGCGGTTTGTGCGGCCACCGACGACGACCGGCCTGCCCATGAGCTCGGGGGCATCGCGTTGCTCGATGGAGGCATAGAAGGCGTCCATATCAACATGCAAAATACTGCGGTTTGACGAGGGCATCGGTTTACTGCCCGCGTTCGACAATGTATCGGGCCAGCCCCACCAGCGATGCAGCAGAGTCGGCAAACGGCTCGAGATGACTCAGCGCGCCGTCCAGCAGCTCAGCGCAGCGCCGTCTCGATGCTGCGATGCCGAACAATGCGGGGTAGGTCGCTTTGTCGAGCGACTGGTCCGAACCGGCAGGCTTGCCAATGACTTCCGTTTCACCCTCGACATCAAGAATGTCGTCCTTGATTTGAAACGCCACACCGATTGCCCGACCGAAGTCATCCAGGGAGCTGGCGTGTGCCGCAGAAAGATCCTCGCGAAGTAAACAAACGGATACAACTGCCGCATGAATAAGTGCCCCGGTCTTGAGCGCATACATGTCCTCAATTTCTGCTCTCGTCAGTGATTGGCCCTCGGCCGCAAGATCAATAGACTGGCCGCCCGTCATTCCCCTGGAGCCGCAAGACTCGGCGAGCAATTGGACCAACTGGATTTTTGCGGTGGCGGACACGCCCTGGATGTTCGCAAGCACCGAGAAGGCCAGAGGCTGCAGCGCGTCAGCAGCGAGTATTGCCGTGGCTTCGTCGTATTGCTTGTGCGTGGTTGGCTTGCCACGGCGAAGATCGTCATCGTCCATGGCTGGCAGGTCGTCATGAATCAGGGAAAATGCGTGCATCAGCTCAAGGGCGACCGCCGGTGCATCAAGCAGGTCAGTATCGACGTTCAGACACTCGCCTGTTGCGTAAACCAGCAATGGTCGGATGCGCTTGCCACCGTTGAACACGGAATACCGCATCGCTTCGTGCAATCGATCCGGGCTCGTCGAGGTTAACGGCAATGCCGCATTGAGCTTCTCGTCCACGCGCAGAGTATAGCGAGCGATACGATTCTTGAAATTCTCGGACAATGCGCGCGCTCTTATGAGGGCCGTGTAGCGTACACGGAAATCTGCCAGTGTGCGCGAGTCTGACTGGGCTATAATTCGCGTCCTTTAGAACCCGACAAGACCAGGAAAAAGGCACATGCGGGCAACGGCGATTGCACAGCCGAATATTGCGCTCATCAAGTACTGGGGCAAGCGCGACAGCACACGCAACCTGCCCGCGGTTGGATCTATTTCGATCACTCTGCGCGACCTGTTTACCAAAATGTCGGTGCAGCTGGACGCCGAACTTGCCAGCGATGTTCTTTACGTTAACGACGAGCGCGATGATGGGATGCTGCCGCGCATCAGCGCATGCCTTGACGAAGTGATTGGCCGCAGTCGGATGCGTGCCCGGGTAGACAGCGTTTGCAACTTTCCCATAGCGGCGGGGCTGGCGTCGTCTGCATCGGCTTTTGCCGCCACAACGTTGGCAGCAGCTGGGGCTGCCGACCTCCATTTGGATACACAGCGGCTTGCATCGCTGGCCGGTCGAGCCTCTGGATCTGCTGCACGCTCCCTATACGGTGGTTTCGTTGAACTGGCTAACAAAGGTAACGACATCGCGATGACTGTTCTATGTGACGCTGATTCGTGGCCGTTGTCTGTCGTTGTTGCAGTCACGGAGTCTGTGCCAAAGGCAGTGGGCTCGAGCGAAGCTATGGAGATCAGTCGCAAGACGTCACCGTTCTATGCAAATTGGGTAGAGCGGCAACCAGAGGACCTCGATGTTGCTCGCAATGCTATTTTGGAGCGCGACTTCAGGCAACTTGCGATCATCGCGGAACACAACTGTCTGAAAATGCATTCTGTCATGTGGGCATCGAGACCGCCGACGATGTTCTGGAATGCCGCAACGATGGCTTGCCTGCAGACGGTGCGCAAATTACAGGGCGACGGTTGCAGCGTGTTTTTTACGATAGATGCCGGGCCGCAGGTCAAGGCAGTGTGCTTGCCGGGGGATGCGGAAACCGTACACGCGGCGCTGGCAGCAACTCCCGGCGTGACGGAGGTATTGGTCAGCGCTCTCGGTGCCGCGGCACGGCTGGTTGATCCACGATGACCACAATAATTGTCGCGAGCGCACCAGGAAAGGTTGTTTTGTGCGGTGAATACGCAGTACTCGACGGAGCACCCGCGATCTGCATGGCGATCAATCGGCGGGCCGTTGCCAGCTTGTCGCCGGCGCGTGGAAAAACGAACCGTGTTGTGGCGCCTGGGTACGCGAAGATCGAGGGGGAATTTCTTTCTCACCCGGACGGAATCGAGTGGCTGCAAGGCAAGGATGAATTCGAAATCGTCGACGCGGTCTGGCGAGTCGCCCGGGGCCAAACAGAGGAGGCTTGCACAATAGTCCTCGATAGCCGTGAGTTCATCGATGAATCAACAAGCACCAAGTTTGGCATTGGTTCGAGCGCGGCACTGACGGTCGCACTGACGCTGGCGATGTCCGCCGGCGACAACAAGAAAAACCTGTCGCGTGACGCCAGTCGCGCTCACGCTGTGCTGCAGGGCGGGGCCGGCAGCGGCGTCGATATTGCGTGCAGTGTCAAAGGCGGGCTTATCGCCTATTGTATGCAAGGGGCTAAATCCAGTTCGTTGCAGTGGCCGGAATCGCTAGCCTATCGATTGCTATGGACGGGTGTTGCGACGAGCACCGCAACGAAACTGAAGGTTCTGAAAACGGGCACCCCAAAACCGTCGCGAGCACGATTGAGACGCGCTGCCGAAATTATGGCGGAGGCTTGGCGATCGGGTGCTGCGGACAATGTTCTCGCGGCCTACCACGACTATATCGTGGTGCTGCGATCATTTAGTGTTGATCATGATCTCGGTGTGTTCGATGCTGGACATGGCCAGGTCGCGGATGCCGCGATCAAGGCAGGCCTGGTTTACAAACCCTGTGGCGCCGGAGGCGGGGATGTCGGAATTTTGTTTGGCACCGACGAGACAAGGCTGGATGCGTTCGTGAACAAGGAAATGGCAACTGCGTATTCGTTGCTGCGGTGTGAGGTCGACTATAGCGGTGCGAGGATAGAAGCAACTTGAGTGATTCGCGAGTGGCAGGACTGTATCGGCTTGGTGTCGATGAGCGCATCGTCGAGCTCGAGCGCCTTGGCTGGCTATCGTCCGCTCAGGCCCAGGCATTGCGCGACGGCACGCAGATAATGTCTGTGACTAACGCTGACAAGATGATCGAGAACGTGTTCGGCGTTTTCGCGCTGCCGTTTGCGATCGCCCCCAATTTCGTCATCAATGGGCAGGATTGCATTGTGCCACTGGTTGTCGAAGAAGCTTCAATAGTTGCGGCGTTAAGCAGTGCCGCGCGCTTGGCCAGGGAAACAGGCGGATTCGTCACAGAATGTGACGAGTCACTGCTGATTGGTCAGATACATGTCACGGGTGTCGCCGATCGCGACTCAGCGTTGACATCCCTGCGAGCCTCTGCGAGCGATCTTATTGATGTGGCGGACAAAGTTCATCCACGGCTTCGCGCCAGGGGTGGCGGCGTAAGGGGCATGGAGTTTAGAGCGCTCGAATTGCCGGACGGCTCGCCGTTGCTCGCTGTGCACGTGCTTGTCGATACCTGTGACGCGATGGGTGCCAACCTCGTCAATACGATCTGTGAGCTTATCGCACCGTTGATAACGGACATCAGCGGTGGCGATGTGGCGCTGCGAATTCTTTCTAATCTGACCGATAGATCGATCGTGAAGGCTCGCGTGAGCTATTCGCTGGCCACACTCGCTGGCAACGGCATGAATGCTGAATCTGTTCGGGACGGTATCGTGCTTGCCAGTAACATTGCCCGCGTAGATCCACACAGGGCGACGACGCACAACAAGGGCATCATGAATGGCATCGACGCTCTCGCGATCGCTACCGGGAACGACTGGCGCGCGATTGAGGCTGGAGCACACGCGTACGCGGCCAGGAACGGGTCATATTCTCCGCTGGCGCAGTGGTCGGTTGGCACCAGGGGCGAGTTGCTCGGTGAGATCGAAATACCGTTGAAGACAGGAATTGTTGGCGGATCCCTGGCCTTGAATCCGGCAGTTGCAATTGGACTTGCAGTTGCGGCACCCGCTTCCGCGCAGCAATTGTCTGCGATGATGGCGGCCGTCGGGCTGGCGCAGAATTTTTCCGCGCTTCGGGCGCTCGTAACTAGCGGCATCCAGAAGGGCCATATGAAACTGCATGCGCGTGGCATCGTTGCGTCGATTGGGACGCCGGACGACCGGTTTGACGAGGTCGTCGAAGAGCTGGTGGCGAGCGGTGAAGTCAAGAACTGGAAGGCGCAGGAAATTCTAGACTCACTATCGGCAGATGAGATTCAATTGGACGCGAATTCGTCTGTGGCGGCGGGCAAAGTCATTTTGTTTGGCGAGCATGCAGTGGTTTATGGGCGGCACGCGCTGGCCCTGCCGATTTCGGGTGCCGTGCATGCGACTATCGTGGCTGCAAATGACGCAACGACGTTGCATGTGCGGGGCTGGGGGTTGAAGAAAGTCATCGATAAAAGCCGTGCGCAGGGAATCGATGCGGCTATCGCTTTGATCATCGATCGCCTCGACGCGCACAACGACGAATTCGATATCACCGTGATCTCACGGCTGCCACGCGGTATGGGACTTGGCTCGTCGGCTGCGATTGCCGTGGCCATCACTCGCGCTTTCGGAAAATTCATGCAAATCGAACTGGATGACGAACGTGTGAACGCTATTGCCTTCGAGTGCGAGAAGCTGGCGCATGGAACACCGTCGGGTATCGACAACACCCTGGCGACGTATGGCCAGGCGATGTTGTTCCGTAATAAGGGCGCACTCGAAATGCAACCGCTGGCGCTTGCCGAAGAGCCGCCGTTGCTCATCGCACTGAGTAATGCCGCGGGCTGCACTCATGCGCAGGTCGAGGGTGTTGGACTCCGTTACCAGCAGAATTCGTCACAATTTGATGCGTTGTTTGACCAGATTGATGATCTCAGCCAGCAAGGCGCTGCCTTGTTACAGGCGCGCGAGTACGTAGAGTGTGGCCGGCTAATGAATATCTGCCATGGATTGCTCAACGCGATACAAGTGTCTACGCCAGAACTTGAATGCATGATAGCGTTGGCTCGGGGCAGTGGTGCGGCCGGCGCCAAACTCACCGGCGCCGGCGGTGGGGGAGCAATGGTCGCGTTATGCCCCGGTAACTGCGATGGAGTTCGGGACGCACTACAACAGGCAGGTTACCGAACGCTGCGTTTGTCGGAGTATGCGAATTGAATGACCTTCACAGGATTGTGTCGTCGGAGAGCGAAGACCTGATCCTTGTTGATGCTGACGACAATGAGATTGGTCATCGATCGAAAACCGAGTGCCATAACGGTGCCGGAGTTTTGCATCGTGCATTTTCAGTGTTCCTGTTTAACGATACTGGTCAGCTGTTGATGCAAAAGCGTAGTTCCGGGAAACGGCTGTGGCCAGGTTTTTGGTCGAACAGCTGTTGCAGTCATCCGCGCCGCGGCGAGTCGTTGCAGATCGCCACCGAGCGACGTCTGAGTGATGAGCTGAATATCAGCACCGCGCTCGAGTTCGTCTATCAATTTTGTTATCAGGCGCACTACGGTGCGGCGGGGTCTGAGCACGAGCTCTGCCATGTCTATCTGGGCAGGGCTGGTGAGGATGCGCTGGCGAACGAAAGTGAAATTGAAGGCATTCGATTCATTGCGGCGGAGGAACTCGATGCTGAGTTTGCAACCAATTCACAACAGTTCACGCCCTGGTTCAAACAGGAATGGCAGACGCTAAGATCGGATTTTCACGAGCAGCTGGCACGTTACTGTGCGCCCGCCCAGGTCAGGCGGGGTTAGGGAAGCTCTGACCAATTCAGTGTATCTGTGCGCTACAGACTGCGCAGAAATGCACTGAATTGGTCAGAGCTTCCCTAGGCAATATAGCGGTAATACTCGATGCCCAGATCGGTGAAGTGCCGGTCATCGCTGCGACCGACGCGGTCGATGACAAATTCGTTGCTGGGGATGTAGTCCAGATTTCCTGCGCGTCGGCCGTCGTGCAAGGCCTCGTATTGCTGACGGTCCAGGTCGATTGCGAATTTCATCGCTTCCGCAAACTGTATCTTTGCCGCGGCGTCCCTCCAGCCGTCGGCCATGAAGAACGGAATAACCTCGGCAGCATCGCCACTACCATAGCCCAGCGTCAATACTTCCTCGCCCGGCGACAGCGAATTCTCGTCGAGCGCCTGCTCGAAGCCTGCCGCCATCCATGCGGGCAGCGCGGCTGTGTACAGGTTACCGAGATCGAGCATCGTGTCACTACCCAGCCGCAACTTGTCGAGAATTTCCTTGCGATAATGGCGCGATGCGCGGAATGCTCGCAACATGGCCATGGTTAACGGATAGGCTTCGTATTGCAGCCGGTTGGGCTCAGCCAGCTTGGTGACGTCCGGTTTGCTGGCCATTTCATCGATTACGGCCCCGACCTCGACGCCAGCTTCATAGCAATAAGACGCGAGTTCTGCGCGATCCTCGGAATTTCCCTGGCCGAGCGCAAAAAGATAGGAAACGGCCCAGCCGGTCTCCGGCATGCGGCGATACGGACGATGCAGAAACAACGTACGCAGCGAACGCAAATAGTCACTGGCAATGAGATCGCGCTTGTCATACATGTCGTTCAAAGCATGCAGCGTTTCGTCGATATAACAGGTGGTGGAGTACTTGCCGTTGAACACCGGGAAGTCTTGTACCTGGTGAGCTTCGGAACGATCTTGTCCACAAAAACGCGACATGGGTTTGCGGAAATCCATGATGCGATAGTCAGATGCCGATCCTGAGCCGACGAGATCGACAACGGCCAGCTGCGGGTCTTCTTCCAGCAGCATTGCAACCGCGCCCGCGCCTTGTGTCGGCTCGCCTGAACTGCCACGCGCGTACTCGGCAATGTCGGAGCAAACGACAATTGCCTGCCCGCCGGCACCGTCAAGTGCGAGGTGGCGGATTGCGCCTTTCATGCCGTATACGCCGCCAAGGCAGGCGTGTTTGAACTCAGGTACTTCGCAACTGCGAGCGATCGGCGCTTTGCCACGCGCCTGCAGCGCCTCGTCGACCATACCTTTGATGATTATCGCGCCGGCAGAGTTGTCGGTGCTCGATTCAGTGCCAAGCCCAAGGAATTTGACCCGCGCAGGATCGATGTCGTATTGATCGATGAGTCTGATAACAGCGTTGGCCGCCATCGTGTAGACACTATGGTTTGGCCCGCGCATGCGGAAGCTGCGCCCGACGATCTCTCGCGTTTTCTGCCATTGATTGCCGGACCAGTCACACCAGTCCTCCAGCCATACACGGTAGGGCGGCAGGTAGGCGGCGAGACCGCTGATTCCGATGAGTTTCTTGTTACTTGACTGATTCATAATGGGTATTTGCTTCGCCCGGCAATTTTAGTGTTAGCTGGCGTTTCACTCAACCACTTATTCTACAATTATTGTGAGGGGGTTCGATACCACCGGCGGATCATGTGGAATATGCCGGTAGTCGCCCAGCAGTAACAGCAGCGTATGCTCACCTGCTGAGAGCGTGATTTCCGTGGCGCTGCTGCCGTCCCCAAAATGCACGTGGTGTTCGTCGGCCGGAACAGGCAGCCCCGGGTCCGGCAGGTCGGTATCGATGAGCAGATGATGATGGCCCGAATGCGGCTGCTGGTCGCCGGCTTTGACCACGATCATACCCTCGATACCGAACTCGATACTGATGGGATTGCTGACGGTATCGCCCGTGGCCGGGGTTATGAAAAATACCCTGGCGCCATCGGGTGACGTGGAACGCGGCAGGGTGTCGGCTGTGCTCATCACAGCGTCGTCTGCGCGCCGCGCTGCCTGGTTCTGGCCGCATGCGGATATCAGGAGTGCAATCGAGGCGGCGGCGAAAAAGCGAATTCCCATATTGGTCTCCATCTTGATACGTCTAAATCCAGATCACAGCAAACAATACGGCGCCCAACATTGTAAGAGACACGCCGAACGCATACGCGATCAAAAGAGCAATGTACTTGATAATTGTCATGAAACGACCCTGTTTGTAGACACAACGCATGGCCTTGTACAGGTACACAGGTATATAGAATATTGCTGCGACAATCACAAGCGTCGTCACCGTACCGTCAATATTCACGAGTGCGGTAGCGCTTGAGAACAACTCTATCAGGATCAGGATCAGAAAAAAGAAGGCGTGAAAATGCACGAAGAACAGCAGATGCTCGACGAAGTAGCGCCTTGACAGCGGGTAGAGGCCCTTTAACACCAGGGCCATCAAAGGCATCAACACGAACAGTGCTACGGGGATATTGTCCACCAGCCTGTCGGTCATTGCTTTCTGGCTGCGCTCGTCGACGAATTGCTCGCAAATATATTCGAGGCGCTTGGGCGTCAGGCGGCGCTTTATCCAGTTTGGGGCGTTTTCCAGGTCGATGTCACCGGGTTCACAGGTATCGCCGTCGAAACCAACAATGATTTCGCGATCGTCTTCGGGTACTGCGTATTCGTCATCCCGTTTGCCAGTCGCCCCTTGATGCGTCGTTTCCTCGGCGGCGGCTTCGGGCTCGGGCTCGCTTAGCAGACCAAGTCCTTCGTGTGGGTCGAAGAAAGCGACGACGAAAAACAGGACACTAAGAACCAGGTAAGTTCGAAACGGGGGCATGTAGCGTGCACGCCGACCTTGCAGGTAGTCATGCGTCAGTTGACCCGGATTGGTCAGGAGTGGATTCAGGGTGCGCCAGATACGCGAGTCCAGTTCCAGCAGGTCCCCGAATGCCTCGCGCAACAACTCCCACAGGCTAATGAGCCTGTTGCGTGCCCGCTGTCCACATACCCCGCAATACTGGCCTCTAAGGCGCGTTCCGCAGTTCAGGCAATTCGGGCTTTCTACCGCGGGCAAGTTGTTTGAGTCGTCTTCACGCAGTATCCGGCTGGATACGAGGACATGGTCGCCATAGAGTGCTGCGATTTCGGCATCCACTTCGGCAAAAAAGCCGTCCAGCAATTCGTCCAACGCATTGTCATCGGCGGCACGGAACTGGCAGACATGGACCGTGCGGCCGTGGTCATCGACGCCGGAGTCGAAAATACGTGCATCCTCGATACCCGTCTCGCGAAGGGCGCGACGCGCCAGTTCTTTCAGCCAGCCGTCCAGTTCAGGGCTTGCCGCGCCCGCATTGACCAGCGATATCTCATAAAGAGGACCGGTGAATCTTGTCATAGTGTGACTAGCTGCTCAGGTTTTCTTTTTCACAGATTTCTTGGTTGAGGTCTTCTTGGTCGCGGACTTTTTCTTCGACGTCTTGCGGGCGACGGCCTTCGTGCGCGGCGCGGTTTTTTTCGCGGGTGATGTTCGTGCGAGATCTTCGGGCGCAAAATCATCCACGGCCATGAGCGCTGACACCTTGTCGTGATAGGCGCGCATGCTCCGGGCCTCCGTCTTATTGATGACCTGGCCTTCTTCAGCTTCGTCAATTTGCCGAGGGAGATAGTCCGATGCGATCAGGCCTTCTTTGCGGGCTTGTCTGATGCGGCGCTCTATCGGCTGGTACTCTTTGCTCAACTGCAGCGCTTCCTGCAGCAAGCCAAGCGGGTTACTGGGTTCCAGGGTCGTGTAGGCGAATTCACTCAATCGTTCGCGGGACTCCCCGGGCGTCGTCAGCAAAGCGACGACTTTGGCGCCAATCTCGTCGGACGGTGCTGAGTAAGTGCGCCCGCGTGGAAATATCAATATACGCAACAATGTAGCGACCCAACGGTTCGGGAAGTTTCGCAGGAAGGCGTGCAGCGATTCCTGTGCCTGGTACATCAAGGTGCGTACCGACCACTCAACCAAGGGCAGATCCGTGGCCCTGCGCCCCTGGTTTTCGAAATGCTTGAGCACAGTGGATGCGAGGTACATCGAACTCAGCACGTCACCGAGGCGGGCCGACAAGAGCTCTCTTTTCTTCAGGGCACCACCCAGCGTGAGCATCGCGAAGTCGGATGCCAGCGCGAACGCCGCACTGTAGCGGTTGATGTTCTGATAGTAACGTCGCGTTGGAGTGTTCAGCGGTACGCGGCTGAATTTGGCATGCGTCAGTGCCAGGAAAAACGAACGCGCCATATTGCTGAGTGCATAGCCGATGTGTCCGAACAAGGCATTGTCAAAGTCGATCAGGCCGCGATCCTGGTCCTCATCGCCCGCAGCTTGTAATTCCTTCAGCACGAACGGGTGGCATCGAATCGTCCCTTGGCCGAATATAATCAGGCTGCGAGTGAGGATGTTCGCGCCCTCGACGGTGATGGCGATCGGTGTCGCGATGAATCCCCGGCCAAGGTAGTTCTTGGGTCCCATCATAATGCCCTTGCCGCCGTGTACGTCCATTGCGTCGTTGGCAATCTTGCGACCGAGTTCGGTGCAGTGATACTTGAGAATTGCGGAGGGGACGGCCGGCTTTTCGCCCTGATCTATAGCGCCGGCCGTTACCGCTACGGCGGCGTTCACGATGTAAGTGTGGCCGGCGATTCGCGTGAGCGCCTCACCTACGCCCTCGAAATTTGCGATCGATGTGTTGAATTGCTTGCGTATGATTGTGTATGCACCGCTCGTGTAGCTTGCGGCCTGTGCACCGCCGGATGCTATCGACGGCAACGTGATTGCGCGACCGACCGACAACAGCTCGACCAGCATTTTCCATCCTTTGCCAGCCATTTTGGGGCCGCCAATAATGTAGTCGAGCGGTACGAACACATCCTTGCCCGAAGTCGGGCCGTTCTGAAAGGCGATCGTAAGCGGGATATGGCGGCGGCCGACCACTACGCCCGGCGTGTCCGTCGGGATGAGCGCGGCCGTGATTCCATAGTCGTCTTTGTCACCGATGAGGTGATCCGGATCGTACAGCTTGAATGCGAGTCCGAGGACAGTTGCCACTGGTGCCAGTGTGATGTAACGCTTGTTCCAGTTAAGGCGTATTCCGGTAATGGTTTTGCCATTCCATTTACCCTTGCAGACGACGCCGTTATCGATTAGTGCTGCGGCATCCGACCCGGCTTCCGGCGAAGTCAACGCGAAACACGGTATTTCTGTGCCCGCTGCGAGGCCGGGGAGATAGTGTTGCTTTTGCTCTTCGGTGCCATAGTGCAAAAGCAGTTCAGCTGGTCCCAGTGAGTTGGGTACACCGATTGTCGATGACGCTGTTGGACTGCGGCTGGCAAGTTTGGTGATAACTGCAGCGTTCGCGTACGCAGAGAATTCGAGACCGCCGTATTGCTTCGGGATTATCATTGCGAAGAATTGCTTCTCGATTATGAAGTCCCAGACATCCTGCGGCATGTCAGCAAGCTTGTGGCAGATCTCCCAGTCGTCGAGCATCCGGCAGAGCTGCTCGCAGGGCCCATCGAGAAAAGCCTGTTCTTCGTCCGACAACTTCGGCGCCGGGTAAGACATCAGGCGGTCCCAATTGGGCATGCCCGAGAAGAGTTCGCCGTCCCACCATACGTTGCCCGCTTCAAGCGCCTCGCGCTCGGTGTCCGACATCGACGGCAACATAGTTTGATATATGGCCAGCAGCGGTCTTGTGAGCTTCTCGCGCCGAACTTCAATGAGATTCGGCAGTACCATCACCCCGAAGGCCGCCAGCAGGAGAAGATTCCACAGGAAGGAGCCATCGCCGAGGAACAGGTATAAAATTACCGCTGCACCCGTTGCGATAGTGGACGTGCGCAAGTCAATTCGCTGGTAGGCCAGGAAACCCCCGCCACCTGCGAACAACAGAAACCAAAGCAAACCAACTGTGAAACCGCTCAAAACCTGAACCTCCTGGCTCTTGGATCGCGCGGCGCAGCCGCGTCGACTACCACTCTATAGCAGTTCCTCGATTGCGGCACGCTCCTCGCGCAATTCAGATTCCGTAGCAGCCATGCGTGCGCGACTAAAGTTGTCAATGGCCAGCCCCTGCACGATTTCATACTTGCCGCTACTGCAACGCACCGGGTGGGAATAAATGATGCCTGCCTCAATGCCGTAGCTGCCGTCGGCGGGGATAGCCATGCTGACCCAGTCGCCATCCGGCGTGCCCAGCGCCCAGTCACGCATATGATCGATTGCAGCTGACGCCGCTGATGCTGCCGATGATGCGCCGCGGGCTGCAATAATCTCTGCGCCACGTTGCTGCACGGTTGGGATAAACTCATCGACCAGCCACTCTTGCTCAACGAGGTCGGCAGCATTCTTGCCCGCGACGCTCGCGTGCCTGAGATCGGGATATTGCGTGGCGGAGTGATTGCCCCAAATCGTCATGCAGCGGATATCGTTGACATGACTGTCGGTTTTCGCGGCAAGCTGTGCCATCGCGCGATTGTGGTCAAGACGGGTCATGGCCGTGAAGTTGCGTGGGTCGATATCAGGCGCATTGCTGCTTGCGATCAGTGCATTCGTATTTGCAGGATTGCCGACGACGAGTACTTTGATGTCAGAGTTGGCGTGGTCGTTCATTGCCCTGCCCTGAACTGAGAATATAGCGGCGTTGGCTTCCAGCAGATCTTTACGTTCCATACCCGGACCACGCGGCCTGGCGCCGACCAGCAATGCATAGTCGCTGTCCTTGAACGCGATATTCGGATCGTCAGTGGCAACGATTCCGGACAAGGTGGCGAATGCGCAGTCCTTAAGTTCCATGACCACACCCTGCAATGCTGGCAATGCCGGCGGAATCTCGAGCAATTGCAGAATAACCGGTTGGTCGCTGCCGAGCATTTGCCCTGAGGCTATGCGGAACGCGAGTTGGTAGCCAATTTGGCCGGCGGCGCCAGTGATGGTGACGCGAACAGTTGTTTTCATCGTATTTTTTTCCTGCGTTGATCGGTAACAAATCGCGACTGCTCAAATTGAACAGGTGCAGGTGAACAGGGGCGGCGATTCTAGCACCGGCGGGGCCGCCAGGCACTGCTGTCGGTTATCTAATCCAGCGCAAAATCGGGAAACTTCAAGGTAAATTCGTCGTATTCGCTTGCGGCCTCCGCTGCGCGGCCTGTGTCGTGCATCATTTGAATGCATGCGAACCACGATTCGGCCGTCTCGCGAGTCTCGCTGTCGCATGCCTCTGTCGCATCAGAGTCTTTTACGTCTGCCGTGGCAGCCATGATTCCCACCGCTGGCTTAGCCACGTTGCCGAGACCTTGTTTTTGCAAATTCGCGTCACTTCGCTTGCGCATCATATTTTCGGCCTTGAGCTCTGCGGGCATTGCTGCCGGCGCCTGCATTTTGTTAAGACGCGATTGTTCAGCCGGCGCATTGGCATCGACAATTGTCTCTTCGAGGCGGTCTGCAACGGCATCCGCGGTCAGAGCGTTGGTTGAAACAGCCGGCCGAGGGACCTGCGGCGCTGGGTCCTGTGTAATCTCGAGAACAATGACAAGACTCAAGAAGATCGTCGCGGCCCAGGCTGCTGGGCGCAGCCAGCTGGACGCAAAGCCATATGCAGATTGCTGCTGCTGTTTCGTGGGCTCATTCGCGGCCGCGTGGAGAATTTTCTCGCTAAGACGCTCTGGCACCCGTTCGGTCGCAGTTTCGCGATAGGTCTGCGACACGAGTGGTTCTATATCGGTAGTGTCTCGCTCGTCGTTCATCGTTCCTCCCCGGACACCGTCGCTGTTGCTCTGACTTCGTCTTCGGGTTCGGATATTGCGACCTTAAGCTTGGTCACGGCATAGCGAATCCGGCTCTTTGCTGTTTCGCGGCTGCAGCCGGTCACCGAGGCAATCTGCGCGACGCTCAGGCCGGCCTCCTCGCGCAGCAAGAACGCGTCTCGCTGCTCTTCAGGGAGATCCTGTAATGCGACCAGCAGGCGTTCCCTGGCAAGACTGCGCTCTGTCAATACGTCGGGTTGTTCGCCCGGGTCGGAATGTATCTCCGGGTCGAATTCCGTGCTGTTGGTGTGACGTTTGTTGCGTCGTATATGATCGATGAAGCAATTGTGTGCGACGCGATACAAGAATGTTGTGAATTTCGCGGTTGGGCGGTAATTGCTGCGAGCCTTGATGATTTTGCCCCAGACATCCTGAAAAATGTCTTCAGCCGTGTCGCGGTGGCGGCACAAACGCAGCAGGTAGCGGTACAGTGGGTCATTGTGGCGCCGATACAGCGTCTCGAATGCAGCAGTATCGCCGTCCTGGTATCTCAGCATCAACGCGCTGTCGTCAGGAATGTGGCCCATTACGGGAGCATAGGCCAGCTTCGCAGTCCTGCATAGGGCGCCCGCTCGACGCGCTACCGGTGTTGCCATGTATTGTGCACTCGCAGCCATCTTGTCAACCTCGTGGGGATAGCCTTACAAACGCGGTTGATTTCAGGGTTGGGTTAGGAAAAAGTTCAGAAAAGGCTTGCAATCCAAGTGTCTAGTGTTATAGTCAACTATAACACTAGTTCACTAAGAGGCCGGGGAATGTCCCGGACAGCTAAAATGTTCAAGTCCATGCAAACTGTCAGCGAATTCCTAAGTCTTTCCGTAATGATATTGATGGCTGTCGCCGTGGTTGCAGGACAGGCCAGTGCGACGGCTGAAGGGCCGAGTGCCGAGGCGGCGGTGGAATTTCATCAGACGACTGAAGATCGATTCAGCATCGATTTCGTGGGCCATCCTGGTGTCAGGGCGGTGATCATTACCATAGGAGTTGTTTCTGATTTAGGTCAATTTCGTGGCGCAAACGAGTAAAATAGCGACGGAATTGTTGCGCCGGCACGTCCCTTCGTGCCGGCGTCTTTTTACGGATTTTGGCACGAACAATTCGCAGAATTCAGGAAAGAACAGTTAATGGATCCCAAATGGAATGAAGATCAGCCGATTTATCGCCAGCTGCGCGACCGCGTTGTTGCGATGATTCTCGAGGGCGTCTTGGTCGACGGTGACGCGTTGCCCTCAGTCCGCAATGTTGCGGCCGAGTACAGGCTAAACCCGCTGACAGTTCTTAAGGGCTATCAAGAGCTGGTGGATGAAGGCCTTGTTGAGAAAAAACGTGGCCGGGGCATGTTCATCAACGAAGGTGCACAAAAGTTGTTGCTCAAAGCGGAGCGGCAGAGATTCCTGGAGAAAGAGTGGCCGAAGGTCGTGGCGACTATCGAGCGTTTGCGTCTGGACGCGGCCGACTTATTGCGTGATGTGAAATCCAGGAAGAAAGACTCATCATCGAAATCTGGAGGAGAGAATGACTAGCCTGGTCAGCGCGAAGGGAGTATCCAAGTACTTCGGCGCGGTACACGCGGTCGACAACGTCAGTTTTGAGATCGAAAAGGGCAGGATACTGGGCCTGATCGGACCGAATGGCGCAGGCAAGACGACCTTGCTCAAGGCGTTGCTGGGTCTTACGGACTGCGAGGGACAGCTCTCGGTTCTGGGCCTTGATCCGTTCAAGCAGCGCAAGGAAATGATGCAAAACATATGTTTCATTGCGGACGTGGCGGTGCTGCCGCGGTGGATCAAAGTCACGCAGCTGCTCGACTATGTTGAGGCGATTCACCCGAATTTTTCCCGCAAGCATGCCGAAGAACACCTGGCCAAGACCAAAATACGTTCGGGCTCAAAGGTGAGAGAGTTGTCCAAGGGCATGGTCGCCCAGCTGCATTTGTCGATCATCATGTCGATCGACGCCAAGTTATTGGTACTCGACGAGCCAACACTTGGCCTCGATATCATCTTCCGTAAAGAATTCTACGCAAACTTGCTTAACGATTATTTCGATGAGGAGCGGACTATCCTGATCACAACACACCAGGTTGAGGAAATCGAAAATTTGCTCACGGACGTCATGTTTATTGACGATGGCAAGATCTTGCTTGATTCGCCTATGGACGCGTTGTCCGGGACTTACGTTGAAGTGCTGGCTTCCGGGGAGGGCGCCAGCAAGGCGAGAGAGCTTGGGCCAATTGCTGAAAACGAAATGTTTGGCAAGTCGATAATGTTGTTTGAGGGCGTCAGTCGTGAGCAACTTGAGGGGTTTGGTGAGCTACGCACTCCCGCGATAGCAGATCTCTTTGTCGCGATGGTCAAGAGGGCGCGGCAATGATCACAAATCAACTGGCACTGATCAGGCGAGAGATTTGGGAACACCGCTCCATTTACGTAACCCCTATGGTGATCGCGATCATCGTCACGCTTGGCGTTTTCGCGATGCTGATATTCGCATCAGGATTCGCAGCGGAATTGGATGCTGTGATATTTGGAGCAACCAATATTGCCGGGGAAACGGAGCGCAAGGCGGCATTGACCGGATTCTTCCTCGGGACGTCGTGGGTGTTTCTGATCGCCCTGGCGGTCCTGACCGTATTTTATTGTCTCGACTCGCTTTATGCAGAACGTAAAGACAAGAGCATTTTGTTCTGGCGGTCGATGCCGGTCACTGACGCCGAGACAGTTATATCCAAGCTGATAACTGCGCTGCTTGTCATTCCAATGGCCGCCATCATCGGAATTATCGCGACTCATCTTGTTAACCTCGTCGTAACGAGTGTCTGGGTGTCGATGAAGGGTGGCGACGCCAGCTTGTTGATTTGGGGTTCGGTGTCATTGCTTGATAACTGGCTGGCAGCGGTCATCGTGATCCTGACAACTGGCATCTGGATGTCGCCATTCATTGGCTGGTTTCTGTTCGTCTCCGCCTACACGAAGCGCTCTCCGTTGTTGATGGCATTCATGCCGCTGGTCCTGATCGCATTACTCGAGAAGATTATTCTGCGGACGCACATATTTGCGCAATATGTACTGGGTCGTGCTGACGAGATGCCATTGATTCGCACCGAGAACGTCGAGCGGTTTTTTGATGAGGAACAATGGCGTATTGCGGAAGGGGCCACGAGCCTGCTCGTGCACCTGGATATCGTGCAGTTCCTGACGAGCCCCGCTACATGGGCCGGTATCATCGTCTGCGGATTGCTATCGACCGCTGCTATCTACGTTCGTCGTTATCGCGACGAAAGCTAATCTAAAGCGAGTATTTCCCTGCCGATCTTCAGGCTTTGCCGCGAATTTCGTATTTGCGCAGCTTGCCCCGGAACTGGTGGTAGCTTAGTCCGAGCAGATCAGCAGCCATGCGTTGATTGAAGCGCGCCTTCTCAAGTGCTGCTCGTAGCAGGTCAGTCTCTGTATCATTCAGCCGCTGTTGCAGGTCCGTCGGCAGCAATGGTGACAGGGGCGAAACTGCAGTTTGCGGGCTCACTGTCTCGACTTGTGCCAATCTGAATGGCGAATCGAACGGGTCAATTGCCAGGTCTGAAATTGGCTTTTCTGGATTTGGGGAACGATAAATCGTTCGCTCTATGGTGTTCTTGAGTTCACGCACATTGCCCGGCCATTGATTGCGCAATAACGCAGACGAGGCGCGTGAACTGAAGCCCGGAAAGTAGCTCCACTTTAATTCGCTCGCCATATTGATCGCGAACGCATGCGCCAACGGCATGATGTCCTCGATTCTTTCACGCAGTGGCGGGATTGTAATGACGTCGAAAGCGAGCCGATCGAGCAGGTCCGCGCGAAACCGTCCGTCGGCCGCGAGCGCTTGCAGATCTGCGTTGCTGGAGCCGACAATACGCACGTCCACCTGCAGCGTTTCGCTACCACCAACTCTTTGAATTTCGCCGTACTCAATAGTGCGCAAAATCTTCTCCTGCATACGCAAGGAGATTGACGCAAGTTCGTCGAGGATGAGTGTTCCACCATCGGCTCGCTCGAAATGACCAATATGAGTTTTTATCGCGCCGGTGAATGCTCCTGCATCATGGCCGAACAGTTCGGATTCGAGGATCGACTCTGTCAAGGCGGCACAGTTTACTTTCACGACCACCTGTTCCCATCGATCTGACAGGTAATGCAGCCGTGAGGCGACCAATTCTTTGCCGGTACCGCGCTCTCCTATCACCAGGACCGGTTTGGAGAGGGGGGCGGCGCGTGACACATGCTCGAGCATTGCAAGGAAGGCTGGCGCCTCACCGATGATTTGCTGGGTTGCTGCGGGTGATGGCATTGGTCAATTAAGCCAAATAGTAACGGAAATAGCTAATATATAGCGAATATAACCATTATCCAGGTACCTTATAATTCCTCTTAATGACCATTTAAGAATTACAAAACAATAACTTATGAATACAACGGGGCGTTGGCATGATTGCTGCACTTAAGTAAGCTAAGTTTCACCCAAAAGAGGACAAATTCATGGGCATATTCACGAGATTCAGTGACATCGTGAACTCCAATATCAATGCGATTCTCGATAAGGCAGAGGACCCGGAGAAAATCGTCCGATTGATGATTCAGGAGATGGAGGACACCCTGGTTGAGGTACGTTCAGCCGCGGCTCGTTCTATTGCGGACAAGAAAGACCTCAACCGCAAGATCGAGTCGTTCGAGCATGAGCTCGGCGGATGGGAGGATAAAGCGGAACTGGCAATACGCAAAGATCGCGAGGACCTGGCCAAGGCTGCCCTGGTTGAGAAATCTCGCGCTTCATCGGCGGTCGATCTGCTGAAGCAGGACTACATTGCCGTTGACGAAGGCCTCGCAAAACTCAATGAAGATATCGCGCGGCTCGAAAGCAAACTTCTTGACGCGAAAGTTCGGCAGAAAGCGCTGCTGGCGAGACACACAACGGCCAGAAGTCGCCTGGCTGCCCGCAAGAAAATCTACGATTACAGGATTGACGACGCGATGCTGCGGTTTGAACAGTACGCGCGGCGAATCGACGATGTTGAAGGCAGGATAGAGGCATACGACCTTGGTCTGCCAAAGGATCTGCATCACGAGTTCGCGGGCTTGGAGGCAGAAGAATCTGTAAACGAGGAGCTGGACGCATTGAAACAGCGTGTCGCAAGCGACAAGAGCGCACGCGCGGAGGCGAAATAATAATCGCGGATCAGAGGAGGAAAGGATGAGTCGAAACACCTGGACTATGGACTATGGGGCATTTCGTGGCTTCTATAGAGATCGTGAGAGCGGTTTGATATTCGGCGTGTGCGCGGGCATTGCAGATCGTTTTAACTTTCGAATTAGTATCGTCAGAGTCATAGCGGTTATCAGCTTGATGCTGTTTTTCTGGTTGACTGCGGCTATCTATCTTTGCGCAACGATGCTCATCAAAAACAAGCCGCTGGTTTACTACGGAGGCGACACAGAAAATGGTTTCTGGCGTACCTACCGTTCAGATTACAGGCATGGCACAGGGAGACATACGTGAGGGCCATGGGGGCAACTTCCGAGCGGCGTTTTTACAGAGATGCTGATCGAGCGCTCCTGGGCGGTGTGTGCGCAGGTCTCGCAGGCTACCTGGGGTTCAATCTGAAAATGACGCGCTGCCTGGCATTCATAGCGTTTCTAATGGCCATGCCGATTGCCGTAATAGGCTATCTTGCAGTCGTGTTTCTGATTCCGGCTGCGTCAGGCAGAGTCTACGACAGGGCTGCGGAAAGAGAGTATCTGAAGCGCGAAAAAAAACACAAACAAGACAAGGCGCGCGCCGCATCTCCACCGTCGGCGATAGCGGATGAAGTTCGCCAGCGATGTCGATCACTCGATGCACGTCTTGCAAGGTTGGAAAAACACGTCACATCGAGGCGTTTTCAGCTCGAGCAGGAATTTCGCAGACTCTGACTAACAGAATTAGCACAGGGATAAATCAATGAATAACTTTTTCTGGATCGTATGCATTGTCGCGATCGTGTTTGCGGCGGGGTCATGGGACAAATACATGAAGATGAAACATAGGGGAAAAGAACACGATCCGGAACTTGAAGATTCGCTTGCCAAGATTGATTTGCTCGAGGAGCGCATCAGGGTTCTGGAACGCATAGTCACCGAAAGCAAGCATGATTTGGGCAAACAGATCGATAATCTCAGGTAAGAGGATTATCGGTCGTAAAAAACGCCCGTCATTGACGGGCGTTTTTACTATGTGATTGTGATTTGAATCTATTTTGAGCGCTGTTTGTAGGCGCGTATCTCGACATTGAATTGCTCCACAACAAGAGTCATTTCCTCCACTGCGGCATTGTATTTTTTGTTGAACATTGTGGCGCGCTTTTTTTTCGCTTTGTCATCAGCATCATCCATACCGGTTACGGCGACAATCTCGTCCGCCTCGATGCAATCCAGATATTCCTGCATCGCGGTCTGATAGGCATTAATTGCCTTAACGCCGACAAACATCTCATCCTGGGAGGCTACGCTGCCATCCGGTATTTCGGCAGGCCGGGAAGGGTAATCGCAGGCCAAAACCGCTGGCGCGGAAAGAAAAAATACTGCGGCAAGAACTGTTCTTATCATATTAATTATCGTGTCCATTGGTTCAAGACAGGCATCACCGACGCCGGGAGCTTATGGGTGCAGCGTCAATTTAATCACGTTGCCGATGCAGAGTGAAGTCAGGCGAATAGCGCCCTGTGAGTATCGGTGCCTTCTGCCTGTGCAAGCAGCAAGTCCAGATAGTTGTCTGAACTCATCGGATTGCCGAATAGCAAACCCTGAACATAGGTACAACCAAGTTTTTGCAGGCAGCTTAGTTGTGCTTCGACTTCAACTCCCTCTGCGACAACATCGATATTCATGTTGCGACCCATTTGGATTATGGTGTCGACAATCGTCGCGTCATCCGCATTGGTCACGATGTTTCGAACAAAGGATTTGTCGATCTTAAGGGTGCTGATCGGAAATTGTTGCAGCGCGCTCAGCGACGAATATCCTGTGCCGAAATCGTCAATCGCTAGATGCAGGCCCAGGCTGTACAACTGGTCAAGCAATTTAATCGTACGCTCGGGGTTTTCCATTAATGTCGTTTCTGTAATTTCCAACTCGAGCGAGGTAGGCGATATCTCGTGACCGCGCAAGATCGAGCTTATACGACTCACGAAATTAAGCTGTCGCAATTGTTTTAGCGATAGATTCACAGATATGCGACCGGGCGGTGATACCGACCTTTGCCAGATTCGGAAATCTTCACAAACCTTGTCCAGCACCCATTCACCGATTTCAAAAATCAGGCTGCTTTCTTCGGCGATGGGAATGAAATCTGAGGGCAATATCAGGCCACGGTCCGGCTGCTCCCAACGCACCAGTGCTTCGGCGCCAAAGATTTCGCCAGTCTTGAGGTTGTATTTGGGTTGATAATGCACCAGCAATTCGTCGCGCTCGAACGCCCGTTTGAGCTTGCTCTTTGTCATGAGGCGCTCAACCGAAGCCTCGTTCATTTTCGGCGCGTACATCGAATAGATGTTGCCGCCGGCGTCCTTCGAGTGATACAGCGCTGCGTCGGCGTTACGTATCAAATCGATTACGTTCGCCGCGTCCTTCGGATAGTAAGCGATGCCCATGCTTGCAGTCATGAAGACTTCATGGCCTTGTACGAAAAAGGGGTCGGCGAGGCGGTCCAGGAGTTTTTGGGCGAGCTCGCTGGTTGCAACGATGCCGGTTTCGTCGGGCTGCAGATCATTAACGATGACCGCGAACTCGTCACCGGCGAGACGGCCAATTGTAATGTGCTTTGGCAGTGCTGCTGATAAGCGCTCCGCGACTGTCTCAAGAGCAGCATCGCCGCCCAGATGCCCGAACGTATCATTGATCTCTTTGAAGTGGTCAATGTCGATATAGAACAGGCACAAATATTTTCCGGCACGCCTCGCCCGGGCAATGCCGCGCTGCAGCAGGTGTTGAAACTGCATGCGATTCGGAATTTTTGTCAGCGGATCGATGCGTGCCAGGAAGCGGATTCGTTTCTCCGCACGTTGTCGCTCAGTAATATTCTGTGCGGCATAAATGCGACTCGAACTTGATCTATCACCGTTGTCAACGACGGAGCAAGTGTATGAAACTGGAATCAACTCGCCAGACTTGCTTTGAAATATGCTTTCTTTCGGCAGGCCAGACGGCGGATCATCTGCCAGAGAATGCTTGCTTTTCGTCTTGACAATAAAGTCGATAGTCGTGCCCAGGAGTTCGCTCTCCTCGTAACCGAGCAGATGTGTGGTGGCGGTGTTGATTCGAGTAATCTTGCCATCGTGTGAGGTAACGATGATGGCCTCATTCATTCCGGACAGAATACTATCGACGTAGTCTCGCGAATGAGTCGTAGATAGCAGTTCTTGCCGCATATCGTTGAACACGACGGCGAGATCTCCGAGTTCGTCGTCAGCGGACTCAAGCAAGATCTCGCCAAAGTCCGCATCGCGCAATTTCTCTGCTTTTTCTTTGAACTGCCTGATGCGCTGTGTCTGATTGTGCAGAACCAGCCACACGATGCCACCGCAAAGCAGCAGTGTGGCCAGCGTTCCCGCACCTGCCCACATGTAACTGACACGCCGACTATCAAGCTCGGCTGTTGCAAGTCGCGCTGCGTAGCTCGCTGAATTCGCACGTAGCGCACCAAGTTCGAAAGCGCCGGACAATACGCCGATTTCTTCGCCATTTCTAACGACAGGTGATGCGATGACAAGACTCTCGGTTAACCAGGTTGTGGTCGTCGGATCCACGTCCGCAGGAAAGTCGCCAGCCGTGATGACTTGCTGCGAGTGGTCGGTGTATACAATACCGATCAAGTCCTGGTTGTCGGCCAGGGCGCGATGCAGAGCTTTAACTAAAGCCGGGTCATCGAATCCAGACAGTGTCGTTACAAGGTGGTTTGCAGCATTGTCCAACTGGGCACGCGCGTGCAGCGTAAAACTGTCCCGCAGCAGCAAGTCATGTTGCGCCGAACTCGAAGCCACAAGCTGATTAGCCAGCGAACGGTACTGCCCATAAAAAATGGACACCATGATGAAGGACACGGCGACGCCAAGCGTCACCGCGAGCACTAGCAAGCGCGGAGGTCTGATGCCGATCATGTCATATTTATTATTCGGCCGGAAAACAGCTCTGAGTGTAGCATCCGTCGTCAAATTGAAACAAACTTTCCAGTTTGGACCAATAAAAACAACTTCTAGGCTTCGCTGTTACGTTTCTCAGTGAAATTGAGCAGTTCTTCATTTCCGGTTGTTTTCATGACGCCCTCAACGATGGCACCTTCCGCCACAGCGATGGCCTCCGCGGTTACCGTGCCGCTTATTTTTGCCGAATTCGTAATTTCGACTTTACCGACTGCGATAATGTCGCCTTCGACCCGCCCCGCGATGATGATATCGTCAGCTTTGATGGTGCCTTGCCAGCGACCGTTGTGCGCCAGGGTAATGGTTCCGCTGATATCGCAGTCACCGTCAACCTCGCCATTAATCAGAAAATCGCCGCTACCTGTAATGACGCCGCTAATCTTGCAGCCATCGTTTATAAGTGTTGCCGCGCCCGAGGATTTGTCGCGAAGTCGTCTGTTTTTGGCGTCGTTCATACAGCTGCAGCTCCAATGAGAAAATCAGGAATTCCAGTGCGAATAGTACGCGTAGCCCCGGGAATTTGTTAGTCAGAACGCTGTTTCGCGCTTCTGGACTCATTGTGACTTTTCTTCTCGTTATAGCCGTAGCCAATGGTTTCAATGGACACGAGTACCCCGCCTTCGAATATCAGGCGACGCATGAGTTTGCGCGGTCCGAAGTTATACACATACTCAATTAATACGACTTCCTGCATGTAGAGTCCGTAGCCCGGGTAATGATCAACGGTCACTCCTGGCGACAGAATTCGCCGGCGCGGAATATGGACTCCCCGGAGCGCATGGCCAATCTGACGAATAGTTGCAGGTTTACCGCACGCAGCGCGAACCTGTGCTTCGTGCATGTCCTCAGTCACTATCTTGTTGCCACAGCGAAAAGCGTGGGCGGGCGTACTGGTTGCCAGTACCGCGAGAAGAAGTGCTGCAACAAACGAATACTTTCTGAATCTCAAGGTCACATCAAGAACAAAACGATTGTAGTAGACATTACATACTAGACCAGAAAATTCAGCACCGTATTGAATAGCGAATATTGGGGTCAGCGGACGCGGGCGGGGTGGTTATGGTAAAACAGCTTGCGGGCTCATTTCGCCGAGCCGCAACCGGGGATTCGATTTGAAGCAGAATTTTGACACTCGCCTGAGTGCGATAATAACTGCAGGCGGCGACTTGCTATGTGGTGGATCGAAAGGAATTGAGAAAGAGTCGCTGCGCATTCACGCGGATGGCAGTTTGTCGGAGCTGCCGCATCCTGTGGGCCTGGGATCAGCTCTGACCAATCGATATATCACCACCGATTTCTCCGAAGCGCTGCTGGAGTTTATTACGCCAGCATTTGCAACGACCTGGGAAGCGCTGCGCTGTGTCTGCGACTTGCATCAATATACATATTCGCAGCTTGGGGACGAGATGCTCTGGCCTGCCAGCATGCCGTGCCGTGTACCGACTGACGATGAAATTCCGCTCGCCCAATACGGAACCTCCAATGTCGGACAGATGAAAACGATTTATCGCCGTGGGCTTGGCTATCGGTATGGTCGTCAAATGCAAACTATAGCGGGCGTGCATTTCAACTATTCGCTTCCCGCCGGATTTTGGCCCGCGTATAAGCAAACGCTCGGCGATGAACAGAGTGACGTCCTATTTCAATCGGATCAATATCTCGGCCTCATCCGAAATTGTCACCGTATGGGTTGGCTGGTCTTGTATCTCTTTGGAGCATCGCCAGCGTTATGCAAATCGTTCGCCGGCAAGAACGCGGCCGCAATGAAATCTTTCAATGACGACACCTATTACGAACCATATGGCACCTCATTGCGCATGAGCGACCTCGGCTACAGCAATCAGAATCAGTCGCGAACCAAAATTTCCCTGAACAGTCTCGATGAGTATGTGCGTGATCTCGCAAACATGATTGTGACGCCCGAACCTGCGTACGAGAAAATTGGTGTGAAAGTCGAGGGCCATTATCGACAACTGAACGCTAATTTGTTGCAGATCGAAAACGAATTTTATTCGGCAGTCAGGCCCAAGCGCGTTGCGGATTCGGGCGAGCGGCCTACTGCGGCTCTGCGTCGGGGGGGCATTGAGTACATCGAAGTGCGGTCACTGGACATCAATATCTTCGATCCTTGCGGCATCAACCAAAATACGATGCGTTTCATGGAGGCGTTTCTGATTTATTGTCTGCTGGAGGACAGTCCCAGGCTTGATGACGCTGGACTCGACGAGATCGCGCGTAACCAAAGGGCTACCGCAAAAAGAGGGCGCGATCCGGATTTGCAACTGCAGCGAAATTCGGTGCCAGTGCCAATCAAAGACTGGGCACTTGAAGTGCTGGACAAGGTGCACGCGGTCGCAGAAACCATTGACGGCCACGAAAATAGCGATAGTTATGCGAGCGCCGTACAAAGTATGCGCAAGCTTGTGGAAACACCGGAGTTGACACCGTCAGCGCGCGTCCTGGCTGAAATGCACCTGGCAGGTAGTAGTTTTTTCGAGTTCGGGCTTGCGATGGCAGAGAGTCATCGTGATTACTTCGCGTCGATCACGGCGCTTGACGATGCGAAGAATGCGCAGTTTATGGATGAAGCCAAGGCTTCGCTACAGCGTCAGCTGGATATTGAGGCTTCTGATGCCATCAGTCTCGATGAGTATCTGGAGCGCTATTTCTCAAACAACGGATCAAAACGGCAAAGGTGATCCGTTGGCATACGCGAATTCGCGATGCAGTTTCTGCAGGCGTTTGGTCATCGGACCAGCGCCTTTGTCACCGATGACTCGTCCGTCTGCTTCCAGTACCGGTGTCAATTCGCCCATTGTGCCGCTGGTGAAGACTTCGTCGGCCGTATACAACTCGGTAAGCGACAGGTTTCGTTCCGTCGCCCGTATATTCTGGTCGGCACAGATGCGCAGTATCATTTGTCGTGTGAGCCCAGGTAAGCAGCTGTCTGCGTGCGGGGTCAGAACGTGACCGCCCTTGACGAGGAACAAGTTGGTGTCGTTCGTTTCAGAAATAAATCCATTGACGTCAAGCATGATCGCGCAATCCACGCCGGCAACATTCGCTTCGATCGACGCCAGGATGTTGTTAAGCAAATTGTTGTGATGGATTTTCGAGTCGAGACATTGTGTCGTGTTGCGTCTCGTTGACGCCGTTATTACGCGTATGCCCTCGTCCGAGTAAACCGGCGGTTTCCATTCGGCGAGCACAATCAATGTGCAACCTGACTGGTTAAGGCGCGGATTCATCCCCGATGTGACTTTTTCACCGCGGGTTAACGTGAGGCGAATGTGTACGTTGTCGCGCATGCCGTTGGCTTCCAACGTCGCGAAAATGGCGGAACGCACTTCGTCAGAGGATGGTACATCTGCGAAAGCCAGTGTCTTGGCCGAGTTCTGCAAGCGCTCGAGATGGCCGTCGAGTGCCGCAATGCGACCGTCGTACACACGCAGGCCCTCCCAGACGGCGTCGCCACCCTGGACAACACTGTCGAAAACCGAGACGGTCGCATCAGCGCGGAGTCTTAGCTCACCGCCGACATGTATGAGTATGTCGGCATTACGAGGATCATGAAGGTTCACTCATTTTTCTCCTTCTGTTTCAGCGCGCAATGCGTGCTCATAGAGTTTTTCGTACCAGGGTCTGCAGACATTCAGCAATTCCTTCAGGTGATCGGGAAATCGGCTTTTGCGTTTATATCGCGTGAACCCGGTACTTTCGTGTACAGATTGATACCAGTGTGGTGCCCAGACACCATCCTCCGTTTTTGGTCCGGCTTGCCAATGCAACATTCGTGCGTCGAAATCGAGACCGATGTGCTCACAGAGTTTCTGCAGGACAGCGCGCGGGTCGAGTAATAATTCCTGTGCATCCAGTATAACCGGGCGCTGCCCGGTGCTTCTCAAGTCACTGAACAATTTCCATTGTTGTTTCAGACCGGTGTCTGCGAGTTTGGCATTGGGTAACTGGATGTTTAGCGAGGGCAACATTTCCTGCGGGTCGCGAAGCAGAAAAATATTGCATGTATGTTGTAGAAAATCCAGCTCCAGGTCGACCAAATGGTGGGCCATGTGTTTCAGGAATAATCGCTGTGGCGAGATGCTTGCCTGTCGGGCAAGCAATTCGCGCATGACTATGTTGCCATCGCAATTCATCGTCTTCAGCACTTCGTCGCCGCCCGGGTGATTGGCACCAGTGACACGCAGGTAGTGACCGTACAACGGCTCGTCGACCACTTGTACATCCTGCCGCTGCGCAAAGCTGTACATTAGCGCGGTCGAAATATTGCGCGGGCCGGACCACAGACAGATTGGAGTCGTCATTATCGTCGGTTACTACTGCTAGCTTCTCAGGCTGCAGGATTGTACCGGTCTGGCCGACAGGAGAAAATGGCCGGACACATTGCATTGGCGCCCGTTTTCCCGGGCTTAATGACGAATTGTTGTGCGTTCCGTCACAAAACAGACGGGATCCGGTGTGACAGACGGGCCAATTTAACTAAACTCACGTCATGTGCCAGAATTGGCTGGCAGAAGCGACCGGTGACAGTGTTGTGTTGAAGACATTCATGATTGGAACCCTGCTCGGAATAGCGGCTGCGGCCGGCGGGCTGTATGCGTTTCCGGCGGTTGATCAGCATCGTGAATTGTCGATCATTTCGGTGCTGCCCAATGGTGGAAATACTGAGTCGTTCCACATCAACGTGCCGATGGACAGGATTATGGTTGGTGCGCCGGGTCAGCACGAGCCGGTGCCGCCCGGATTGATATGGCCCACCGACGAATTGCTGGCAGACGTGCGCACGGAACTGTTCAAGATTCGGAATTCTCGTGACACGGTCGTTGGCGTTGCTGTGCGCAATGCGGCCAAAGCTGACACAGTAGACCTGATTGACTGGGTCTTGCATCTGCCGGCCCGCGGATCCGTATTTGTCAACATGAGTCCTGATGCTATGGAAGGCGGCTATCGCATTGGCAAATTTCGTGCAGGAACACGAGAATTCGCCACGCTGACGGGAACGATGACGGAAAGCTGGATCGTGGATACCTCGGGTGAAGAAGATGCTCCGGACGGACGCATCGAGCTTTTCTTGCGCTTCGTTAGTGTAAAGGAGCCAGGCAAATGAAGTACGTCGTCGCGTTAGTCCTTGGTTTGCTGTTCGGCGCATTCGTATTCGTCGTTGGCCTGATCTACAACCCTTTTATCGCCAGGCAGAATCTGTCACCCCTGACAGTCACTAATGCGCAAACCATCACGTTGAGTTATTCAGGTGCGGTAACAGACCATATCATTCTTACGAACGACGGCGAATCCGAGACGAAACCGTATCCGACAAAAGTCTTGCTGCTTTATGAGCGGCCAATTCGACAATCAACTGTGATGGTGACTGAATTGCGCGACGGTCGAAATCAGGTAGCAGGGATCGGCGTCAAGATCTCGTCGCTTTCGGAGCGCACCGATCTGCTCGGTGCCAAAGCCCTCGTGGACAGCATTTGGTACATGTATTTGCCTGGTAAAGGCGCATATTTTGTCGAGCAGTCGGAAAATTACTGGACCTACCTGCGAAGCGTCGTCATTGCTGCACATCGCAGCTCTGCAAATGTCTGGCAAGGCAACTGGCATCTCGATACGACATTTGGCCCGGGCGCGCTGAAAACGGCCAAAGTTACCGCCGGCTCGGGACCTTATGCAGGGCAGGTGATGCTCGGTGTTGAGTCGTTGACGACCTACGTGTACTCAGTAAGCGATGGGCCGGTTTCGGCGCAGGGTCGTTTTATCATAGAGTTGCCGTCAACACTTGAGGCAGACCCCGAGTCGTTAGCAGATGACGGCGTCCTGTAACGGAATATCCGCGTCCGCCAGTCTTGCAGGATCGATCTTCGCGTGGCTGGCTATCAAACCCTTGGACTGAATGAATTCGCGCGGGGCATTGACTGCGTCAGTCGCAATTAACTGACCGTTCTTCAGGTATAAGCACGCGAACGAACGGTCCGCCGGATTGCCACGGATCACGATCTGGTCATAGCCTTCAGACAAGCCGGCGATTTGTAACTTGAGGTCATATTGGTCCGACCAGAACCAAGGCACTTGTGAATAATGTGTCTCCTTGCCGCAGATGTTTGCGGCGGCGGTCTTGGCCTGTTCCAGGGCGTTGTGAACTGACTCAAGTCGTAGCTGCCGATTGTAAATGGCGTTGGGGTGCGCCGTGCAGTCGCCGACCGCGTATACAGCGGGATCGCTGGTCTCACACTGGTCATTCACCACGATACCGTTATCGACGGTTAGCCCCGCGGAGGCGGCGAGTTCGGTATTTGCAACAATGCCTATGCCGACGACTACGAAGTCCGCCGGGATTTGTTCGCCGTCTGTTGTTTCGACTGACGCAATGCGTTTATCGCCGCGGAACGCGGAAACGCCGGTAGACAGGCGAAGTTTAACGCCCTGATTTGTATGTTCTATCTGATAAAAATCAGAAATCTCTGGTGATACGACACGACTCATTACGCGATCCGCCAGTTCCACGACCGTGACGTCGAGGCCTTGTTGCTGCATTACGGCGGCAACTTCAAGGCCAATGTAACCGGCGCCGATGATGACGGTGCGACGATAATGGTTGAGCTCGGAACGGATGTCATCGACATCTGCAATGCTGCGCAAGTAATGCACACCGGCAAGATCTGCACCGTCTATCCGCAAGCGTCGTGCGCGAGACCCAAGTGCAAGAACCAGTTTGTCATAAGAAATTGTCTCGCCACCTTCTGTATGCACAGACTTGTTATCGCGGTCGATTGTCGTGATCCTGGTACGCAAGCGAATTTCGATATTTGGTTCGTCATAGAAACTTGCCGGCTTGAAGTGCAACCGCTCCGCCGGCATCGCACCTGCGAGAAATTTCTTGGACAGCGGTGGTCGCTGGTAGGGCAAATAATCTTCGTCGCCAACCAGCACAATTTGGCCGGCATATTTGAGCTGTTTGAGTGTTGCAACAACCTGTCCGGCCGCATGGCCGGCGCCGGCAATCACTGTTCTTTCGGTCACTCGGCTCTCCTAAATCGTCATGCGATCATTCTATACACAACCCAACAATGAAGGTTTTCCGCCACAGACCTTGTAAATACATCCAGTACTGTATAAAAATACAGACTTTTGCGAGGGTCTGTTGTGCAGCTTGCCGAGCAGGAAATTGATTACCTGGGGATTCTGAATCCAGCCCAACGGCAGGCAGCGGAGTACGGTGATCATACCGACGAACACGCTTTTCGCTCGGGGCCCCTGCTTGTCATTGCGGGAGCGGGGACGGGAAAAACCATGACCCTGGCGCATCGTGTCGCGCACCTGATCATTTCCGGTGTGAGTGCGGAGCGCATATTGCTGCTGACCTTTACGCGCCGGGCGGCACAGGAAATGACGCGGAGAGTCGAGGCCATTGTCAGGCCCGCGACGCGCCAGGCGAATATCCCGGCGTTAGCCGCGGGTGGATTGCCCTGGTCGGGCACATTTCACTCCATCGCCAATCGCCTGTTGCGCCACTATGCGCACAACCTAGGATTGGATCCGGGCTTTTCGGTTCTTGATCGTGGCGATGCGGCGGATGTTATGGACGTCGTACGTCACGAACTGAAATTCTCTCGAGCCGCGCGCAGATTCCCCAGGAAAGATACCTGCCTCGCACTCTATTCGCGCTGCGTGAATACGCAAAAGCCGTTGCTGGATACTTTGAACGAAAGCTATCCATGGTGTATCGACTGGGCCGACGAACTCACCGAATTGTTTCGCCAATACGTGCAACGTAAACAGCGATGTCAGGTACTCGACTACGATGACCTGCTTTTGTACTGGGGCCACCTTGTTGCCGAAGCGGAGTTCGCGAGCGAGATTGGTTCGTGGTTTGACCACATTCTCGTTGACGAGTATCAGGATACGAACCTGGTCCAGGCACAGATTCTCAACGCGCTGAAACCCGATGGACTCGGTGTAACGGTTGTGGGTGACGATGCACAAGCGATCTATTCATTTCGGGCCGCCGAGGTTGAAAATATCCTGGGCTTCGCGGAGCAATACAGGCCACCGGCCCAGGTCATCACGCTGGAACAGAATTATCGCTCGACACAACCCATACTCGACAGTGCGAATTGCCTGATAGCGGAGAGTGAACGGCAGTATCGCAAGAACCTGTCGACTGATCGCAAAGACGGTGGCAAACCACGATACGTGACAGTAGAGGATGGTGATGCGGAAGCGGAGTTCGTGGTTGAGTCGATACTCGAAAATCGAGAGTTGGGGATGCAACTCAAGGATCAGGCCGTATTGTTTCGGGGCTCGCATCACAGCGATCGACTCGAGCTCGAATTGCTCAGGCGCAACATTCCGTATGTGAAGTACGGTGGATTGAAGTTTCTCGAGGCAGCACACGTCAAGGACCTGTTGTCAGTACTGAAGTGGGCGGAAAATCCGAAGAACGAAGTGGCGGCATTCAGAGTGCTCAAGATGTTGCCGGGTATGGGGCCAGCTCGCGCTGCGCGCTGTTTTGAGCATTTGGCGGGCGGCGATTTCCTGTTTTCAGCCCTGCGCAATTTCCGCGCTCCGGCGGGTGTCGAGTGGCCGCAGTTTTGCGAGTTAATGGAATCGCTTGCGAACGTCGAATTCGACGAGCATGGCTGGCAGTCGCAACTGACGCAGGTGCATCGCTGGTACCAGCCGCACCTGGAGCGAATGTATGACGGGCTCGATACGCGAGAGGCTGATCTGGAGCAGCTCGAACAAATTTCAGGGCGTTATTCAACTCGTGAACGATTTCTGACCGAACTATCGCTCGACCCGCCATCAGCGGTTGGTGATCTGGCGGGAGACCCGTTACTGGACGAGGACTACCTGATTCTCTCGACCGTCCACTCCGCGAAGGGCCAGGAATGGAAATCTGTTTTTATTCTGAATGTGTCGGACGGCAATTTTCCGTCCGAATTTGCGACGGGAAAACCGGAAATGATCGAGGAAGAGCGGCGCTTGCTATACGTCGCCATGACGCGCGCGAAGCAGTCGCTGTCGCTAATCGCGCCGTTGCGATATCACGTGACGCAGCAACGACGGGACGGGGACAAGCATGTTTACGGCGCGCGCAGCCGTTTCATGTCTGATTCGGTATTGGCCACAATGGAGAAATGTTTCAGAGGGCGCCCGGAATCCGAGACAGGTCGATTCGCGGTCCGATCGGACAAACAGATCGATGTGGCGGCGCGCATGCGCGAGATGTGGTAGCCGACAAGGCAGGCAAAAAAAGGCGGTGGCACAGGCCACCGCCAAGTAGTACGAAACAAACAGCATAAGGGATACTAGGTTTGTAACGTAATCCTCTTTAGCGAATCGCACTTCTGCTTCGCCCGCATGTGTAAGCCAGGCATTTCGTGTAACTCGATAATGTGTTCCTGGTACTCGATATTCGAGCGATGTTTTTCGCTGGCCACCGCAGCACCGGCTATGACGCAAGCCCACAATATGACGATAGCTGCTTTCGGTGACATTACATTTTCAACTCATGTTCGGCTGTATGATGATTTGATGCTCCGGGCGGCGAAACGGTTGCAATCAAAATGGAATAAGACTAACTGTGTTGGGAGAAAAAAACGGGTTGCAGTCATAAGCATCTGAGGACAGGCAATGAGCGCGGAAAATTCGGTACAAAATCAGGTATCTGCGGAGGAATGGCAAGTTCGAACGGATTTAGCAGCCTGCTATCGGATCATCGCGATGAACGGCTGGGATGACTTGATATTTACCCATATATCCGCGCGTGTTCCGGATGCCGATGATCACTTCCTGATTAATCCCTATGGCATGTTATTTGAGGAAATAACGGCGAGCAGCCTGGTGAAGGTTGACCTCAACGGTGACAAAGTCCTGGAGTCTCCGCATCCAGTCAACCCTGCGGGATTCGTCATTCACAGCGCCATACACGCGGCGCGCCACGATACCGCTTGTGTTTTGCATACCCACACGAAGGCGGGTGTCGCGGTATCGACACAAGCGGAAGGGCTCTTGCCAATTTCACAGATATCTCTGATTGCAATCGTATCGCTGGCCTATCATGACTATGAAGGTATCGCGCTAAACGACGACGAAAAGCCGCGCCTCGTTGCGGATCTGGGCGAAAATAACGCAATGATTCTGCGCAATCATGGTTTGCTCACAGCAGGTCCGAGTGTCGCGGACACGTACCTGCTCATGTATGCGCTGGAAACGGCTTGCCAGATTCAGATAATGGCGCAATCGTCTGGCAGCGATCTCATACACGTAGCGCAGCCCATTGTGGACGGCATCCAGGCGCAGGCTGCGCATGTGATGAAGGGGCTCGGCGGTGCACTGGCGTGGCCTGGTCTGTTACGCAAACTCGACAGGCAAGACCCTTCGTTTCGGGACTAACGTAGAAACATCGCATAGGCAGGATTGTCGCTTTCCTCCCAGTACGTGTAACCCAGTTCGGTGAGATGTGCTTCGAGCTTACTGGTTTCATCTTGGGGGACGTCAATTCCTGCCAATACCCGGCCATAGTCTGAGCCGTGATTGCGATAGTGAAACAAACTGATATTCCAGTCGGTACCAATGGCGTTCAAGAATTCGAGCAGCGCACCTGGCCGCTCCGGAAACTCAAATCGATACACGCGTTCATTTGCCAGCCCGGCAGAGCGTCCACCCACCATGTGTCGAACATGCATTTTCGCAGTTTCGTTATCGCTCAGGTCTACCACCGGAAAGCCAGCATCATTCAGTTTTTTGATTAGGTCAGCACGTTCGCTTAAGCCGTCAGTCAATTGCACACCGACGAAGACATGCGCTCTTTTGGTATCGGCGTAGCGATAGTTGAATTCGGTAATGACGCGTCGCCCCAGCACTTCACGAAAACGCCGAAAGCTGCCGGGCTCTTCGGGAATCTCTGCAGCGATCAACATCTCGGTCTGATCGCCGATTGCCGCGCGCTCGGCGATGTGCCGCAAGCGGTCGAAATTGACGTTAGCACCACAGCTGATGGTGACAAATGTCTGGTCGGCCGCGTCATTGGCAACGATATACTTTTTTGCGCCAGCAATAGCCAAGGCACCGGCTGGCTCGACGATCGAACGCGTGTCCTCAAATATGTCGCGGATTGCGGCGCAGCACTGATCGGTATCGACAGTGATGATCTCGTCGACAAATTCCTGACACAATCTGAAAGTTTCGTCCCCGACCCGTCTCACGGCAACACCATCAGCGAAAATCCCAACATGCTCCAGAGTCACTGGCTCGCCGGCTGCCAGGGAATCGCGCATCGCGGCGGAATCGTCAGGTTCAACACCGACGATTCGTATCTCCGGATTCTTCGATTTGACGATCGCCGCGATTCCGGCGATCAGTCCACCGCCACCTATGGGCACGAAGATGGCATCAATGTCGCCGTCTGCCTGGCGCAGAATCTCCGCACCAATGGTGCCCTGGCCGGCAATGACATAGGGGTCATCAAAAGGGTGGATGAACGCCAGCTCCTGTTCGCGCTCAAGCTCGCGCGCATACTCATAGGCGTCGTCGTAGGTGTCACCGTGCAATATCACTTCACCGCCAAGCACGCGAACTGCATCTATTTTTATCGTGGGTGTCGTAACGGGCATTACGATGACCGCGCGAATGCCGCGTTTTTTCGCCGCCAGGGCAACGCCTTGCGCGTGATTTCCTGCGGAGCCGCAAATCACGCCGCTGGACATTTCATCCGCGCTCAGACTGGCGATCTTGTTATAGGCGCCACGCAACTTGAATGAAAACACAGGTTGCAGGTCCTCACGCTTCATCAGGACACGATTGTTCACTCTTGCGGAGAGCTTGTTCGCGAGTTCGAGCGGAGTTTCGAGCGCAACGTCATAGACCTGTGCGTCTCGGATCAATTCAGGATAATCGGCGTTGTTCATCGTCTGGAGATTGTTGGTCCGAACCGCGGTTATCGCACACCACGCGGCCGTCCGCAAAGGTTGTACAGTTGTTGCAATGGAAATCATTGCCTGACCGTTTCATAATGCGATCTCCACACGCGTAAGGACATCCGCTTGAAAAGACTGTTAATTGCCAATGCACGCCTGGTCAATGAAGGTGAGGTTCGGGAAGCAGACGTACTCATTGAGGGTGATCGTATTGCGATTATTGGATCGCAAATCCGTGCGCAGGACGACACCGACGTTATCGATGCGGCCGGCAAGTACGTGCTGCCCGGCATGATCGATGACCAGGTGCATTTTCGCGAGCCGGGAATGACGCATAAAGGTGATCTCGCAACCGAATCGGCCGCCGCCGTCGCAGGCGGAATTACGAGTTTCATGGACATGCCGAACGTCAATCCGCAAACGACGACGTGCGTTGCCTTGAGCGAAAAATACGCAATGGCAGAGCGCCGCTGCACAGCGAATTACGGCTTTTACCTGGGTGCAACGAACAGCAACATTGAAGAAATCAAGGCACTGTCGGTGGGCGCCGGTTGCGGCATCAAAGCCTTCATGGGTGCGTCGACCGGGGATATGATTGTAGATGACCCGCAGGCGCTCGAACTGCTCTTTGAGCATGCGCCGGTTATCGTGCTTACGCACTGTGAACACTCGCCAACGATCTGGGACAACGAAGCGAAAGCGCGCGCCAGGTTTGGAGAGCAGGTCCCGATCACCGAGCATCCGCGCATTCGGTCCGCACAGGCATGCCTGGATTCGTCCACCCTGGCTGTCGACCTTGCAAGTCGCCATGATTCGCTGTTGCACATTCTGCATCTGACAACAGCAGTTGAGATGGGCCTTTTCTCGACAGCGCATCGTGCACAGAAACGGATTACGGCTGAAGTCTGCGTGCACCATCTCTGGTTCGACGAATCTGACTACGAGAAATTAGGCGCGAACATCAAGTGCAATCCGGCGATCAAGAGCAAGCAAGATCGTGAAGCGCTGGTCGCGGCACTCAATGACGGGCGACTGGATATCATTGCCACGGATCATGCGCCACACACCGCTGCGGAAAAGGATGAAACCTACTTCAAATCGCCTGCTGGCCTGCCGCTTGTGCAGCACGCGATGTTGATGCTATTCGACCTGGCAGCGGCCGGACAAATCGACATTGAAATGATAGTGGACCGAGCCTGTCACGCGCCAGCCGATATCTTCGGTGTAACCGATCGTGGCTACATCAGGGAGGGATGGTTCGCAGATCTCGTGATCGTGGATCCAGCGAAACCGTATCTCGTGAACGACGCCAATCTCCTCAGCAAATGCCAGTGGTCGCCATTGGCCGGGCATGAATTTTCGGCGTCCATCGACACGACGATTGTCAACGGCGAGGTGGTCTATCGCGACGGCGATCTTACGGGAATAATTGCCGGTCGGCGGCTTGATTTCACGCGCGCGCGTTAAGCATGGCTAACTGTTTACTTTCCCTGCGATCCCGTTATGCTTGCGCCAATACGGGATCGCTAGATTGATGCCGGATTAAGGTAAATGCCGGCCCGAACATCTGAATGAAGCCAACTGATACCTCCAAGCCCGAATATTTTCACAAGGTAGTCGACTGCCAGTGGGGTTGCCCTGCGCACACCGACGTGCCCGCGTACATACGCATGATTGCCCAGGGGCAATTCAGCGACGCGTACATGGAGAACCGCAAATCCAATGTCTTCCCGGGGATATTGGGTCGGGTTTGTGACCGGCCTTGTGAGCCCGTGTGTCGCCGTGGCAGGGTCGAAGACAAGCCCGTTGCGATCTGTCGCCTGAAGCGCGTTGCCGCCGACCATCGCGACGACATCACGGATCGATTGCCGCAACCGCCCGAATCTGACAACGGCAAGAAAGTCGCTTTGATCGGCGCGGGCTGCGCATCGTTGACAGTGGCAAACGACCTGCGCCCTCTTGGTTATGAGGTGACGATATTTGAAGCGCTCAAGACGACGGGTGGCTTGATGCGGACGAACATTCCACAGTTTCGGTTGCCACCATCAGTCCTCGACGAAGAAATCGGCTACATACTCGACATGGGAGTGGATCTGCAACTAAACCACCCGGTTGAGAGCCTCAAGAGTTTGCTGGACGAGGGCTACGACGCCATTTTCGTGGGATCAGGTGCTCCGCGAGGTAAAAATCTGGTGCTCCCGGGCCGCTATGATTCAGAGCGTATACATATCGGCATCGAATGGCTTGAATCGGTTGCGTTCGAACATATCAAAACGATCGGCAAGAATGTCCTGATCATCGGTGTTGGTAATACCGCCATGGATTGTTGCAGGTCTTCCCTGCGGCTGGGCGCGGACGTCGTCAAGGTCATGGCGCGAAAGCCACGTGGCTTTTTCAAGGCTTCCACGTGGGAGCTTGAAGATGCTGAAGAAGAAAATGTCGAAATCCTTGTAAACCATTCACCAACTGAGTTTGTCATCGAAGACGGCAAGCTGGTTGGCATGAAATTCGAACTGATGGAATACAACATCGACGCGGAAGGCGGGATTGATCGCGGCACTGTGACTGACGAGATAGTCATTTCGTGCGACGACGTCATTCTCGCGATTGGGCAGGACAACGCGTTTCCCTGGGTCGAACATGACATCGGCATCGAATTTGATGAGTGGGATTGTCCGATCGTTAATGATTCGACCATGATGTGTACGCGCGAGGGTGTGTTTTTTGGTGGCGACTCGGCATTCGGCCCAAAAAATATCATCTGGGCAGTAGAACATGCCCACCAGGCGGCAATCTCGATTCACCGTTATTGCCAGAACGAGGATATCGAAGATCGTCTGCCCGACGGGCTGAATCTTGTAAGCCAAAAAATGGGCATGCATGAGTGGAGCTTTTCCAACGACTATGATGCCGCGCCACGCCGGCTCATGCCGCACGTTGATCTCAAGGAGCGATTCAAAAAACTCGATATCGAAGTTGAGCTCGGATTCACACTTGAGCAAACAATTAAGGAAGTGGAACGATGCCTCAATTGCGATATACAAACGGTGTTCTCCGCGAAGCTTTGCATTGAATGTGACGCCTGCCTTGATATCTGTCCGGTGAATTGTCTTACGATTACGCACAATGGTGATGAACAGGACCTGCGCAGCAGATTATCCGCGCCAGCCGAGAATTACGAACAGGCGCTGTATGTGTCTGCGGACTTGCCGCAGACCGGACGAGTCATGGTGAAGGACGAAGATCTCTGTGTGCATTGCAGTCTTTGTGCGGAACGCTGTCCCACGGGGGCATGGGACATGCAAAAATCGGAGCTTATCCTTGCCTACGCAGGTGACGAGGAAAACGAAGAGCGACTGAAATCGGCCAGTGGCGGGCGGGCGCATAAAGGGTAATTTGTGGCAACAGTAAATGATGTCGTCATCAAGATTGGCACAGTAAATGGTACGGGTTCAGCCAGCGCGAACGGCCTTTTGAGAAAGTCGATCTTCCGCATGGGCGTGCCAGTTGTCGGTAAGAACTATTTTCCTTCCAATATTCAGGGATTGCCTACCTGGTATGAAATTCGGGTGACCGGCGACGGTTACCAGGCGCGATCGAATCGTGTCGACATCATGGTGGCGATGAATGCGCAAACATACGTAAGGGACATGGCCGATATTGCGCCCGGCGGCTGGCTGATTTATGACTCGACCTGGCCGCGCAGCACCCTGCTGAATCGTGACGATATTACAGTCATCGGTATTCCATTCTCCAAAATGTGCAACGAGCGCTTCAACGGAGTGCGCGACCGAATACTGATGAAGAATATTGCATACGTTGGGGCTATTGCAGCGCTGATCGACATTGATATGGACATTATTACGACGCTGCTTGAGGAAACGTTTGCGACCAAGGCGCACCTGATCGGCTCCAACATGGAAGCCATTCATCTGGGATACGACTACGCTAAAGAGCATGTGTCCTGTCCATTGGCGATGCGCGTAGAGGCGATCGATGCAACCGCGGGACATATTGTCATTGATGGCAATACGGCCGCTGGTCTTGGCTGCGTATACGCAGGTGCGACGGTAGGCGCCTGGTATCCGATCACGCCGTCGACGTCGCTTATGGATGCATTTCGTGATTTCTGCGGCAAGTACCGCATTGACCCCGAAACGGGAAAGCGCACCTATTGCATCATCCAGGCCGAAGACGAACTTGCCGCAATCGGCATGGTTCTCGGCGCTGCATGGAATGGTGCGCGATCATTCACGTCTACGAGCGGACCTGGAATATCTCTAATGAGTGAGTTTCTGGGTTACGGTTACTATGCGGAAATACCGGCAGTCATTTTTAATGTACAGCGTACCGGGCCGTCGACGGGCATGCCGACGCGGACACAACAATGCGACCTTCTTTGCTGCGCTTACGCCTCGCACGGGGACACGAAGCACGTGTTGTTGTTTCCGGCAAACCCCGGCGAGTGTTTCCACACGGCGGTGATGGCCTTCGATTTGGCGGAACGCTTGCAAACCCCGGTGATTGTCATGTCCGATCTTGATATCGGCATGAACGACTGGATGGTTCCGGAGCTTGAGTGGGATGACAGCTACGTGCCGGATCGCGGCAAAGTGCTCAGCGCGCAAGAGCTTGAGAATATGGAGTCGTTTTACCGTTACCTTGATGTCGACGGTGACGGCATTCCGTATCGGACGTTGCCGGGCGTGCACCCAAAGGGTGCGTATTTCACACGCGGCTCCGGTCACACGAAATTCGGCGGTTATACTGAGGATTCGAACGCCTACAAGGATGGCGTTGACAGGCTGCTGATCAAGTGGGAGACGGCGCGGTCAATCTTGCCGCCACCGGAAATTCGCTACTCCAAATTCAATCGAACCGCGTTGCTGACTTTGGGCAGTGGCGATGGCGCGTGCAAAGAGGCTCTGGATCGGCTCCAAAAACAAAATGTGAGTCTCAATTACTGTCGCGTTAAAGCCTTTCCGTTTAGTGATGAAGTGGGTGAATTTATTGAACAGCACGACATCGTTTACGTGGTTGAACAGAATCGCGACGGACAATTTCGGACGTTGTTGATCAACGACATTGAGGCCGATCAGAAAAAACTCATATCGTTGTTGCATTATGATGGTATGCCGATCAACTCCGGCTTTGTTGTCAGCAGGGTACTCGAGGAACTCGCCAGAGGGCGTGCAGCCTAGCAGGGAAAGAGATTGTGAGTTACATAAGAAAACCGAAAGTTACTCATCCCGGTCTGGCCAGGAACAAACTTGGTCTGACGGCGCGCGATTATGAAGGTGCGATTTCGACGTTGTGCGCAGGATGCGGTCATGACTCGATTACCGCTGCGATAGTTCGGGCAGTGTTCGAACTGAATGTCAAACCACACATGCTGGCGAAAATGAGCGGCATCGGATGTTCGTCGAAAACTCCGGCGTATTTTGTCAGTGAAGCGCACGGGTTTAACTCGGTGCACGGCCGGATGCCATCAGTAACCACTGGCGCAAATGCTGCAAATCGGGATCTGATGTACATTGGTCTGTCAGGCGACGGTGATTCCTTGTCCATCGGTGTGGGGCAGTTTGTGCACGCGATCCGCCGTAACCTCAATATGTGCTACATCATCGAGAACAACGGAGTCTACGGACTGACAAAAGGACAGTTTTCGGCAACTGCGGACATCGGTTCCAAGCCGAAGAAAGGTCAGCCAAACACTCAGGAACCGATCGATCCGGTGAGCATGGCATTGAGTCTTGGTGCGACCTATATCGCGCGCAGCTTCTCGGGCGACAGGGAACAGCTCGTTCCCTTGATAAAAGCTGCGTTGATTCACCGCGGATTTGCGTTGTTGGATATCATTAGCCCGTGCGTCACGTTCAATGATCATGAGGGGTCGACCAAGAGCTACGCACATACCCGGCAGTTCTACCATCACGTGGTCGACATGGATTACGTGCCACCTGCCGAGGATATCAAAGCAGCATACGCAGATGGTGACGTGATGCCGATCAAAATGCATGACGGTAGTACCATACTTCTACGCAAGGTGGACAAGAACTACGATCCAACCAGTCGTGCATTGTCTTTCAAGTATCTGCGCGAGCGTTTCAATGCGGGCGAAATTACGACTGGACTACTCTATCTCGATGAAGCGCGCCCGGAGATGCACGAACTTATGGGGAATGTGGATACTCCGTTGTCACAATTGCCGCTTGACGAGCTGCATCCCGGTAAGGACGAGTTGAAGAAGTTGCAAGACCGATACCGGTAGCTGCAGCACGCAGCAGAATTCTCCAGCTAGCTCCAGATTCGTTTCCACCAGGGATCTTTTTCTGGCTCGGGCTTAATACCACCCGCGAAGTTAATCTTTTTACGAATATCGCTTATGTCCCAGCCCGTGAGGTTTGCCAGAGTCTGCGCTTCGCGCTCCTGGCGATCACGTACTTCGGCTTCATACTGGCTGATGTCGCAGTTCGAGGCGCTCGTCCACGGGTGACGTATCACGTAGCGTCCCTGGTAGTTTTGGCGGTCGCCAGTCTCCTGGAATACGAGGTCCTCGGGAAAGTGCTCACTGTCATAGCGAACGTGCAGGCGCGTGACGAAGACATTCTGTGCAGGCATCGGCGCGATCTTGCTGCCACCCCGACCGTTCTCGCCGATCCAGAACACCCCTAATTGTTGCAACTCCTGTGCGCTTAAGGGGTCAGCCGCGCAGGGGTCACACCAGGCCATGTCCCAGGCGTACTCAAGGAATACAGCACGTTCGTTCTCAGCCTTGTTCTGCTTGTCGAACATGGCGCGATAGAATTCAGCAAATTCGTCCTGAACGAATTCAGGTACGTCTGTGTTGCTTGGCAGTTTCACCGTCCTGTAGTTAGTTGTTTCAACGCGGCCGGTGCGCGTAAGAGCGTACACGTACAAATCCTGCTTACCTTTTGCATTCAGTGTGCCAAGCCGTATCGGCAGCATGAACTTGTTGCTCTCGTACGCTACCTGCAGCGGGCGAAGATACTGGTAGCCCAATTTCGACTGTGCTTCGATATTGACCCTGGCCACGAAGAAGCGCATGCCCTGTTTTAGATAACTATCGACGACAGGCTTTGCGCCTTTCGGAATTCGGTAGTCGTTGTCCTCAAGCCAGCGAATAAGGCCGTCGCTCTCCTCGGCCGACAGTATCAGTATGTCGTATTCGCCGACCGTGTAGCGTGCTTCGATGGTTACGCCCAGCGCACGGCCCGAACGGTTCTCTGCTTCGTTTGATATCGCGCTCGGCCTGTTCATGTCGAATACGCTGTTTAGCCTTTCGTAGCGCATGCATGGATCCGGGTCGTGATATTCGACGAGCCGCGGTGCTGTATAGGCGTCGAGATGCTGGACGATGGCGCGATCGCCAACATGGATTTGCTCGCGTTCGATCATCGTGGGTACCGGGATAACGACCGCGAAGTCCTCGACGTCACCCTCGAAGTCATTCGCCATCGTGATAACCGTACGATTATCGTCCCGGACCAAAACGACCTGCGACGCACGATTGAATAAACTCGTGTCCGCTCTTGCAACGTAGAAGCCGCAAAAAGCCTGGGCGGTCGCGGATAGAATAATGATCATCGCCACGGCGATTACGGTCACTAGGATTCGCATTGGTAAGCTCCTTTGGTTGAACTGGCTACATGGCCAGCCGCGTGGTGCCATCGATAAATTCGACCACGTAGCAATGCATCGATAAGCGGTACAAACGGCGCTGACATGATTAGCGCAATGATGGGACCATTGGGTTGGTAATAAATAAACTGGATGGTGTAGGCGATTCCGGCGACCAGCGCTGCGTACAGGACTCGCCCGACAGCTGTGTTGGGTGTGGTTTTCGGATCGGAAATCATGAAAAACGCAAATATCAGCAATGCACCGTTTTGCATCTGGTGTAGCGGAATGCTGAATGGATCGTTTAGCCACAGTGCTCGGCCGAACATCAGCACGGCGTAAATCGCAATGAAAGCGAGGGTCGTTTCAGCACGTCTCGCACGCGTGAGAACCAGGAATCCGAGGCAAGCCAATCCAAATGCGTTGATGGTTGCGCTACCCCATTGGCCGGATGAAAACCAGGCTTGGTCACTCAACAGGATGAGTGTGACGAGTGCAAAATTGGCTGGATTGAAAATATGTTTGCCGCGAAATCGAATAATGAATTTACTGCCGATCGCGATGCATGCGGCGACCACCGCGAGTTGCAATTCATCAGTGCGCAGCAACAGGGTAATGGACAGGGAAGTGATCAGCGGACTGAGAGGATCGAAACGCGGCAGGCGCGCGCATAACGTGCCGATAAATTGCGTAACCAGCGCCGTGCCCACAATCGCAAGTGCGTTTTGCCAGCGGATGCCGAAATCGAGTACTACAATGCTGTAAGCGATTAAAAAGCTCAGGACAATTATCTGGTAATGGCGTGGATCGCCAAGGCGAGGGAGGTGTCGATTCAGGAATGTCATGCCAGATATAAACGCCGGGCAAGTAAGAATGGGTTTAGATTTGCGCCATTCTGACGCCGGTGTGACGCGTATGGCCTCTCAAATGGCTATGATAATATTAATAAAAACAATAGCTTATGTTCTTGCATCCAAAACCGTCGCGGGGTGCATCTGATGGGTGAAAGCACAACTAATTTATGAAATGGAGTAAGAAAAGTGGATGAACAAATGATTCCAATCGTAATGTTCGCGGGTCTGACGATCGTATTCTGCGTTTTTTTCTGGTTTCGATACCGGGCGCGTAGCGAGATGCAACAGACTTTTCGTGCTGCGCTGGACAAGGGACAAGAGCTGACGCCGGAAATAATCGACCGTTTGGGACATCCGCAGGCCAGCAAGGATAAGGATATGCGCTTGGGCGTAATCTGGCTTGCAATCGGTGTCGGAATATTCGCATTTGGCTTTGGTATCCCGGATAAAGACGATGTCTGGCGGATATTCGCAGGAATCGCAGCGTTTCCGTTTGCTATAGGTATCGCGTACATGATTCTGCACAAGTTTGCCGATCGCGATTAGAGCCTGGAAGCGCGTCGGTGTCATTCGGTGAAGACCACGAACTCATCGCGAGAGTTGTGTCCGCTCAGGACACCGCTGCTTTCGGTGAGTTGGTACGCCGCCACCAGTCGCAGGTTCGCAACTTCCTGCGCAAGCTGGCTGGCGACGTGACTCTCGCCGACGATCTCGCCCAGGACTGTTTCATACATGCCTGGGACAAGTTGCAGACGTTTTCCGGTCGCGGCACATTTATTGGCTGGCTATTGAAAGTTGCGTATACGACATTTTTGCAATCGCGTCGAAAGTCGAAACGATATGCGGAAATACTGCAAGAAGCCGGCACTGTTGCCGACCTGGAGTCGCGCAATTACACGGTGCAAAGCGACGAAGTGACGGATCTGGACAGGTTTCTCGCGGTATTGTCGGAAGAGGAGCGGGCAATCATGGTTATGTCGTACGCGTGTGGTCTGTCGCATCGGGAGATCAGCGACGCGACATCGATGCCGGTAGGTACAGTGAAATCTGTGATATTTCGTGGTAAACAGAAGATCAGGAAGAGTTTTGACATCAAAGATCATCAACATGGCTGAGAGAATCAAAGACGCAGAGGATCGGCTGCTTGAGTCGATGTTTGAGTCCGTACCTGTGGCTGACGATGGTTTCAGTATCAGCGTTGTCAGAAAGCTAAGGCGTCGTCTGTGGCTCAGGCGCCTGACATTGCCGATTGCGGCTGCTGTCGGTGCGCTATTCGCCGTCAAGCCGCTGGCCGGCCTGGTCACCACGCTTGCGGGCTTATCCGTACTTGTTCCACAGAATATAGTCAGCGCGACATCGAACCTGATTCCGCAGGCACAGACCATTGCCCTTGGGGCTGTGTTGCTGGCTGTTTGTCTCCTGGGACTGCGTGCACTCGAAGAATAGGGCTCACGAATAATTGCCGTTGTCTTGCCGGGAGCGCTCGGTTACATTGCTGCAATGACTCTTCGCGACCAAGTCGAATCCTTACTGCCCGAATGGGAACGCTGGTATCCGAGTCTTTTTGATGCCGCCAGTGACTTGGGGATAATCATTCCTGAAGTCTGCGATCCCAATTCATTGTTGCTGACACACAGGCACGCGAAGGTCAGGCAGCGCGCCGAAGACGCACATCGCGAAATGTGGGGCGGCAAGGCGCAGGACTAAGCGATGAACTTCGATTTGCAGGCTATTCGGTCGCAGTTTCCAGCGCTGGCGATCACCGACAACGGTACGCGCCGAATTTACTTCGATAATCCGGGTGGAACGCAGGTTCCGGTCTGTGTCGCCGAGGCAATTACCGATTGCCTGTTGACGAAAAACTCTAATCTCGGCGCTTTTTTTGCGTCATCGTCAGACGCCGATGTGGTGGTGCAATCTGCACGAGAGGCGATGGCGGATTTTCTCAATGCTCCGTCGGCCGAGGAAATAATTTTCGGTCAGAACATGACCACGATAACGCTGCATTTATCGCGATCGATCGGTCGACTGTTGCGTACTGGCGACGAAATCATACTGACACAAATGGACCACGACGCGAACGTCTGGCCCTGGGTATTGCTTGCTCGTGATCTCGATCTCAAGATTCGCTGGCTACCGTTCAACACGGATTCATTCGAGTTTGATTTGGACGACCTGGACAATTTACTCACAGATCGTACCCGGCTGGTGTGCGTCGGAGCGGCCAGCAATTTGACTGGCACGATCAATGATGTGACGGCAATTTGCGCCAGGGCTCGGGAGGCCGGGGTATTGACCTATATTGACGGCGTGCAGGCAGCGCCGCACGTTCCGATCGATGTACAAGAAATCGGTTGTGACTTTTACGTCTGTTCTGCGTATAAGTTTTTCGGGCCACACCAGGGCATTCTGTGGGGGCGCCGCGAGGTGCTGGAGCAACTGGAGCCATACAAAGTTCGACCGGCGCCTGCTGAGCTGCCGTGGTGTTTCGAAACCGGCACACAAAGCCACGAAGGTATTGCCGGCATAGCAGCGACCGTGGACTACTTTGCGTCTATCGGACGCTCGATGGCCCAGGATCATGCAGGTAGCTGGTCACATTTTTCTGGAAGGCGGCAGCATGTACATGCCGCGATGGACTTATTATTTAACTACGAGAAATCACTGGCGATTCATTTGATCGAAGGATTGGTCGGTATCGATGGCATTAACATTCAGGGCATTGCCGCAGCTGATGCTATGTATCGTCGTGTGCCGTCGGTTTCGTTTACGCACAAGAATGTGCCACCGGATGTAATCGCTGCGGCACTGGCAAAGCAGAATATTTTTGTGTGGAGCGGCCACAACTACGCAGTCGAAGTAGCGAAAACGCTAGGCATATATGATAGCGGCGGAGTCGTTCGAATCGGGCCGGTGCATTACAACAGCGTCGCCGAAATCGATGAATTTCTGCTGACGCTGGTACCAATACTCCGCGCCTGATATGAAGAAAGCCGCATTTCTGCGGCCCTTGTTCATTAAGAAAGCCGCATTTCTGCGGCCCTTGTTCATTAAGAAAGCCGCATTTCTGCGGCTTTCGGTTAGACCTTGTATCTGGAAAGGAAGCTTAGCGACGGCTGTATCCGTGTTGCATCTTTCGCGTCAGACCCGTTGGTTGTCCAGATACCCTTGTTATCCCACAAGACATGGATCACCTCCTTTCATTTGTTTGCCCAGACGCAGTATGTCTCGTAAGTCCCCAGATTCCAAGGAAAAATTATTTATGAAAGGGTCTTCAATAGACCCGGAGTTGTGGGTTATCATTAGCAGCTCGCCCTTCGCAACTGATGATTCTCGGCTCCAATGCTGTGTATACTTCGTCACTTGCCTGCGTTGCGAGAAGCGCCACCCATAAACAGAATAAATCAGAGTGAGTACATAAATGGCAATCTCAGATCTAAAAAACGTACTGCAGATATTCGGTGGTACCGACGTCACCGAAGACCAGCAGAACGAACTATTCAAAGAAGTATTGTTGATGACGCTCGCTCGAGCGGCCGATGCGGATATCAATATTCAGACGGTCGAGGTTGAGAGGATTCAGGAAATACTCAAAGAACATACTGGTGAGGAGTTTAGTTCAGCCGACATTCGCGTTGCAGCGCGCGCAGAACTTTATGCCGAAGCTACACTTCGAAAGTATCTGGGCAGTGTGCACAAGAAAATGTCTGATGCCCATCGTGCACAGACTATTCAAGCGCTGGCCGACGTATTTCGCAGTGACATGAACGTTAGCGTTCTCGAAATCGAATTCTTCGATCGTGTGGCAACAGCGCTGCATGTTACGCCATCACAGATAGCGGGCCTTGTACCGGGTGACGTCGACTGACATCCTGGAATAACTTTAAGAAGAGCGGGCATGAGCCCGCTTTTTTGTGCGCACAGTTTACGCTTCTGTACTGACCTTCAACTCGCGGAACACGACATAAAGGCCGGACACGATGATGGTCATTGCCCCGATCACAACCCAGCGATCGGGGACCTCATCCCAGATCAGGTATCCAGCGATGGCGCCGCCAATAAGCGCTGTATATTCCAACGGCGCGAGCAATGCCGTTGGTGCGCCACGGTAGCCATTGATTAGCCCAACCCATGCGATGACAGAACTGAGTCCTGCGCCGGTCAACAATAACCACCCTGGGACATCCGGTGTCAGCCAACTATCGTTGTCAAGCAGCAAGACAGAAACAAACATTGGCCCTATGACAACATAAAGGGAAAGCGACAGCGTCGACTCTGTCGGGGCGAGATATCTGGCAGAAATAGCCTGGCAAGCGTAACAAAACGCTGCAATTAGGACGGCAATGGATGCAAAGGAAATTTCTCCGCTGCCAGGCCGTAACATGATCAGCACGCCGGAAAAACCAACGGTCACCGCCATCCAGCGCCGCCAACCAACATGTTCGCCCAAAAAAGGTACCGACAATGCCGTCATCATCAATGGTGCCGTGAATCCGAGGGTCAAAGCATTCACCAGGGGCATGCGCGACAAGCCATAGAAGAAACCAAACATCACACCCACCGCGAGAAATGTGCGTAGCGCGTGCCAGCGCCAGCGAGATGTTTGCAACCTGCGTATTCCTCCAAACAGCCTGGGCGCGAGCGCAAGGAAAACGATTACAGCGATGCTGCTGCGAACAAACACGAATTCCTGCAGCGAGTAGTCCTGCAAAATTTGCTTCGCGCAAAGGTCCAACGCCAGCCCGCCTGCTACGCCGAACAGAAGCCATGAAATCGCTCTTCCAACATGATCGTTTTGCGCGATATGAATCACTACTGAATATGATCGCACGGCTGGTGAAGCAAGCCCAATGGTTCAGCATTGATTCAGCGTTGCAGGGTTCTAATAGGGCCATAGGGACAGAGGAGGGGACAAATATGAGTTTCAAGGTACGCAGGTCTGAGTCAGGTTTGCAGTTGCTGTTGGCAATTCTCTTGTTAGGCAGTGCGACGATCAGTCGGGCGGAGCCTGCATCGGAACCACGGCTGAGCACGACATCACAGGGACAGGATAGTCAGCGAGGACGTATCCGTGAGGGCCAGATATCGAATGACGAATACGCAGCGTTGCTGACGTCTGGTGACAGGAAAAGGCCTGGCCGATCGAAGGCTCAGCAGAAACCCGCAGCAGCATCGTCGAGCCCGGGATCGCAGTCTCCGAATACTGACTTCTGGTTCTACGATGTGGACGTCGAACTGTTCTACGATTTCGATCACGACGGTTATTACTACGGCATCGACCTGTGGTTTGATGCGGACACAATTTACTCTGTAGCGGACGTCTATGCCGTTATCTATCTGAGCTACGAATATGGGCCGTGGAACGAATACGCAGTGACGGAAGACTTCACGCTCTTCGGTACGTCGGGCAGCGATGATTACGTGATCGAAACCGAGCTCATTTCCGGTTACATGACGGGCAGCTACGACATACTCATCGAATTATTCGACGCGTATGACGGCAGCTTTGTTGCGGACATCGGGCCCGATTTCTCGTCCGAATTGTCGCTGCTACCGCTGGAGGATGCAGGCCGGGATGCCGTCGGGGAGCCACGAATCGTTGTCAATTCCGGTGGCGGGGGATCTCCGGGGTGGCCGCTGCTGCTGGCACTGACCGTGGTCTGCCTAATAAATACACGTCATCGCATGTCGACTGATGTTTAGGCTGTTGCATGCGCACCGCGAGCGGTGCGCATGACTTTCCTTCCCCACGCGGCGAGGCTGTCAAAGTAGACATATAACGCCGGGACTACCAGCAAAGACACCACAGTCGAGAATGCCAGCCCACCGATTATCGCCCGGGCCATGGGGAAATACGGCGGCCCATCGCCACCGACCTGCGTCGTACTCATTGCCAAGGGGGCCAGACCCACAATAGTTGTTGCGACCGTCATCAGGATCGGGCGCAGTCGGTCACGACCGGCAATCACTACTGCCTTATCTCGCGGAACGCCTTCCATGCGCAGATTGTTGATGTGGTCCACGAGCACGATGCCGTTATTCACGACCACGCCGATGAGGATCATGATGCCGATCATCGCCATGAACGAAAACGTCGTCCCGGTTGCAGCGAAAAACAGGAACACACCGAAAATTGAAAAAACGATTGAGCCGAGAATGATAGAGAACGGCAGCAACATCGACTCAAACAATGCGGCCATGACCAGAAAGATACAGGCAATGCCAAGCAGGATATTCGTGGCCATCATATCGGCCGTTTCATCATTACGTTCAAAACCACGACCCTCTTTCCAACTGTAACCGGGCGGCAGTTCAAACTGCTCCATAAGACTCTTCACGCGCGGTCGAACATCATCGGCACTAACATCTTCTTCGAGGTTGGCCGACAGGATGACTGCCGTCTGCCGGTCTGTCCGGCGAATGGTGGCGGGTGACCTGCCAATGCTCAGTGATGCGACGCTGCCGAGCGTGATTCGCCGACCCTCCGGTGTGTAGAGCGGCAGATTGGCCAGTTGTTCTATGCTTTGTTTGTCGTCGTCGCGGAACGCCAGTCTAACTGCGACTTCCCCCGACTCGTCGCGAAACTCGCGCAGGTTTTCGCCGCGCATCGCGATACTGATTGACTGTGCGATATCGGCTGCTGACAGACCCACATTCGCCGCACGAATTCTATCGATCCTGACGCGTACTTCCTTGTTGCCCGACTCAGCGTCGCTGACCACATCTTTGAGGCCTTCAACCGTCGCCAGCGCACGGGCTACCTCAATACCGAGTTGATTCAAAACTTCGGTCGAATCCCCGCTAATCTGAACCGTGAACCCGTCGTCGCCGCCGCCTTGTTGATCAAACTGGAAACTCGGCTTGCCGATAGCGATCACCGGAAGGTCCTTCTCAATGAGCTCGATAATGTCTTTCGTCGATAATGTTGCGTCATCCTTGTGCGTTAACAGGATTGTCGACTCGGCGCGACCCTGGTCGTAGTAGCTGTATACCGAACGGATATTGAATTCTTCCTGATGCGAGTAGAGATATTCTTCGATTTCATCGACGGTATCCTCGACGCGCTCCAGAGGGTGTTGCCCTTCGATGTGATAAGGCATGAACAGGCGTCGGCCGACGTCTTGCGGAAACATGTCGAACTTCACGAGATCCAGCGCCATAGGCAGTACGCCAATCACGCAGACCAGGGCAATACCGAGCGCTGTCCACCAGCGGTGCCCCAGCATCCATTCAAGACTGCGGGTATAACCATTGATGAGCCGCGTAATCCATGCACCCGATTTCGGCTGCGGTGGCACCGCAACGCGAGCGGCAAGCATCGGTACCAGCGTTTGCGCGATAACGAGCGATGCAACCAGTGCGACGATGACTGTAATCGCGACATGCGTGAGGAATATCGACATATCCGTTTTAGCGCCGAAGATGATTGGAGCAAAAACGACAATCGTCGTCGCGGTGCCGGCGATTACCGCAAGTCCAACTTCCTGCACGCCGCGCATAGTTGCCTCGAATGGCTTGTCCGGATCTTCAGTTCGATGCCGGAATATGCTCTCCGTTATAACGACCGCGTTGTCCACCAGCATACCGACAGCCAGCATGAGTCCCATCATCGAAAGTATGTTTAAAGACAGTCCGGCGAAGTAGAGCGCGCCCAGCGTGATCATGATCGAGAAGGGCACGGAGGCAACGACGATCAAAGTCGTTGTGACTTGGCGGAGAAACAGGTACAGCACGACAAGTGCGAGCAGTCCGCCCAGGCCACCCGCTCTGAGCAAATCTGAGAGCGATTCGCGTACGCTATCACCCTGATTATCAAGCGAAAAAATGTTGATGCCACGCATCTGTGGGAGCTTGATGATTTTCTCGACTTCGGCCATTACCCGGTCGGTGACGTCGACAAGATTCGATCCTGTCGATTTATTTATCGCTACGCCGATCGCATAGTCACGATCAAGGTGTCGTCCGTAGTTGCGGTCAGGTGTGCGCAGTTCGATGTCCGCGACATCCAGTAGTCGCAACCCTTCGCCGTTGAGCGACAATTTACGAATGTCGTCTACCGACTTGAATTCACCGCTTGGCCTAATACTGAAGCGTTGGCCATTTGCGGTAATTCGACCAGCATTGACAGCGAAATTACTGCGTGACAGAAGGTCGAGTACGGATGCGATGTCGACTCCGTGGGCGGCCAGCCGGTCAGGGCTGAGGAGTATCCGAATTTCGCGTGGATCAACGCCATGTAAGTCGACACGGGATACACCCTCAATACGTTGCAGGCGCCTTTTCAGAAGCCGATCCAGCATGTCATAGCTGTTTGATAAATCCCGTTCCGACGAAATTCGCAGTTGTAGAACAGGCTGGTCACCAAGCGATCCGGTGAAGACCAGAATTCGACGCACGTCTTGCGGTAGCAAATGTCGAATTCCATCTACCTTCGCCCTGGCCTCAATTCCCTTCGTGCCCATGCTCTGGTCCCAGCCAAACTGCAGAAAAATCTGCGCCTGGTTTTCATCGGAGCTGGAGAACATGCGTTCAACGCCGGAAAGAGTTGCCAAAGCCTCTTCGACCGGTCGCGTAATCAGGCGCTCGACTTCCTCAGGCGTCGATCCTTCGTAAGGAATCTGTACAAAAATGCCGGGAAACTCGATGTCGGGATACTTCTCCAGCGGTAACAGCCGCGATGCCAGCAGTCCGATCAGCGATAACGCGACGAATATGACTATGGTCGTTACCGGGCGGCGCATTGCGACTTCTGTATGTATCATTTTCTGTCCATCAATGAGTAAACGACAGGAATGACGAGCAGCGTCAGGAATGTCGATACCGTCAGCCCGCCGATGACAGTAATGGCCATCGGCGTACGTACTTCGGAACCCTCACCGAAGCCTAGTGCCATTGGCAACAGCCCCAGCGTCGTTGTCAGCGAGGTCATGAGAATAGGCCTTAGTCGGGCCGTTCCCGCTTCCATGATCGCTTCGATACGTTGCTTGCCTTCAGCTTTTAACTGATTGATCAGGTCGACCAGCACGATCGCATTATTGACGACGATGCCGGCTAACATGATAACGCCGATAAATGCGACGATATTGAGTGTCGTGCCAGTTACGAATAACGCGAGTACCGCGCCAATCAGAGCCAGTGGAATCGTAAACAGGATGACAAGCGGATGAATAAAGGACTCGAATTGCGAGGCCATGACGAGATAAACCAGAAAAACGGCAAGAGCGAGAGCGAATTGCATGGACTCGAAGGACTCCTGCATTTCCTCACTCTGCCCCGACACTATTGCCGATATGCCGTTAGGCATTACGACGCTAGCGACAATGTTGCCTGCCTCGGCCGCCGCGGTACCAAGGTCACCATAGGCGATGTTGGCCGAAATCAAAGCGACGCGTTCCTGGCCAACCCGGCGGATTTCAGATGGCCCAGTGGACACGCTTACGTCCGCAACTGCGGCTAGCGTTACAGGATGCTCGGACGTCGGATTTACGAGCAAACTGCGGATTTCCTCGATGCTGGATTGTCGTGTATCAACGCTGCGCACGAGCACGTCGATCTTCTTGTCTCTCCAGGTGTAGCGCGTCGCCAATTCACCGCGTACATTCGCAACAATTCTGTTGGCGATATCTCTGACAGCAAGCCCTAGTTTGGCGGCTCGCTCCTGGTCAAATACGATCTGAATTTCCGGGTTGCCTCTTTCTATAGTGGTCTTGATGTCAGTAAACCGGTCAGAGGCGGACATCGCCTGCACGATCGACTGGCTAACACTGGACAGATCGTCCAGGTTGTGACCCGAGATTTCAATCTGCAGCGGGCTGGCGAATGACAGCAATGCAGGCCGCATGAATTCGTGCTGCACACCTGGCAGACGCTCCAACTCCGCTCGCATCGCATTCATTGCCTGATTTTCCACGGCACGTCCGGAACCGTCGGCAAGCGTAATACTCAGTGAACCGCTGTTGTCACCAGCGTCCACCGGATTCGCGTCCAGCCTGTTGCCGGTTCCCGCGACAGAGTAAGTGAGCGTAACGGCATCAATACCAGCTGCCGTTCGCTGCGCAGTTTGTATCGCCCGGTCTGTCTCGGCAAGGAGGGCACCCGGGGGGAGTCGCAGGTTTACGGTAAATTCGCCTTGCGAGAACTGCGGAATCAGTTCCGTACCAAGTCTCGGAACCAATGACATGGTGGCGCCAAATATCACGGCTGCTGTCAGTATCACGATCCCGCGATTGGCCAGTGACCAGCGCAATAGCCCCGGATAAATCCCGGCAATCGCCCCGTGGAAACGCTGCAGCAACCAGGTTGGGACCCACAAAAATATCCAGAACAACTTGCGAAGCGCAAAGAATACGAAACCGAACATGCGCACCACGAAAGCAGTGCCGCGTGTAAACCAGTTGGCGGGCGTGTCGCTATCACCAGCGTCGTAACGGCTACTGGTCCCAATTGACGCGAGCATTGGTATGACTGTCAGGGCAACTATGAGCGAGAATATCAGGGCAAAGGTGACGGTTAATGCCTGGTCGCTGAATAATTGCCCAGCGACACCACTGATGAAGACCATTGGGAAAAATACGGCAATCGTAGTCAGGGTTGAGGCAACGACGGCCGAAGATACTTCTGTTGTACCTTCCTTCGCGGCCTGGGTAACGCTCAGGCCCTGTTCTTTCTTGCGTACGATATTTTCCAGAACGACAATCGAATTATCGACGAGCATTCCGACTGCGAGCGCGATACCGCCCAATGACATAATGTTCAACGATATGTCGTTCATGTACATCAAGAGGAAGGTTCCAATCACCGAGACCGGAATTGCGATACTCACAGTCGTCGTCGCTCGCGAGTCACGCAGAAAACCGTACAGAACAAAAATTGCGATCAGTCCACCGAGGAATGCCGCAGTGCGGACATCATTGACGGCCGCCGATATAAACGCCGACTGATCATAAATTTCGATGATTTCCATGTCTTCCGGAAGTGACTCGCGTATTCGTTCCAGCCGCTGCTTGACGCGATCGGCAACCTGTACAGTATTCGCATCCCCTTCTTTGTAGACTGCGAGTTCTACCGACTCTCGCCCCTGCACTCGAGTAATCGCTTCACGGTCTTTGTAGCCGCGCTCGACTGTCGCAACGTCGCGAAGATAAACCGCGCGCCCTTCGACGTTGGCAATGATGGCATTGCGAAATTCGTCTTCATTCTGAAACTCGTTAATTGTGCGTACCAGGAAGCGTTGATCGCCTTCCTCCAGGCGGCCGCCCGAAAGATTGACGTTTTCCTCTCTTATTCGTTCAGCGATCTGCTCGATACTGAGTCCGAGTTGCGCCAGCTTCTGCTGGTCGACACGAATCTGAATCTCATCTTCGAGGCCGCCACTAACCTTGACGGCCGCTGTTCCCTCCTCGGCTTCGATATCCGGTTTGACACGGTCTTCAGCGAGTCGGCGCAAGGCTTTCAGTCGGGCTTCACTCATGCCCTCCACTTCTGCCACGTCTTCTTTGTACAACAGGCCGAGGCGGACGATTGGCTCCGACGACGGATCGAAGCGCAGTAGCAACGGGCGGCTGGCCTCCAGTGGCAAGAGCAGGATGTCGAGCTTTTCCCTGATATCGACACCGGCAATGTCCATGTCGGTTCCCCAGAGAAACTCAATCGTCACATCTGACTGGCCGGACCGAGAAACCGAGCGTACAAGGCGAACATTGCGTACTACGCCGACCGCTTCTTCGATGGGCTTGCTTAGAAGGTTTTCAATCTCTATCGGCGCAGCGCCGATGAGCTCAGCGCGTACGGTAAGTGTCGGATAGGAAATATCCGGGAGCAGATCGAGTTTCAATCGGGACAACGACACCATGCCAAAAAGGACAATGGCGACCATCATCATGACAATCGTGACACGGCGCTCCGTCGCTATTTCAATTAGCCGGCGCATCAGTTAGCGTCTTCGCTGCTAGCTGTCGACTCTTCAGCGACAACTTCATCGACCCCGGATTCATCAGCCAGCTCTTCATCAAGCACTGGATCATCGTCGACGGGTCTGTTTATCACGTTGACCCTGGAGTCGCGTTTCAGCCCGACATGGCCCACTGTAATGACGTTGTCGTCATCGCTCAATCCGTCTGTAATTTCTATCATGCCGTTGAAGCTGTAGCCCGTCTGCACATCCTTGCGTATTGCAATGCCCTCTTCCTCAACGAGCACACTGGTTGAGGTTGTGGTTGAGATGATTGCGCTGCGCGGTACCTGCAGAGCATTTTCGTGTCTGTCGAAGGTAATGGCTATGCGCCCGAACATGCCGGGTTTGATGTGGTGCTGGTCGTTGCCTATCTCAATCGTGATCTTGAACGTACCCGTCGCCGGATCGACGATGGGGCTTATACGAGTGACGTTTGCCAGAATCGGATCGCTGTCAAGCGCGTCGATTCGAATGCCTGCTGGCTGACCCGCGGCGATTTGACGATACTCGCGCTCGGGAACATGAAGATAAGCGACAAGAGGATCAAGACTGGTTACATGAAAAATCGGATCGCCTGTTTTGACTGTATTGCCGACCTTGATAAAGCGCTCTGACACAACGCCATCTATCGGAGCACGTATCTGCGTGTAATCAAGCTCCAGGCTGGCGAGATTGTAGGCGGCCTGCAGAGCTTCCAGGTCGAACTTGATTCTCTCGAAGTCGCCTTCGCTGATGAGGCCCGTTTCCGTTAATTCCTGATTGCGTTCGAAATCACGCTGCATTTTTCTCAGTCTGGCTTGCGATTCATTTAACTCGAGACGTAATCGATCGCCATCCAGTCGCGCGAGAACCTGATTCTTAACAACGGTGTCGCCTTCTTCGACGAGGATCTGTCGTACTTCGCCTTCGACTTTCGCGATGACGCTGGCCTCTGAATAGGCTTCGATAGGTGCAGTCCCGGTATAGGTCGCGTCAATATCGCCGCGAACCGGCAGTGTGGTTTCGACAGGAATAGGAGGTGCCTCGTCCTCCTCTTCTTCATCCTGATCACCCTGTTGACAAGCGCCCAAAAGAAAAACGCAGACGAGCGCAGTCGAGCCAATGCGATATAGCTTCATTGATTTACCCCCAGTTTTTCGATCAGCCGGAGAAGCTGTCCGGAATTTTATTGCTGGCCAAAACTTTGCTGCCGTCACGCAGGCTCGAATGGCCGACGACCACGATTTGATCGTCGTCCCGCAAGCCACTCAGGATTTCGACTCTGCCTCCGCTTTCGATTCCCGTTTCTACCACCCGACGTACAACTTCGTTATTACTGACAACGTAAACGGTTGTCTGATCATCTTCGTCGAGCAAAGCATGTGCCGGAATGACTAATGCATTCGCGTGCAATTCGTAGGCGATCGTGAAACGGCCAAACATGCCCGGTGCAAGTTCGCCCCGCGTATTGTCGATAACCACAGTGGCACGAAATGTACCATTGCGTACGTCGATTGTAGGGCTGATACGAGTGATCTTTGCCGGAAATTCAATGCCTGGCATCGATGCAACACTCAGTGTTGCTGTATGTCCGGCTGCAAATTTAGCCAGCTCCGCCTGCGGAATCTGCAGGTATGCGACGAGATCAGATGTGTCTGTTATGCGAAACGCGATATCGCCAAGGCTTAAGTTCTGGCCAAGCTTTACATTGCGCGCGGATACAACGCCGGAAATCGTCGCGCGGATGCTCGCATAATCATAATTCAGCTGTTTCAGGTCGTAGGATGCCTCCAGTGCGGCAAGGTCGTATTGCATTCCCTCAAACATCGAGGCACTGATCAGCCCACGTTTGTGCAGGTCCGCATTGCGCTTGTATTCCTTTTTCGCCCGCTCAAGATTGGCTTTGGCGGAAAGCGCCTCCAGTCGTGCTCGATCGCCGTCAAGACGAGCCAGCATTTGACCAGCCGCAACCCAGTCGCCTTCCTCGGCCACGAGCTCGACGATTTCTCCTGCAATCTTCGCGGGCACCGGGGCGTCAGCATCAGATGAGATGATCGCTGTTGCGGCATAAGTGGCATAAATATCCGAACGATACGGCTGCGCTACCTCAACAGGTACCGGCGTTGCTGCTTGTATCGACTCAGCGTCCGCAACGCTGGCCTCGCCGGTACCACATCCCGTGATGAGACTTGTACTGACCAGGGCGGTTGCAATTAGAATTGGTGTAATTGTTTTCATTTTCACAATGCCAACCTTATATAGTGTTGTAGTGAAGTATAACACTAGTTCGGTATAACGCAACTGGCAGGCTCTCATTTTGGCCAATTGGGTCCAGTGCCATAACAATCAAGCAGTTACCGAATTATCCTGGGCACCCATGGGGGTACTTGACTATTAGATGCGCGGAAGCCGGTTTTGGATGGATTTTGATGCGATTTATTTCCTCTCAGGGCAAAACGGACGCCTCTGCCGCTGCGCCGCCAGAACGACGCTGTCTGATGCGTTTGCTGACATTTGCCTGAATCATCAGCAGACTGGGGGTGAGCAGTAGCGTCAGAATGGTTGCGAATGCGAGGCCGCCAGCAACGGAAGAGGCCAGCTGCGTCCACCACTGCGAACTCGGTGCGCCAATCGAGATCTGGCGATCGATCAGGTTGACATTCACACCCAGAACCATCGGCATCAGTCCGACGATGGTCGTAATCGTGGTGAGCAGAACCGGACGCAGACGAATGGCGCAGGTACGCAGTATTGCGTTGAATGCTTCCTCGCCGCGACTGCGCAACACATTGTAGGAATCGATAAATACGATGTTGTTGTTTACGACGATTCCAGCAAGCGTGATGACGCCCACGCTGCTCATGATGACACCGAATGGTTTACCCATAATCAAATGACCCAATAACACGCCGCCGGTCGAGAACACGACGGCTGTAAGAATCAATCCGGCCTGGTAGATACTATTGAACTGAGTGACAAGAATGATGGCCATGATTGCCAGCGCCATCATCATCGCTCGTGCAAGAAAAGCCTGATCGTCTTCCTGATCCTGTGTACCACCTCTGAACGCAGTACTGACACGGGGATCAATGTTGAGAGCGGGCAATGCTTGCCGAAGATCGGCAACAATATCGGATACCAGATAACTGCTGTCGACATCCGCGTCGATGGTCATCGTGCGGCGCATGTCGGTCCTGCGAATTGTGCCTGTTCTTTGCACCGGCACGCGTTTAACAAATGTGCTGATCGGAACGAGTCCTTGTTGCGTCGGAATTCGCAACGCATCAAGTTGTGCGAGAGTACGGCTGCCTTCCGGGTAACGGACGCGAATATCGATTTCGTCATCGCTATCGTCCGGACGGTACTCACCGATCTTGATACCGTTGGTCACGAGCTGAACCATTGCGCCAACAAGTGAAATGTCGGCGCCGAAACGCGCAGCCTCCGCACGATCGACTTTGATCTGCCACTCGATGCCCGGCAGGGGGCGGCTGTCTTCGATGTTGACGATGCCAGGCGTCTGTTCCAAAAGTGCACGAACGTTGCCGACGGCCGGCTCCAGAAGATCGGGGAAGCGAGACGAAAACTCGATGCGAATCGGCTTGCCGATCGGTGGGCCGGGGTCTGGTTTGCGCGTCTCTATCCGAATGCCGACGAGGTCGCTCGTGTTCGCGCGGATGTCGGCGAGAATCTCGTCAGCCGGGCGCCGTTTGTCCCACGCGATGTAGTTTAAGGTCAGGGACCCTATCTGATCTTCGGCGCCCCGATCGTTGCTGCCGGTTTTGGCATAGACGTACTCGATTTCCGGCATACCCAGTACGCGTTCTTCGACCTGACGCACGAGGAAATCACGCTCTGTGGTCGACAAGTCGCCACGCGCGCGAATGTCGACCATGCCGAACGGTTGTTCGACATCCGGAAAATATTCGACGCCCTTGCCAAATATTCCGAAGGCGACATATACAGCAATCAGTAATGTTGTCACGCCAGCGACACCAAGCCAGGGATGTTGCAGTGAGCGGCGCAGAAAACGGATATAGCGACCGGTGAATCCCGTCACTGTGTTCAAGTCACCGGTCTCTGCGGCGGTCAGGTTGCGCCGCGCTTCTGCGGTGCTTGCGCCTGTTTTGCCGAAAATCGAGCCGAGTGTTGGCACAAACAACAATGCCATGACCAGCGACGCGGAAAGGACGGCGATCAAAGTGATTGGCAAATACTTCATGAACTCGCCGGTTGTGCCTGGCCAGAATGCCAAAGGCACGAAGGCGGCCAGAGTCGTGCAGGTTGACGCAATGATAGGCCAGGCCATCCGGATTGCAGCGCGTGAATATGCGTCGTAGCGGGATTCGCCCTCGGCCATGCGGCGGTCGGCCATTTCGGTAACCACGATGGCGCCGTCCACGAGCATGCCGACAGCCATGATCAGGGCGAACAGCACCATCATATTGATTGTGATGCCAAACGAGCCGATAAGCAGGATGCCCATCAGGAAGCTGCCCGGGACGGCAATGCCGACGAGTAAGGCGGAGCGAATTCCAAGAATCCCGATGATGACGATGAAGACCAGGAGTACGGCGATCAGGACACTGTTCTGAAGTTCGGACAACATGTCCTGCACGTCTTTCGACTTGTCGCGTGAGGCGATGACTTCAATTTCGGACGGCCAATAGGCTTGCTCCTCAACAATAATGTTTTTGACAGCCGCGATGGTGTCGATGACGTTTGCACCTGCACGTTGCACGACCTCAATCGCAAGAGCGGGTTTACCGTTCAGCCGCGCGATACTTTCGGCATCTTTATAGGTGCGCCGCACTTTGGCAATGTCTTTGAAGTGCACAATGCGATCGCCGACAGCCTTGATCGGCATGTCAAGCACATCCTCGGCACTCTCAAAAATTCCGGGTACTTTGACGGGAAATCTACCTGCGCTGGAATGCAGGGCGCCGGCCGCAACAAGTCGATTGTTGCGCGTGACAAAACTAATGATCTGCGCCTGGTCCAGACCATAACTTTCCATTGCCAGCGGATCGATGATGACTTCCATGAGTTCTTCGCGCGTGCCGATAAGATTGACTTCAAGGACGCCACTCAGGGCTTCCAGTTTTTCCTTGAGGTCCCTGGCGATAGTCGTGAGCATCCTCTCCGGCACGTTTCCGGCGAGGTTTAATATGAGCATTGGGTCGAAGCGCGACATCTTGACTTCGTTGACGGTCGGTTCATCTGTATCACCGGGCAACTTCGCCTTGGCTTTGTCGACCTTCTCTCGTACATCCTGCAGTGCTTTGTCCGTATTGATGCCCGCGTCAAACTCCAGCTGCACATTTGCGCCACCTTCGTACGCGTTAGCGGTCATTTCCTTGATGCCTTCGATCGAACGCAGTTCTTGCTCCATGGGCCGCACGAGCAGTCGTTCCGCGTCTTCCGGGGAGATTCCGTCGTGAGAGATGCTCACATAAATGATCGGGATTTCGATATCCGGCTCGGCTTCTTTCGGGATCGACGTATAGGCGACGATGCCGCCGATCAGGACGACCAGCAGTGACAGGATCACAGTCCGTGACCGTGACATCGCTGACTCGATGATTCCCATTAGTCGTGAGCCTCGCCAGGGGTCCGAATAGCGACGGTAGTGTTGACGTTGGCTTCCGGGATCGCTGCGACGACAGAACCGTTGGTCACGTAGCCCTGCCCGACTGTGATTATCGTCGCCGTCTGCGGCAGGCCGGCGAGCCATACGCTGTCATTTGATGACATCACAATGTCGGCAATGACGAATTCCACCAGGCCAGCGTCATTGACGATCTTGACGCCGACATTTCCGGCGTCATCAAGAGTTAGCAGTGAAGGGGCGATCCTGTGAGCGAACACCTCCTCGGCCGGGATGTGCAGTTCGGCCGTGCCGCCGACGCGCAACGCACCGTCGGCATTGTCGACCTCCAGCTCCACGGTGAATGTTCGAGTCGCCTCGTCAGCGACGGGCGCAACATAGCGTATCCGTCCGCGCACCGTTTCACCCGTAGCAAGGGTGGCCTGGGCGTTATCGCCAACATCAACAAAGCGAGCGTCAAATTCCGAGAGATTCGCCGATACGATAATGGTGAGGTTGTCGACGTAAATAGCAATTGGATCCCCACGCTTGACGAAATCGCCAACTTCGACAACCCGCGACAGCAACGCCCCGTCAAAGGGGGCGTCGATAGTCATATAGTCGAGGTCGAGCCGAGCGCGCGTCAACTCTGCCCTGGCGGCTTGCAGCAGCGCGACGGCTTCCTGGAGTTGCGCCTCTGAAACGTAACTCGCGGATTTCAACCTGGCACGACCTTCGTATTCGACTTCACGTTGCTTGACGGTGGCCTCTGCTTGCGCAAGACGTGCTTCCCGGTCGCGTTTGTCCAATCGCGCGATGACGACGCCGCGTTGCAGGCTGGCGCCTCGCGCGGCACCAATGTATTCGACCCGACCATCGGTTTCCGCTGCCAATTCGACGCTTCTTGCGGGGGCGGTTTTACCGTTTACGATGATTGTCCGCATCACTTTTTCGGCCGATTGCGTACGGACTCGAACGGCGTTTTTCGACGCGTTTCTGCCCGCATCGGTTATCACGGAAGATGTGGCGACTTCCGTGGAGTCTCCGAACTGGCCCGAGATCAGCCACAGGCTGACAGCCACTACCATTCCCGCTGATATCAGCCACGATTTGAAACGCTCAATATTGCCCAATTGCATTTGTCTGTATTCCTGTTTTAGGGTCTGCTCGGTCAGCCGTTTATCGGATTGCCGTCTGCGCTTTGTGTTCCTCGGCCAGTAAGTGCCGATTATTTTCAACGTATGCCTTTACTGCCTCGGTAACGGCCCGGCCAAAACCCAGGACGAAACGCATGCCAGGAGGCCAGTCCTGCATGCCGTCGCACTCGATTTTCGAGAACATGGTGAGGTAGCGCTCGGTGTCTTCAATGCGGCTGTCCAGAACTAATTCGACTTGTTCAGAGCTCATCAAATGTGCAAAACACATCGTCGCAAGAAACTCCGAGCGAACTTTGTGACTGGGCGCCGGATCTTCGAGCGCCTTCAACAGATATGTGTGACCTGCAGTCGTAATCTGATAGACCTTGCGGTCAGGCTTGCCTTCTTGCGGAATATGCTCACAGCTTACGAGGCCCTGTTCCGCCAGCGATGACAGCGCTGGATATATAGAGCCGTAGCCAGCAGCAAAGAAGTGACCGAATGTCGATTCAAAATGCTTCTTCAGGTCGTAGCCGGACGCCTCTCCATCCGTCAGCATTCCGAGGCAAACTGTTTTTACGTCCATGAGTTGTCTTCCAGCAGTGGTCCGCGCATATATCGGGGCGATGCATACTATCAGTCCGATATATAAATACCAGCGATTTACAGCAGAAAGTTGAGGAACCCAAAAAAGACTTATAAAACAGCCGTATACAAAAATCCTGACCGCAGGAGTAAAGCGCGGGGTCGAAATTCCAGGCGCATGTGCGCGCAAACGCGACAGGTTGGCTGAGTTATCGCACCTGCGCAGTGCCTGACACTATTCGAAATTCCGCGCCAGGTAGGGATTGAGGAGGCGGTTTTCGGGGTCCATTTGTCGCCGGATCTTGCGGAAAAACTCCAGTCGACTTGTGTAGATTTGCGATGCATATCCATCACGCAGCGCGAGCGACTGGCTAAACAGCGGGATGCCGCCCCAATTTTCGGCGAAGTCTGCCAAGTCAATCGCGAAGTCCTCCCAGCCGCGGGACTGCGTCGATATCGTTTGCAAAGCGATAAGCGTTTCATCGAACGATGGCGACAGCAATGCGCTGCGGTCGCGGCCAACACGAAACCCGGTTGCGGGCATATCGCATCGATATCCTGTGCGTTCAAAAATCTCCTGGCAAAATCTAGTATAGGCTTTGATTACAATTGAAAAATCGACAGCCGGGAAACACCAGGTTGAGTAAAGCAGATTGCCAGGACTCTTGCGTCTGCGCCTGCCGCATGCATTGTTGCCGCTATTGACGAGCCTCGTCGTGAGGAGTCCGTGTGTCGCTGCCGATAGTTTGTCGATAATCTGGAATCGAACTGACGGAATGGGCAAGACGCGACTCAGCGACTTGAATACATGCGGGAGAACCGTGCTTTCACCCCAGTCTTTTATTTTCCATGGCGCCCGATACGAGTTGCCAGGGGTCGTTTCATAACGCCTCAAGTCGACATACACATGATTCTTATGTGGCAGCAGATAAAACTTTAGCCCGATACTACCGGCTGCCAGCCGCTCCAAGACGGCAGCGAATTCGTCTACGGTCAGGCTTCGGTGACTCGCAGAAAAGGTTGTTATTTGTTGTACGCGCAGCGTCGCTTCGTAAATTATGCCCAGCATGCCATAGCTCATTCGAAACGCACTTAGCAGATGTTGCTGTGAGTTCGAGATTTTCATCATGCGACCGCGGGACGTTATGACCTTCAGGCTAATGAGTTGGCTCGAGAGGAATGAAGCTTGATGGCCAATTCCGGCCCCGATGCACGGTGCGGCCAGTGCGCCACCCAGGGTGCGTTCTGTCTGGTCGTAGTTGCCGATCAGTTCAAGGCCTTTGACGGCAAGGGCGGCAATCAAGTCACCCAGGGTCACACCGGCTTCGGCGGTCACCGTATGATTATAGGTGTCAATCGATATGATACGGTTGAGGCGTGTTGTTCGGAGTACAGTTCCCGTCACACTGGTATTGCAATCGGTATTGGAGGTACCCGTTCCCTGGGGTCGAATCGGTTGTGCGATATTTGCCTCGCCCGACAAGTATCTCATTAGCTGAGCGAGATGTGCCGGCGTACGAGTGCCGGGACGGGATGGACGTTGTACGAATCGACCCGTGTCGTAGAATTCTTGTAATTTCATTGGCGCCTCCAGCAGCAGACAAACTTGCCAAAGACACCAAGTGCGCGACGGTTCCACCGCAGACGCAGTGAAGTATCGTGTTGGTAACCCCGCTATCGTAGATCATGAAGACCCGTAGACCGGATGCTTTGCGACCCTGCCTTTCGACAGGTGTGCCTTTGTCAAACGAAGCGTGATCGTTGCACAGCTGAAACGGGCGTGCAACGAACTGCGCCCATCCGCCAGTTATTGTAAAGCCCGCACACCGAATATGGTTACAACATGCGTATTGCGATAGATTGGCATAATGAGCGAGATCATCGAAATCACTGCGACCCGCGCACGACAGGCTGCCGAGCGGATTTGCGATTTCATTATTCACACACCGTTACGGCGCTCAGAGGCATTCAGTGCGAACCTTGCTGCCAACGTGTTTTTCAAACTCGAAAACCTGCAGACGACGGGATCGTTCAAATTGCGCGGCGCGACCAATCGGCTGCTGACACTGTCAGACGAAGAACGCAGCACAGGATGTGTTACGGCTTCAACCGGCAATCATGGTGCAGCGGTTGCTTGCGCAACAAAGAAGCTTGGTGCCAGCGGCATTGTCTTCGTGCCAGAACAAACTTCGTCGGCGAAAGTCGACGCTATCAGGAGTTATGGCGGCGATGTCCGATTCTTTGGCACGGATGGTGTTGACACCGAACAACATGCACGCGAGTACGCTCAAGAAAATGAATTGTTTTACCTGTCTCCGTATAACGATGAGGAGGTCGTCGCGGGGCAGGGCAGCTGCGGCATAGAGATTGTTGAACAATTGCCAGCTATCGATGCCGCATTTATTGCGGTGGGTGGCGGTGGGTTGATAGCAGGAGTTGGCAGTGTGCTGAAAACCCACAATCCCGACATCCGAATTTTCGCCTGTCAGCCACGCGCGTCGGCGGTCATGGCGCACTCAATCGAGGCCGGCAGAATCCTGCAACTTGAAAGTGAACCCACGTTGTCCGACGGTACCGCCGGCGGTATTGAGGCGGACACCATGACCTTTCCCCTGACTCAAGCAGTCGTCGATGAATTCGTGCTTGTTGACGAACAACAGATTGGAGCGGCGATGCGCCAATACATGGACAGCGAAGGTCACACGATAGAAGGTGCGGCCGGTGTCGCCATCGCTGGCATGATTTGTCGCAAAGATGAAATTCGCGACAAGAATGTGGTCGTCATTATTTGCGGCGGAAATATTAGCCAGGACACACTGACACGAGTGCGCAATATGGGTACGGACTCCGAATGCTGAAGTTGCAACGATTCTTACTGCTCTGCATCGCCGTTTTAGGCGTCGTTCCTGTGGGCGCTGATACGACGGTGTTTGTTAATGTGAACATTGTGCCGATGACCACGGAAGTTGTTCTAAGCGGTCAGACAGTCATCGTGGCGCGAGGCAAGATTGCCAATATCGGACCTGTGGAATCTGTGCCCATCCCTGAAGACGCGAAGATTGTCGATGGCACCGACCGTTTTCTTATGCCGGGGCTCGCAGAAATGCATGCACACGTGACCGGAACCCGGCCAGCAGAGATCGACAGGTTGTTTACACTGTTCGTTGCCAATGGCATCACCACGATTCGTGGCATGCTGGGCCAGTACTCGCACCTTGATTTGCGTGCGCGACTTGAAGCTGGTGAGGTGTTCGGACCGCGCTTTGTAACGTCGGGTCCGTCTCTGAACGGTCGCTCGGTGTCGAGCGCTGCGGATGCCGCGCGACAAGTGCGCGAGCAGCATGCAGCAGGCTATGATTTTATCAAGGTACACCCCGGTCTGACAGCAGAGGAATTTGCGGCGCTTGCCGCAACAGCGAATGAACTGGGTATGCCCTATGCCGGGCATGTGCCGGTAGCGGCCGGTGTAAGAGAGGCTTTGCGTAGTCACATGGCCACCATCGATCATCTCGACGGTTATTTCGTGGCATTACTGCCGCCAGACAGCCATGGCTCGGGTGGTTTCGGTGGTTTTTTTGATGTCATGCTGGCGCGCGAGCTTGATTCTGAAAAGATTGCTGCTCTTGCGGCAGCAACGGCCATGGCGGGTACGTGGAACGTGCCAACGCAGGTCTTGGTCGAGCAAATGGTCGACGGCACCTCGGTAACGGATCTCAGGAACAGGTCTGAGATGCGTTACGTGCCCGAATCGACAGTCAACGACTGGGTGATAGCCAAGGAACGGCAACTGGCCGAACGCGGCTTTGATCCTGAGACAGCGGCATTGGCGATCGACTTGCGGCGGCGATTGATACTGGCATTGCACGACTCAGGAGCCGGGCTGTTGCTGGGCTCGGACGCGCCGCAGATATTTAATGTTCCCGGTTTCTCGGCACACCGAGAGCTGGATGTTCTGGTTGCTGCAGGATTGACGCCCTATGAGGCTTTGCAGACAGGTACCAGCGCCGTGGCGAAGTTCCTTGGCTCCAATACGGGAGTCGTGGCTGTCGGCAAGGAGGCGGATCTCATTCTGCTGGATGCGAACCCGCTCGAAGATATTCGCAACAGCCGCCGGATTCACGGCGTCATGTTGCGCGGGCAATGGCTGCCGGCGTCCGAACTGGAGCAACGCCTGGCCGCCTATCTGACGCGGGACGATGAAATTTAGGAACGCTTGCAACCAAATCCCGTTGACCGGCGTCTTACTTGTATATGACGCACGCAAAATGCCAAGAGGGGATACACATGCGCAGTTTTATTGTTATGGCAATGTTCGTGGCCAGCCTGACACATGCGGCGATGAACGACTATACCGAGACCCGTTATCTGCAGCTCGATACAGACGACACAGAGGTACTCTCGATTGATGCTGGCGCGGGCAGTATGGATATCAAAGGTGTAGCTGGGGCCAGTGCTATCTCTGTTAAAGCGGTGATCGAAATTTCTGACACCAATGTTGACGAAGCAATGAAAATAATCGAGCGAAATATGACGTTATCGCTGGAGCAAAAGGGCACTGTAGCCCACCTCAAGGCGTGGTTCGAGCATGGTTTCTTGAACTTTGGCAGTGACGACGGCCGCATCGATATCGAAGTCAAGGTGCCGCAGGGCATCGCGGTCATTATCGACGATGGCTCGGGGAGCATCAAGATCAGTGATGTGGAAGAGGATCTGATTATCACTGGTGATGGTAGTGGCGGCCTGACGTATTCCGATATTCGCGGCACAGTCCAAGAGGATACTTAGGGAAGCTCTGATCAATTAAGCGCAACTCTGCGCGATCTGAAGCGCAGAGATGCACGGCGTGCTTCGGTGGCAATGGCCTGGTCCTTGGCTAGAAGCACAACACCGCAGATATGCACTTCAGGCCGCGCCCTTCGGGGCCTCAGGTCTGCCCGACACTCGGCGTTGCGCTTTCTCGACGTAAGCCCGTAATGCCAGCAAAAGCGCGCCTTAATTGCCGGGCAGGCCGTAGGCCAGAGAATCACTTAATTGATCAGAGCTTCCCTAAGTGGCATAAATGCTAGAATATCCTCGCAGGAACACTCACTCGAAGGTGTGAATACCAATGGGGAGGCAGCATGAAACTCGTTAAACATCTGCTTGATTCGAAAGGCAGTGATATTTTTTCCATCACCATGGGCGAGTCGGTTCTCGACGCGATCAAACTCATGGCGGACAAGGCGATTGGCTCACTTCTGGTTATGCAAGGCGATGAGCTAAAAGGTATCGTCACCGAACGCGACTACGCCCGTAAGGTCATAATAAAAGGCCGCTCTTCAGAAACGACAGAAGTGTCGGAAATCATGACGACCCGCGTACGAACGGCGTCGCCTGAAAAGACAGTCAATCATTGTATGGCCCTCATGACCGAATACAAAATCAGGCATCTTCCGGTGGTCGACGAAGGCGCGGTGGTCGGTGTGATTTCCATTGGCGACCTGGTCGAAGCGATTATCAAAGACCAGCAGGAGGAGATTGAGCACCTGGAGCACTATATAAGTGGCTAGCGACACGGGCATCGACGGTCGGGTAATGCGGCTGTTTGATGGTTATGTCCATGGTCAAATCAATCGCCGACAGTTCCTGGACCAGGTAGCAAAGATCACTGCGTCCGCGACAACAGCCGCCGCAATTCTTGCGAGTCTGAGCCCGGACTATTCTCTTGCGCAGCAGGTTGATCCGAACGACATCACAATCGCGGCAAGTTACAAGCAATATGCTTCGCCCGAAGGCGGCGGTGTTATGAAGGGGTATTTCGTCCGACCAGCCGTGACGCAGCACAGGCTGCCGGCCGTCGTCGTAATCCACGAAAATCGAGGGCTGAATCCGTACGTGGAGGATGTCGCCCGGCGCCTGGCTGTGGCAGGTTTCATTGCTTTTGCCCCCGATGCGCTGACGCCTCTGGGTGGCTATCCGGGAAATGATGATGATGGCCGGGCACTACAGCGGCAACGCGACCATAACGAAATGGTAGAAGACTTTGTCGCGGCCGTAGATTTTCTGCAGGAACACCCGGATTGTACAGGCAAGGTCGGCGCGGTCGGTTTCTGCTTCGGCGGTGGCATGTCGATGCGGCTGGCCGTCCGTATTGCGAATCTCGGTGCAGCCGTCGCATTTTATGGACGCCATCCAGATGCCACTGAAGCGTCAGCCATACAGGCGCCACTGATGCTGCACCACGCCGGACTCGACGAGCGCGTCAACGCAGGCTGGCCGAAATTCGAAGCAGCACTGCAGGCGGCTGACAGAGAATTCATCAACTATCACTACCCGAATGTCAATCATGGCTTCCACAATGACACGACGCCTCGCTACGATCAGGAGGCTGCGGATCTGGCCTGGCAGCGGACGACCGGTTTCTTTGCCAGCCATCTTGAGCTCGGAGGCTAGGCAATGCAGCCCTGGCAGTTATTGCTCGCCGTATTGGCGTTGTCGGCAATGCAGGTCTGCGTGGCTCAGGACCTGGACCCGGGGTCGAAAACCGTTCTGGGGCCACGCAATATTGCTCTATACGACGGCGCCAATGCATTGATGTCCGGCGATGGCGAAGAGGGTGTTCGTCTGACGTTGCTTGGTTTGAAGTCAGCCCACGGCCAGCACGAGCTAACGGCCGCACACGCAAATTTGTGTGCCGGTTTTCTAATGCTTGAGCAATATGAGACGGCTCTCGTGCATTGCGACTGGGTACTTGAGCGTCACGAAAATCACTGGCGTTCATACAATAATCGCGCACTCGTTTATTTATTCCTGGAGAAATATGAGGAATCTGAAGCGGATATCCGTCGCGGGCAAGAACTCAACCCACGATCGGAAAGCCTTAAAGAAGTCAGGGGCATGTACCTGGACGAAGTTGCACCGGTGACGGAGGAAATTTTTATCGACGAACGGCGCGGCATAACCAAGCCGCCCACGCCCAACATAGCTGTCGACGTGGTTGAATGATGTTCCGCTGTGGCTTCTGCGGTGTTGCACTCACACTTGTCATCGCATCTGCCACGGTACTCAGCGACGATGGCCCGTTGTTCGCCCGGATAACTGGCACCGATACCAAGCGCTTACCCTCATATACAGTTGCACCGGAGTACCCACGCAAGGCAAGACGCGATCGCGTCGAAGGTGAAGTACAGGTGTGTTTTGACATTGACCGGCAGGGGCGGCCGCGGCGTATCGCTGTACGCAACAGTACCAATCGCGCTTTTGAGAAACCTTCGATTCGAGCAGTCAGGGCATCAACATTCAGGCCGCTGAAAGAGGGCGAGCCCCTGCAATCAATAAAGTCATGTCGGACGTTTCGATTTACTTTGCAACCAGTAGAAGAATAACGCTACACGCCCAAGCAGCAAAGAGTTCTTCTTATTCGCCGTCGAGCCCGGCAGCACGCTGCGCGGAACGCAGCGTATTGGCCATGAGCATGGTAATCGTCATCGGCCCGACGCCACCCGGGACTGGTGTTATCGCTCCCGCGACAGTGCTGACATCGTCGTAGTCAACGTCACCGGTCAGGCGAGATTTGGTTTCGCCATCGATGGTTTGCTCAACTCGATTGATACCTACATCGATAACGATGGCGCCGGCCTTGACCCAGTCTGCTTTGACCATGTTCGGACGTCCGACCGCCGCGACAACGATGTCAGCGCCGCTGACAACCCGTGGCAGATCCTTGGTGCGACTATGTGTGATCGTTACCGTTGCGTTAGCCTGTAACAGCAAGGCCGCTATTGGCTTACCGACTATGTTGGAGCGTCCAATGACGACGGCATTCTTGCCGGACAGATCAGGGCCAATCTCATCTTCGATCATCAGCATGCAACCCGCGGGGGTGCAGGGCACGAATGTATCGGCCATGTGGCCTGCTGTCAGCTTGCCGATATTGACAAGGTGAAAGCCATCGACATCTTTCGCCGTCGAAATCGCCTGCGTAACGGTCAGTTCATCCAGGTGTTCCGGCAAGGGTAGCTGGACAAGAATCCCGTGTATCGCCGGGTCATTATTGAGTTCGTCTATCAGTTGCAGGACATCTTGTTCCGAAACGTCGTCAGCGAGGGAGTGCTGCACTGAATGAAAGCCACAGGACTCGGCCGTGCGTTTCTTATTGCGCACGTAGACCTGGCTAGCAGGGTTCTCGCCGATTATGACGACAGCGAGACCTGGTTTGATGCCGTGTTCCTCGAGCAGCGTCGCGGTTTCCAGGGTGATGGACTCAGTGAGCTTTGCTGCTTTTGCTTTGCCATCGATCTTTCTTGCAACTTTCATCAATCTATAATCCTTAGCAACTGGGTAATGCGCCGGCGGCCGTCGGCGCGACGCATGGTAACGATATGTTGTGTTTGTTTCTACCAGGAAACGCCGCTTGCAGGAGACCAGCGACCCTCGCGTCTCACGACGCGGTCAGCAACAGACTCGCCGTCGTAAGTGATGGGGAGGGCCGTCGCGCAATTATCAGGCTGGGGCGTGAGCGCGCGCATGTTAATTATGCCAAATCGGCCGTTCGGCGTTTCAATAATAGCGCCGATATACACACCACAGTTTCTGCAGAGCAAGAAATCGGCCGTCTTCAGGCCGAAGCGATAGCGTTGCAGATGCGCAGGATCAGACGCCTTAAAGACGATATGCGAGGCGGGGTCCGACGTACTCAGGGCATCGTGAGTGCGGCAAAACCGACACTGGCAGGCACGCACAGACCATTTCGCCGGGCTGGCGGCGCATTTGTAACGAAAGCCAATTGCTCCGCAGTGGCACTCGCCGTTGTAGCCGATGTCACCCATGCGCCTGCCCGCTTCTTCGCCGCTGCGAAAGTCCATACAGCAGGCTTGCTGGCGCCAGCGACGCGACGATGTGTTTGATTGAATGACCGCTGAGGAGTTCACCGACGGCGTAAATGTCGCTGTCGAACCACTCGAAAAGCTTCGCTGCCAGGTAAATTCCGAACATCATCCAGATGTAACGTCCCAGGTCGCTGCGCGACGGAAATAACAGCAGAGCGATTGGAATCAGCAACATCGGGAGAAACTGCACCACAGCGTAGGGTCGTAAGTCCCCGACTCCAAGTAATTCGGTGCGCGACCAGTACATGACCGAGGCAAAACCAATTAAGAGAAGCGGCAGCAAGACCGCTGCACCGATACGCGCCGATCTGTATTCGGCGACAACGATGGCAACCAGGCTCATGAAACCAATCGTTATCGGCAGTCGATCCCAGACCAGGGGTTCATTACCTGGCTGCAGATGATAGTAAGCGGAGCCGAAGCATGTGAGCGTGATTCCGGCGAAAAACACCAGCCAGGCCAGCTTCATGCCAGGAGCCACGGTATCGCCGTGCCGCGAGACGAAAATCAAGCCCGACACCCCTACGAAGAGAAAGGGCAAGTTGGACATGACATTGAGGAAGTTCGGGACTCCGGCAAACGATCTGCGATCGCTGAACTGGTGATACAATGGATCCTGGGCAACAGGATCTGCAAGTGCCGCCGCAATGATCGTCGCCAGACCGACGGCCAGCAGTAGCGCGGCCCGCCAGGTCACTGGCTAAAGCTCTCGCAATCGACTCTGCTCATGGGAAAATCAATGGCTTTGAGTCGACCGCCGGACTGACCTTCGATGCGACCGAGCAACCCGCCTTCGTCGTTCAGGCGATAAATGATACGTTGCGGGAAATCGTGTTCGGGGTTCTCAAAGATAACTTCATTTTCTGTAAGGCTCACCATGTCAAATCGTGCTGTATTTTGGCCTGACGGCGAGGCGAACAGTGCCAGAGATTTCTCTCCGGTCTCTTCGATGCGCAAGTATTCATAGGCGATCGTTTTTGAGTTGCGCACGGTTCTGCTAACCGCAATCATCGTGCCACCGACGGGCGACATCCAGTATTCACCCGAACCAGGTTCTTCGTCATCGTAGGCCCAGCAGCCGGACAGCCAACTCAAGCGCGAGATGTCAGCAGCAGCAGACAGACTGATCAGCAGCGCTAAAATGGCAGCGAGTCGCATTTACTCTCCCCCCTGCGGGCCGTAAAACACTACCCAGGCCGCGAAATTGTCGGTGAAGTCGACGAAGCGATGCTCCACTCCGGCTGCGACGAATAACGCATCGCCCGCGGCAAATGGAACGTGTTCGTCGCCGCGCACGAAAGTGCCGCTACCGGTCTGGACAATGTAGATCTCGTCTTGGGCGTGCGGCTGCTGCTTATCCTCAATCACCGGCTTGTAGTAGCCGAGTTCCATACTGCCGTACTCGAGCAGAACAGCGTAAAGGCCATCTGCCGATTTTGCGATTGCCGCAAGCGCATTTTGCGGTGTTAGCTCGCCGTCGCTGCCTCCGTTCATGTGCTCACCGTACTGCAAGGCCGTGGGCGCAGCAAGCCGGCAAACTCGCAAATAGTACGCGCCGATTCAGCTAAGATATGCATCCACTTTGGTACCAGGTCGGATTGTGTGACCAGATTTCTTCGCAATTTGCGCGGTGTTCTCGTCTTTGGCGCGATGACATTCAATACGATTTTCTGGTTTGTGCCGTTAATCTTGCTGGCCATACTGAAGTTGTTGCTGCCAATACCAGTATTGCGACGTAGCGTTACCCGAGTGTTGATGATGATTGGTGAGAACTGGGTCAGTATCAATACTGTGATTCTGCGCACTGGCGCGTCGATTGATTGGCAGGCACGTGGCGTTGAACGTCTGCGCCGCGACGGCTGGTATCTTGTGATAACGAATCACCAGACCTGGGTTGATATCGTTGTCCTGCAGCATGTCCTCAATCGGCGCATGCCTTTTCTGAAATTCTTCATTAAACAGGAGCTAATCTGGTTTCCGTTGTTGGGCATTGCCTGGTGGGCGATGGACATGCCGTTCATGAAGCGTTATTCGCCATCATTCCTGGCGAAGAATCCACATATGAAAGGCAAAGATCTGGAAACGACGCGCCGTGCCTGCCAAAAATTTTACGATACGCCGACCTCGATACTCAATTTCATCGAGGGGACTCGCTTTAGCGAGGAAAAACGTGCAGAGCGGAATTCGCCATACCGGAATTTGCTGCAGCCGCGCGCGGGCGGCTTCGCCATGGCCGTGTCGTCGATGGGAGAACTATTCACGAGCGTTGTGGATACCACGCTGATTTATCCTGGTGGAGCTGCGCGTTTCTGGGATATGTGTTGCGGAACTCATGTGCGCGTCATTATCGATATTCGTGAACGTTCACTGGAAGACTGGCTGATAGTTGGGAACTACGAGCATGATCGTGAATTTCGACGTCGCATGCATCGCTGGCTCAGCGACATCTGGTACGACAAAGATGCCCTGATCGACGCGGTCCTGAATGAAGAGTCACAGCCTGATGTTTGACATTGCCCGCCGTTAGTCGTATCTCATTGGTTCACACCGCATTCTTGTCAGGCAGGAAATGCAATGGCTGAGAGCCGCCAATATGACACCGTCGCCTTCGATGTAAAGGACAACGCGACAATGTTGTTTTTTGCGAAAACGACGGACGAAGGAGATATTTCCGATTACCTGCTGCTGATGCGCACCGTCGACGATGATTTCAATGAGTCGATATATGTCGAAATCAACGATCAGCAATTCGGCGGGCACAACCTCATCAAGGAAGCGGCGATGACGGGCAATGTCTTGACGTTGCGACTGCACGAGCCGGCCGCAGAACTCGATGGTACGGCGGAGATAGTTTTGACTTGGGCAGATACGACAGAAAACCAGGAAAGTATTGAGGCGGGAGCGTTCCGAATATTTGGTGACAGGCTGGTTGGCGGCAACGCCTGACAGTGGCGAATACTCAATTCAGCCTCTACATTGTGCTTTGTGGCGATGATACTTACTACACGGGCATCGCGGTCGATGTGGACAAACGCATGGTTGAGCACAGTTCAAGCCCGCGAGGTGCAAAATACCTGCGCGGTCGCGGGCCGCTCAAGCTTGTCTACTCAGAAATTGCCGGAGACAGAGCGACTGCCTTGCGACTTGAATATCGAGTCAAGCGAATGAGTCGCATACAAAAAGAAGCGCTGATCGACGGCTGCGAGTCGTTGCAGAAGCTGACGAAGGATCAGTTCACTGCCGCAGGCTGAGCCAGTATTTCGATTGGCTTGCCAAACTCCGGTACGAACAACGATGTATCGGCATCCCAACGATCGCGAAATTCTTCCAGCCATATTGCTGTCTTGACAAAGTCGTCAAGAAACTTTGGCCCGAGAACAACCGTACCGAACGGCTGAGTATAGTCATCGAAATGAATGGGATAGACGCTATGAACACCCGTCGTTGTGACAAGATTTTGCCAGTAGCGTTCAGCGTACCCCTTACCCAGTGATCGCAGGCCAGCGACTCCAAGCATAACGACATCAGCTGTCACACCCTGCAATGCATCTTCCAAGTACCCGGCGCTGCCGTGGACAAGTATCGTACCCTGAGGGTGCGCAATCAGCACCGAAAAACTACCGCCTTCGCGCCAGCTGCCGATTGGTTGCGGCATTAGAAGCGCTTCCTCAATTTTTCCGTCCAGAGGGATGGCGCCGCGCCAGCCGATTGGGGCGTGGATCGATGGCAGCAGAGTGACCGTAAAGTCTCCGAACTGAAAGGTCTGCTCGTCCGTTACGACCGTGATCTGGTCTTCGGGTACACCCGCTCCACGGGCCACTTGTGCGGTCGATTCGGAACCAAGAATCGAGGCGCTGGAACGATTCGCAATCGCTCCGACGTCCATAACGTGATCGAAGTGACTGTGCAGAGGGATAATTGCAGCAAGTCGACGAATGCGAAATTTGTTGAGCGCGTAGTCTATTCCAGCGGCGTCATTGTTAACCGGTCTGCCCAGCAGAATATCGGCCAGGGACGGGCGTGAAAAAAAACCATCGATGAGAATCTGCGTTTCACCGTCGTCGAACAACAAGGTTGTGACGCCCAGCCACGTAACGGTTACTGAGTCGGTCGCAGCAGCAGACGCTGCAGCTGGAAGTGGCCAGTCAATCGCATCGAGACTCGACCTGTTCTGCCATAGCAGAACGACAATCAGGACAATGGTTGCGACAATGGCAGCAAAAATAATTGCCGCCTTCTGCGCTTTTTCGACCCACATCGCTATTGCCCCGCAGCGATTCTCGCGAGTTGACCGGTCAACGGAGCCAAGTAGTTGCCCATCGCGTAGCCAAGCAAGGCCATCAGAATAGATACAGGCACCAGGTTGGGCCGGTGGTGTGCCGCGACAATAGGAGCTGACGCGGCTGCACCGATGTTAGCGGCCGACGCGATCGCAACACTGTGAATGTCGACGCGAAATATCCACGCCCCCGCAACACAGAACAAGCCGTGAATAAATATCCAGATAAACGCGCCGAACACGAAGGCCGGGGCCTCTGCGAGCCCGGCAACTGATGCGCGTGCGCCCATGCCGGCGACGAATATATAAACAAGAGAAGTGCCGATGGCCGTCGAATTCGGCAACTTCGATACCGGGGTTGTCGAAAGCAAGAGCGCCAGTGTCGTTACAAGAAGAATGCGCGTCGTTGTTTCAGAAAACACGCTCTTGATTGCCGGTAATGACGACGCGATCCATTCTGCAATGACGGGCGCCGCCCAATGACCGACCGCGGTGATGACGAAAATTACGGCCGCCAGGTAAAGATAGTCAGGCATTTTGGGCGCTACATCTTCTTCTACGTGTAGTGCAGCGGCCGCGTCCATGGATTCGAGCCTGTCTGCAGGCACTCGTGCCCATTTATTGAACTTGTCTGCAAAATCACGTGACAGGAGAAGCAGTGGCAACCAGACGACGTAGACGACATTATCGGCGATGACGGCCAGACCGAGCTGCGCCTCTGACGCTCCCAGCATCTCCGCAGTGGCAAGCATGTTCGCGGTGCCGCCTATCCAGCTTCCCGCCAACGCACCGAAGCCTTTCCACGCGTCATCGGACAACCAGTTGTGCACCGCGACATAGGCGACAATACCGCCGACAATCACACCTACGGTACCCATCAACATGACAAGGACGCCCTTGCCCATGACGCGAATAACCGCAGGCACATTAACCTTGATGAGCATCAAAACGATAAATGCCGGCAGTGCGAACGTACTCAAACCCGTATAGATGATTGACTTGCTGGGTATCACGTCAAAATTGTTCAGAAAAACCGGGGTAGCATAGATGAACAGCAGCGGCGGTATGAAGTTGAATAGTTTGGCCTTGGTGACCTGGGCCAGCAGAAAGAAAAATGCGGCGACTGCGCAGAGCACCGCGAGTACACCGATCGGTGATGAGATCAGAACTTCAGTGGTTTCCATTCGCCAACCTTTAGCCGGGGAGTAGCGATGAAGTATAAATCATCGCTAGTGCCGCAGGGTGCTACGTTGGCTCAGGAAAAGCCGATCTGAGCCTGCAGGTCCTTGCGGGTATCAGCGTCAGTCATTGCTGCGGCTTTGACGGTCAGCCAGACGGCATGCCAGTCCTTGATTTTGCTGGGTCCAAAGACGAATTTGGCGACGTAGCTCTCAAGCTGGCGTACGTGGATGACGTTTTTCGGAGGAGGGGTCGTGAATTCCACTGCGCCCGTGAAAATCACGAGATTTGCGACGGGTACGTCCGGTACGACATTCTGCAATGCTCGGGTACGGCCTTCATTCTGAATCAACGGGTTCAGGAAGCGACAGTGCTTGACGCCATTCACATTCGTCCACTGGGCCTCGTCTGCGCCGCCGAAAACAACCCCATTGTAGTGTTTCGTCTGTATGCAGAGTATGCCGCCGGCAGTCAGGATGGCGTGATCGATTTTGGCCAGCCCACCGTAGGCACCGGGCAAGATGAAATCATGCAGTACATCAGGACTGCGTTTGGCGAGAGCCGCCCTGATCCGCCATTGACCGATTTTCGCAGTGACAAACTGCGCCAGGTGGTTGGCGGTAGAGCGAAAAATCAGTGTCAGTAGCAGCGCCGCAGCGATCGTGAACATGAACTTCGCCGGCCCGACGCTGGTAATTCCGGTCTGCAGGTGGCCATCGGCCGCCAGTGCCGGTAATGCGACAAGTGGTGTGCTGCTCAGAATTATTCTGGCTATTTTCAACATAGCGGACAGATTAGTCGCGACGGTGGTCTTTAGTATCGTAGCAGGTCACGTTTTGAAGATTCTGTCTTGCGGGGAGTTGCGGCCATTGGTTGCCATGCGAATTTTCCTAGAAGTCGTTCGTCATGTTCAGGGGAACCCAGTCAGTGTGTGCCTCGTAAGCGGGTGGTGACGAGTCATCCTGAAGTTCCTGCAGCTTCATTGCGAGCCACTGAAACCACTCGAATGCGTAGGGGCTGTCCAATTCGCCACGCAATTCCTCAATCCAAGGCTCCAGCTTGCGCCAGAGGATGAAAGCACTTGAGCCGATAAGGTTGCTCACGACCGCTGCCGGCACAATTCGCTGGAACATCATGACGCCGATGTTCTCCATCGTCGTGCTGATCAACATGGCGCTTTCCTCACCAGACGGATAGTTCTGCTTCATTTCGGTCGCTGTCAGGCCGTCTGAAAAATGCAATACCGTCCGGTACGCCTCGGTAAACTGCGGACTCCCGAATGAGCGAAACAGTTCGATCGCTGCGAGTTCTCGTCGTTGTTGCCGGGTTTGTCGCACCTGCACCAGCGCGAAAAAAATGCCGCCAATGACGATGATTGCGCTGAGGATCTCCGCAATGTTGGCTAGTCGTGATAGGTCTGTCATCGAGATGTCCTTTTGATTTAAACAGTTTGAAGTTTCCAGGTGTCGCGACGGAACACAATTACAGCCAGGATCGTTAACAGCGACTCCGAGACCACTATCGCGAGGAAGGCACCGTTCGGACCTAATGGCGTCGCCACCGCAAGCCAGTATGCCAGCGGAATCTGAATCAGCCAGAAACAAATCAGGTTCAGGATAACCGGCGTCGCCGTATCACCCGCGCCATTCAATGCTTGTACGACTACCATACCGACCGCATACATTGGGAAACCTACTCCCAATATTTGCATACATGTCGTGCCCCAGCGCAATACTTCGGCCTGATCAGTAAAAAGACCAGTAATTTGTGCTGCAAAAAGGATCATAACAATACCAGCGCAGGCCATGAAGATTGCATTGTACTTGGCGGCGCGCCATGCGGATTGTTCCGCCCTGTCCGGCTTTCCCGCACCGAGATTTTGCCCGACGAGAGTGGCCGCCGCATTGCCGAGGCCCCAGGCAGGAAGAAATACGAACTCAAGCATCCGCAATGCGATCGTATAGGCGGCTATCGCGCTGCTGCCATATATGGCGACGATACGCATAATGGCGATCCAGCTAGTGGTGGCAATCAGGAACTGACCGACTGCCCCCGCGGAGATGCGGATCATGCGCAGTGTAAGCGCAAGCTGAAAGCGCAGGTTGCAATACTGAAACGCGAGGCGGCCGCGGCCGTTCATCAAGTACCAGAGCTGGTAGACAACGCCGATGCCGCGACCAATCGTCGTGGCAACAGCCGCGCCGGTCACGCCCATTTCAGGGAATGGTCCGATGCCAAAGATCAGACAGGGGTCGAGAATGATATTGATTCCGTTTGCGAGCCAAAGTGAGCGCAGGGCTACGGTCGCGTCCCCGGCGCCACGAAATGCTGCGTTAAGCAGGAACAGATAGATGATGCTGACCGATCCGCCCAGCAGCACGGCAGTAAATCCCTTGCCTTGCTCGATTACGCTGTCGGATGCGCCCATGATTGCGAGCAAGTCACGTGCATATGTCGCGCCGGCAACACCGATTACGATAGCCAGCAGCGCGCCGACCCAGATGGCCTGCCCCGTCACGTTGGCGGCCCCGACGCTATCTTTGGCGCCAATTCTGCGCGAGACCATCGCGGTGAGACCCACGCCCAGACCGATCGCCAGGGCGTACAAGACCGTTATCAACGCCTCGGTTATACCGACGGCCGCCACGGCATCAGTACCGAGGCGGGAGACAAAGGCAATGTCGACGACTGCAAAAACGGATTCCATTGCCATTTCGAGCATCATCGGAATGGCGAGTAACCCCAGCGCACGACCGATCGGCCCCGTCGTGTAATCTTCATCATTGTCGCGCAGCGCTTCACGAAAGAATGCCGTGGATCTCTTCCATAGAGAATTTTCGTTGCGTTGGGTCATTGGCGCTCTTTCGCTGCGATGCTGTGACAGGTGCAATGCTAAACTCAGTGTTCGAAACCCGGCAGGATACCCGGCATGCCCGATGGTTTAATAGCTTTGCTGATTTTTATTGCGATTGTCATTGTCTACACGATTGCTAAGGTCGTGCATTACATGCGCGTAAGTGAACAGCAGTGGCGGCAAGTCGACAAGAGCAAGATCAAGATATGGGATGACGACGAGTGGCAATGACCCTGTCACTCGCGCCTGTCGCGTCGCAATAGTGACTCAAGTTCCGTCGCTGAATCTTTCGACGACTGAATCAGCTGCTCCTCCGAATCGTGAATAGCGTGTTGCTCGAGGAGCAGCCGGGAGTCACGTTCACTAAAGGCGTCGATAATGTGTTTCGCCTCTTCGGGCGAGTGACCAAGCTTGGTAAGCACCTGCTCGGTCATTGCCAGGCTGGACAGCAATGTTTCCCTGAAAATGTGTTCAATGCCGAGATCCATAAGCTTATGGGCATGACGTCGATTGCGCGCTCGCGCAATAATCTTCAAGTGTGGAAAATGGCGGATGACGGCCTGCGCAATGCGCATGGATTCTTCGAGGTCAGAGACCGCAAGTACGAATATTTTTGAGTGCTCAGCGCCGGCAGCGCGCAACAAGTCAAGACGAGATGCATCGCCGTAATACACCATCGCACCGTAGCGCCGCACGAAATCAACCTGTGATGAGTCGCTTTCAAGAGCAGTGAATGGGGTGCCAACGATATTCAACAGCCTGCCAATTATCTGGCCAACACGACCAAACCCGGCAATCAGCACGTCGTGCTGCTGGTTGTCCGGTACGTCGTATATGCGTTCGACGGGTTTCTCCATCTTGCCGCTTGCGAATTCCGCAAACTTGTAGATGAACGGCGTCATGAGCATGGATACTGCGACTGCGAGAATAATTTCGTCTATGACAGCAGCTGCGATAATTTCATTACGCGCAGCAATACCTAGAAGTACAAAGGCGAACTCGCCGCCTTGAGAGAGCACTGCGGCCAGTTTCAATGCCGCGCCGCGATCGCACACACCGAATTGACGTGCGAGCGCAAACAGGATCAGTGCCTTGGTGATCATGAGCAATGCCACTATCAGCAATATTCGACCCGGAATCTCCAGCAGCAATCCGACATTGACGGCCATGCCTACGGCGATGAAAAACAGCCCGAGCAGCAGTCCTTTGAACGGCGCAATATCTGCTTCAAGCTGGTGACGGTATTCGGAATCGGCAAGTAGCATTCCTGCAATGAACGCACCGAGTACCATCGACACACCGGCGACCTGCATAAGGAGTGCCGCGCCAATGACAACCAAGAGTGCTGTTGCTGTGAATATTTCAGGAACGCCAGAGCGCGCGGCAACTCTTAACGCTGGGCGCAACAGAAATCGTCCGCCGACAATCAATCCGCCAATCGTCACAGCAGTCAGGCCTATCTGTGCGAAGTTGATACCGTCGGCCAGCGATGCTTTTGCACCGAGCAACGGCAACAATGCAATTAGTGGAATTGCGGCAAGATCCTGAAAAAGCAGGACCGAAAAAGCGGCACGGCCGTGAATTGCACTAAGCTGTTTTTTCTCGGCCAGCATTTGCAGCACAAAGGCGGTTGATGACAATGCCAGGATTGGGCCGATGATAAATGCAGTGTTTCTGCTCAGGCCGGCAGACCAGGCCACAAGTGCGATTGCGACTGCGGTGACTACGACCTGGGTTGCGCCGAGCCCGAAGACCATGCGACGCATCACCCAGAGTCGCGATGGCTTGAGCTCCAGGCCGACAATAAACAGCAGGAAGACGACACCCAATTCGGCAAAATGCAGAATATGCTCTGCGTCGCGAATCAACGCGAAGCCATAAGGCCCGATGATGATACCTGCTGCCAGATATCCTAGAATCGAGCCCAATCCGAGACGCCGGCTCAACGGCACGCTGATAACGGCGGCAAGCAGATATATCAACGATTCAGTCAGCAAGGTCATATCAGGCCCATTTTTGAATGGCAGCGACCCAGTCTAAGGTCAAGCATCGCGTATTGCTGTATTTTTCGATTACACTTGCGGCAAACCGGAAGTCTTCCGAAATTGGTTTCTCCCGGATCACTCAGACAGGATACAGGTATGTACATAGTCAATTTTCCGACCAGTGGAAGCATAGTGGCAATATTGATGTGTGCTTTGATGCTCGGTGGTTGCGAGCCGGATCAGAAGGGGACGGACGACGCGGACATTACTGCCGCGCGTGACAATCTGGATGCCATGTCGGTTGAGCACGCGAACGATTCGACACAGCCGAGCGCCGGGGCTCGAGAAAGTTCGGCAAGGACAGTGGTGTCACAGACCATGCCGTACACTGAGCATCACGACGAGCTCGTGTATGGATACTTTACGGCGCCTGCCGATATGTTTGAGCCCTTGCCTGCCGTCATTATGATCCATGAATGGTGGGGCCTGAATGACAACATACGGGCTATGGCGGATCGCCTTGCAGGGGAGGGTTATATTGTCTTTGCGGTAGATTTGTTTGCGGGCAATGTTGCGCGGTCACCCGCTGAGGCCCGGCAACTCATGTTGGAAGTGATTGAGGATCCGGAGTCGGCCAGGCAAAACTTACTGCAAGCCTTCAAATTTGTCAGCGAAACTGCGGACGCGCCACGAATTGCTTCCCTGGGTTGGTGTTTTGGCGGTGGCTGGTCATTCAACGCGGCATTGCTGTTGCCCGACGAACTTGATGCAAGCATCATCTACTATGGTCAGGTAACGGCTGACGAAGACAAGCTTCGACCCGTTAACACGGCGCTGCTTGGACTGTTCGCTGCCGAAGATCGAGGCATCACTGTCGAGTCTGTAGAGGCGTTCCGGAGGGCACTGGAAAACCTGCGCAAGGACTACGAGATCCATATTTATCCGGGCGTTGGACATGCTTTCGCGAATCCGACCGGCAACAACTATGACATGGCGTCAGCGGACGATGCATGGCGCCGTACGCTCGATTTTCTCGATCGCCATCTGGCGGAAGAGGAAACCTGACAGTCCGTCGCATGCGGAGCGAGCTCGTTGTTCAGGAAAGCCGTACATTTCACATACAAGGCAGGGCGCCGCATTGTTGTCGCCGTGGCTGGAGTGACAGTACTCCTGATTGGCGTCGTCATGATCATTACGCCGGGACCCGCATTTATAGTCATACCCATTGGTCTGGCCATACTGAGCATCGAATTCGCATGGGCGCGCTATTGGCTGCAGCGGCTGCGCACCACCATAAGCCGACGAAATCTGCAAAACTTAAGCGAGCGAGCTGAAGGGCATCGTGAACGCATCGAATAAAGGTGCGGGTAGCAACAGCAGAACAAAAAAAAGGCGCCGAAGCACTGTATTCAGAATCTGAATCAGTAATCGGTCCGACACGGAGCGGTCTCCGGCGCCTCAGAAGTAACGGCACGGGGGGTGCCGCCGGACCATCCTGGTCCGATTTCACCGGTATCCGATCCGGTGATTTCGGTAGCTGTCAGCCAGGTATTCAGGGGGAGAGAAACCTGGCCTCTGTGCCACCGAGGGACGACTGCAACCGTCACAGTTGCAATCTTCTACCTAATTGTGGGCAACGCTATAGAATTCAAGGGTACCGGCGTTGCTTGCAAATGCAGTATTTGCGGCAACGGAGACGGCAACAAGAATGAGCACTGCGCCGAGCAATGCGAGTCCGTTTTCCAGGTAATTGTCTTGCATTATCATGTCCTTTGAATGTGGTGTCACGCTTGGCGGCACACCGTTTAGCAATATCCGGGTCAGTCAATCATCCCTAATGCACAACCCGTGCCAATCTATTAAACAGCGTGAAAACAAATACTTATGCTATAACACGCAGTAACGGAATTCCGTAAATTACGAAAAACCGTAAGATAATTTACGAAAATTCGTATAGAATGCAGCGATGATTTCTCAAGATGACTATCGCTGGTTGTTTCGCAAAGCGCCGATTATGGCGACGTCGATTGCGGAGCACGGCACCTTCCTTGACGTTAATGACGCGATGCTGGCCCGTCTGGGCTACACCCGTGGTGAGATGGTCGGCCAAAGCCCGGAGGAATTCGCTACGCCGGAGTGCGCCGAGAGAATTCGCACGGAGTTACGCCCAGCGCTACGGCGTACCGGCAAACTGGAAAACAAGCCCGTCAGTTTTGTCTCGCAGTCGGGGGAGGTCATCGATTGCATTACCAACGCAATTGTAGAATACGATAAAGGCGGAGAATTTCTGCGTACTGTTGCCATGTACTCCGAGGTTTCCGATCAGGCTCGAGCAAATTTCAAGTACCGTACGCTGTACCGTTCGACGCCGGCGATGTTGCACACAGTCGATGGCAATGGTCTGATCGTCACCGTTACAGACCACTGGCTGAGCAAACTCGGGTTCACTCGCGATGAGGTTGTCGGTAAATCGATTACCGACTTTTTTAGCTTGCGAGATAGAAAATACTATGCAGACGGTGGCCTGCAGGCCCTCATTAGCGAGGGCGATTTCAAGAATCTGGAACGTCAGATGTTGGCGAAGGACGGCACTGTTCTCGACATCGTGATGTCTGCAGTTTCACACCGTGATGATTCAGGCGAGGTGGATCGCATGCTCGTCGCGTCGAAGGATGTAACTGAGTGGCGACGGGCAGAACGCGAGCTGCGCCGCACTCTCGCTGAAAATGCCCGCCTTCGGGAGGAACTGGAGCGCGAACGCGACTATCTGCGCGAAGAAGTACATGTCGCGATGAACTTTGGGCGAATGATTGGAACCAGCGCCGCATTACGCAAGATGTTACGACGCATTGAGGCTGTTGCCGAAACGCCGGCAAATGTCTTGGTGCAAGGTGAGTCGGGTGTGGGTAAGGAATTGGTCGCACATGCTATCCATATGCAAAGTCCACGCGCCAATGGACCACTGGTAAAAGTAAATTGTGCATCGATACCGAAAGAATTATTTGAAAGTGAATTCTTTGGTCATATAAAGGGCGCGTTCACCGGCGCGCACCGGAATCGCGTTGGCAGATTTCAGCTTGCGGACGGTGGCACAATATTTCTGGATGAAGTGGGCGAAATTCCCTTGGAGCTGCAGGGGAAACTGTTGCGCGTACTTCAAGAAAGCGAATTTGAGCGAGTCGGCGATGACATTACTCGTTCGGTCGACGTTCGCGTGATTGCCGCGACGAATCGAGACCTGGAGAAATTGATCGTTCAGGGTGACTTTCGTGAAGACCTGTTTTACAGGCTTAGCGTTTTCCCGGTGGATGTGCCGCCCTTGCGCGAACGTGAAGAGGACATTGTGCAACTGGCGCAGCACTTTCTTGAAAAGACGTGCAAAGATTTTGGACGTGACTCGTTGACACTTACGCGCTCGCAGACTGCGAACCTGAGAGCTTACAGCTGGCCTGGCAATGTGCGGGAACTCAAGAACGTCATTGAAAGGGCCGTTATTCTGTCCGCCGGGAAGGTATTGCGTCTGGACCTTTCCATGCCGGGTCTAAGAGTGGATTTCGACACTATTGCCTCTGCAACCACGAGCAGCGATGAGATTTTTACCGAGACGGACATGCGGAGTTTTCAGAAAAGCAATATTATCTGCGCGCTTACCCGGGCGAACTGGAAGGTGTCTGGCAAAGGCGGAGCAGCGGAGATGCTTGGGGTGCGGCCAACCACCCTGGCTGACCGGTTGAGAACGTACAAGATCAGGAAGCCCGCGAGGCAGCGGCGTGGTGAGTGACGGTGCAAAATCAGGGGCAAACGGAAACGCGCGAATGAAGGTAATTGCGCCACTACTGCTATTCGCAATATCTGCATTGCATGCCGCCGATACACAACTGCCGGCCGGCGTTCGCAGCGCGCTTGATTTGCGACATGTTCCGGCTGAAACACTGAGTATCTACGTTGCCGATCTCGACTCGGGACAAATTGTGCTGAACTGGCGTGGCGATGTGCCGCGAAATCCGGCGTCTACGATGAAAGTGTTGACCACACTTGCCGCTCTGGACATTCTCGGTCCGACGTATCGCTGGCGTACGGACGTATTTGTACAAGGCGACCTGAAAGCGGGCCGCCTTGAGGGTGACCTGCTCATCAAAGGCCATGGCGATCCGTTTATGGTAACGGAGCGGGTCTGGCAGATGCTCCGCAATATTCGTCGTGCCGGAATCAACGAGATAAGCGGCGATTTGCTCATAGATGATAGCTGGTTTGAGGTTGATGACTACGACCCGGCCGCTTTCGATCGCCAGCCGCTGCGTGCTTATAACGTAGCTCCAAATGCTCTTCTCATGAATTTCAAAGTGGTTCGCTACCACTTTGAGCCCGACCTGTTAACCAACACCGTTGTCGTCAGTCTCGAGCCACCGCTGAAAAATTTACGTGTTCAAAATCGCCTTCACCTGGTAGCAGGAAGGTGTCGAGGTTTTCAACGCGGAATTACGATTACGACCAATATGCCACTTGATGAAGTTACGTTTAGCGGCAATTTCCCAGGCGGTTGCACGCAATATTCACTGGATCGAAGCGCTTTGTCTCATAACGACTATGTGTACGGACTGTTTCGTTCGCTGTGGCTCGAATCCGGAGGTGTATTCAGCGGTGGTTGGCGCAACGTTGTGATTGAGAAATCATTGCAACCAATATTGTCATTCGAGTCCCTGCCACTTGGCGAAATAATCGCCAGCGTAAACAAACACAGCAACAATGTTATGGCGCGTAATTTGTTGCTCACGCTGGCGGCAGAAGTTAACGGCTATCCCGGGACTGAGGAAAGCGGCATACAGGTCATCTCGAAATGGTTGGTCGACAATAAACTGGAGTCCGACGAAATCGTGATCGAGAATGGTGCTGGCCTGTCGAGGAAAGTACGCATCACAGCAAAGCACATGGGTGCCCTATTGAAATACGCTTGGCGCCAGCCGTACATGCCGGAGTATCTGGCATCGCTGTCACTTGCAGGACTCGACGGGACGCTAAAGGAGCGCTTCACAGACGCGGGCCTCGTCGGCAGGGCACGCCTCAAAACGGGCTCGATCGATCATGTCACCGCGATTGCCGGCTACCTGCAATCACGTACTGGCCGGCGTTTCGCGGTCGTTGTCTTGCAAAATCACCCGGACATCCACCGTGGGCCGGGCGAAGAAGTACAGGATGCACTGCTGCGCTGGCTGTACGAGCAATAATGCATTGATGAAATAGCGCTATTGCGCATACTCTAATTGAGGTCGAATCGCCGCGTCCGTGTAGTACACTCGCTGCGGGCAAATGGAGATCGACAATGCGATTGATTCTGGGGTTCCTGGCGCTGCTGCCGCTAGCAGCAATGGCCGACACGGCGTACGTCACTGACAACCTTCGACTGGGGCTTTACGAGTCGGCAGATACCAGCGGGAGACCGTTTAGAATGCTCGAGAGCGGACAGGCAATGGAAATACTGACGCGTGACCGCAACTATGCAAACGCGCGGATGCCTGACGGGGACGAAGGGTGGGTTAAATCGGCCTATCTTGTAAGTGAGAAACCGGCAAAGCTGATCGTTGCGGAAACCATAGCCGAGCGAGATGCACTGGCTGCCGAACTTGAAGAAATGAAATTGGCCTTCGCTACCCCGGCCGCAACCATTGAAACGTTGCGCAGCGACGCCGAAGATCTCGCTACAAGATTGCAGGCAGCTGAGTCTCAGAACATTGAGCTGGAGCAGGAGAACGCAGGCTACAGCGGCATTCGAGATCAGTACAAAGGTAGTTTGCCCGTGAACTGGGTCGTCGCTGCGATCGGAATTTGCCTGGTAGGCGGATTCTTAGGCGGACTTTGGTGGGTCGACCGACGCAGCCGTATTCGGCACGGTGGCATTCGCATTTACTAAAATCCATCTCATGACGATTGATGAGATGAGTTCTACTAGGCCGGATCAGGCAGCCTCGATGATACTGTCGACACAGGCGCCGCGAACGGGAAGCTCGTTCTGTTCGAACAGTCCGTCAATCTCGTCCTGAGTCGTTGCCCGACGGATCTCCTCCAGTTGACTCGTTGTCACGTGTGGCGCAAACAATTTAACGAACTCGACCATGTAACGCCGCAATACGGCATCCTTACGGAAACCGATCCAGGTTGTACTGCGCGGAAATAATCCTTCAGCCCCAATGACCTGCAGTTCCTTCTGGTCCGCGCAATCTGCCGCCATGCTGGCAACAATTCCGACGCCCATTCCCATGCGAACATAGGTCTTGATGACATCCGCATCGCGTGCAGTAAAAACCACATCGGGCTCGAGACCTTCATTTTCGAAGGCACGCTTCAGAGAGGATTGCCCGCCGAAGCTGAAGACGTAGGTAACCAGCGGGTACCTGGCCAGATCCTGCAAGGTCAGTTTGCGGCCCAGCTTGGTCAATTCATGGCCTTTGGGAACCACTACCGCCCGATCCCATCGATAGCTGGGCACAAGTATCAAACCTGCAAACAGGTCTTTCGATCCGGTCGCAATGGCGAAATCGATGTTGTTGTTGGTAATCATGTCAGCAATCTGCTCGGATGTACCCTGATGCAGGTTCAATCCGATCTTCGGGAACCGTTTGCGAAACTCGGCGATGATGTCAGGTAATACATAGCGCGCTTGCGTATGCGTCGTTGCGATCGAAAGAGCGCCCTCTTCTTCCTGATAATAATCAGCCGCCAGACTGCGAATATTCTCCGTTTCGCGCATGATCACGCGGGCGCGATCAATCACTTGATGCCCGGCAGCCGTAATGCCATCGAGGCTCTTGCCCTTGCGTACAAACAATTGCAGTCCGAGCTCTTCTTCGAGCAATTTTAGTTGCTTGCTCACGCCAGGCTGACTCGTATACATACGTTCGGCCGCCGCGGTGATGTTCAAGCCGTTGTCGACTATCGCAAGCAGATATTTCAGTTGTTGCAGCTTCATTCGGGTGATTGTGTCGCAGTGTTCAAGTATGTGACCAAGGTAACTCCGTACAGTTGCAATCGATGCCCATTAAGGCCGGCGAACGGCTGCCAGGTACTTATAACCCAAAGCTATAACGACAGAAACAGATCATTCTCGAAATCACGCGAGCCGTGACTATAGTGGCGGTTACTGATGCCGCGGACAGGCTTGATTGCGCGTATGCTGACGGTCGTGGGCAACACCACCGCGGCGCCGTGTGCTACACGCACCCACGCGACCCCAAGACAAGGATAAGAAAATGATTTACAACAATATTCTTGAAACTATCGGCAATACGCCGATAGTGCGGCTCAACAGTTTTGGGCCTGATCACATCGACATCTACGGGAAGGTCGAATCATTCAACCCTCTGGGCTCGGTCAAGGACCGGCTGGCCATTGCCATCATCATTGATGCTGAAAAGCGTGGCACGTTGAAGCCGGGCCAGACCGTAATCGAAGCCACGTCCGGCAATACAGGAATTTCGCTGGCAATGGTGTGTGCGGCCAAGGGTTACCCGTTTGTTGCAACGATGGCAGATTCCTTCTCAATTGAACGCCGCAAGATCATGCGTGGCCTGGGCGCCAAAGTCATCCTGACGCCAGCGGCCGAGCGCGGCACCGGCATGGTGAAAAAGGCTGAGGAACTGGCCGAAAAGCACGGCTGGTTCCTCGCCCGACAGTTCGAGAACGAGGCGAATCCTGAATACCACCGCAACACCACGGGGCCGGAAATTCTTATGGATTTTGCTGGCAAGCGACTCGACTACTGGGTGACCGGCTACGGGACGGGCGGCACGATGACGGGTGCTGGCGAGGTGCTAAAGGCGGCCCGACCCGATATCAAAATCGTTGCGACTGAACCCGCCGGCGCAGCACTGCTGGCAGGCGACGAATGGCAGCCGCACAAGATCCAGGGCTGGACGCCGGACTTCATTCCGGAGGTCCTCAATCGGGAGGTGTACGATGAGCTAGTGCCAGTTTCCGATGAGCGGGCAATCGAGGTGTCACGAGAACTGGCCGCCAAAGAAGGCATTTTCACGGGCATTTCCTCGGGCGCAACCCTGGCAGCAGCACTAGCCATTGCGGAAAACGCACCACAAGAATCCGTAATTCTGGCGATGCTGCCCGATACTGGCGAGCGTTACCTGAGTACGCCGCTGTTTGCAGGCATAAACGAAGGCTCGGATGACGACTGGTTGGATAGCCTGTAAAACGACCAGGACGTTAAAAAATAAGGAAAATTCGCTACACCTGAGACATCAGTCACAGCTAACTGCCTGTTGCACTGGCATCGTGTGAGATTGAACGATGCCTGCCTCTGGCTGGAGCTGTGAGTGGTAGCGAAAATCCATAACCTCGAAACAAAAAAGAGCATCAGCAAGGCTTCAAGATTGTTGCATTCGCTGGTACCGAGGGCGCAGGTTTTTTGTTTCTATGATCGCGCCCGAGATTGCGTATGGAGCAGCGACGGAGCCGAAGATTACGAAATTGACGCTTTCGTAGCAGAGCTGCCGGAAGAGATCATAGAAAGACTCGGCAGTGACGAGGACATTTTTCGTCGCACCCTGCCGTCGGGTCGTACAATATTGGCCATGCCCGTATTCGACGATGGCGCCATTAATATCGGCATTCTCATCGCGCTGTTTTCCAAGAATGCCGGAAAATCGGCGTCATTCAATCCGAGCATGCTGAAGAATATATTGGAACCAGCAATCGAGTTGCTGGGCGAAAGCCTGCATGTTGGCAGGAATTTACTCGACTCGAATCGTCGCGCCGACGAGATCGAGCAAGAGCTTGAGCTCGTATACGAGATCGATGAGAAAATACACAGCTCGTCGAGGAGGCACTCCAGCCTCGCACAATTGGTCGGTCAGAGCGGGCGTTACCTGGGTATCAACTACAGCGTATTGCTGATTCCATCGAAACGCATTCGCATCAGCGCTACGCACTCAAGCTGGAAGAAAGTTAATCGCAAGGTGATGGATCGTTACATAATCCAAAAACTGTTACCGAAGCTTGAAGGCCAGCGCAAGCCAATTATCTTTGAAATTCCAACGGTTGAAGGGGCCGGCGAAGACGCTGAACAAAGTTTTCAGGCAATGCTGTGTCCGATACTCGATCAGCAAGGCAATGTCGAGGGTACGCTCGCGCAACTCGGTCGTGTCGACAAGAATCCTTTTTCCAAGAGTAACAAGCGCTTCATGTCGCATATCGTACGCAAGGTTGAATATGTCATCCAGCAATCGTTCGACGGCATGACCGGGCTTATGAATCGTGCTGGATTTGAGGCGCAGCTGCATGAGTCTTTCAAAGCGCTGTCGTCTAGCAGCGACGCCCACCAGATTATCTACTTCGATCTCGACAACCTGCAGCTCGTCAATGACAGTATCAGCCGCAAAGCCGGGGACGAAGTCATCCTGCGTTTCGCACGATTGCTTGAAGAGGACCTGCCCAAGAGTGGCGTTCTGTCGAGACTGACGGGCGATGATTTTTGCCTGTTGTTGACTCATGCAGATTCAAATGCTGCGATGGACTTTGCCGACAAGGTTCGCAAGAAGAGTCCTTCGCTGCGTTATCTCGAGGGGGACAAGTCCTTACAGGTAACGATGAGTATCGGTATTGCAGAATTCAGTCTTGCCAGCGGAGATGATGGTAACGTTTTGACGACCGCGCGGATGGCATGTGAGGCTGCGAAAGCACATGGCCGCGATCGCATAGAAATGTTTGATGACAAGAATCAGAGTGCCGTACGTCGCTTCGATGACATGCAACTGGTTGCTCAGATTCAGCAGGCGCTGGATGGTGACCTGTTTGAGTTGCACGCGCAGCGAATCGCGAGTCTGAACGACCCATCCAGCAACCCGCGCTTTGAAATTTTGTTGCGCATGCAGGATGGGGACGGTGGACGGGTTCCGACGGAGGCATTCTTCTCAGCGGCCGAGCGATATCGTATGATGCCGCAAATAGATCGCTGGGTAGTGTCAACAACGATCGCAAGACTATCTGAAACACATGAGGTCGTCGAAGGGCAGGGCGCGAATTTCTCCATCAACCTATCGGGGCAGTCGCTTGGTGACGACGACATTCTCGAGTTCATCGAAGATGAGATCGAGCAAAGCATGCTTGGCTATTCGTCTTTCTGTTTCGAGATTACCGAGTCGGCAGCAGTCTCGAATCTCAAGAAGGCGCAGGCATTTATCGATCGCTTGCGCGAGCGCGGATGCAAGATATCACTCGATGATTTCGGGGCTGGGTTGAGTTCGTTTGCATACCTGAAGAACTTCAATGTTGACACATTGAAGATTGATGGCAGCTTCATACGCGACATCACAGATAATCGCATTTCGGAATCCATGGTAGCGGCTATTACTCAGGTCGCGAAGGTCATGGAGCTGAAGACTGTGGCCGAGTATGTTGAAACTGAAGAAACACGAAAACTGCTTCGCAAACTGGGTGTCGACTTTGTGCAGGGTCATATTGTTGGCAGGCCGACCCCGTTGGAGATCGTTCTGTCCGAAATGGCCGCAGTGAAGTCATCGACAGGATAGTGTCCTAGAAGATGCCCGCCTCAAGACCTGCCGCAAGTGTGAGACCCAGCTCCTCACAGTCAGCGAGGCGCGATTCATCAAATTCGCCAGCAACCAAAATCGCTTCCTGCACTTCTTTCACGGCCAGGCCGGAGAGAATTCGACGCATGCTGCTGAGCGCTCCTGTGCCGTCATTACCGGCACGAACGAAAAGTGCATAAGGCAGACCATTGAGCTTGCCTTCGCACGCGTAATAAACACGGTCGAGGAAGTACTTCATCGCACCGCTCATGTAGCCAAAGTTCTCAGGAGTGCCGAGAATAAATGCGTCGGCCCAAAGAAGATCCTCGGCGTTGGCCTCCAGCGCTGACCTGACCCGAACCTCCACACCCTCGATATCCGAGTTATTCGCACCGCGAATGACGGCTTCGGCCATCCGGGTCGTCGTACCGGATTGTGAGTGAAAGACGATGAGCAGGTGTTTATCGGCCATGGGCTCAAATTCTGCCAGAGAACCATTGCGAACGTAATAGTGTCGGCGCCGATTCAATTTTGGTTAGACTGCGGACCATGGGGGGGACTGTCGAGAAACAAATTGCCGATGCTGTCGCGGAATTGCCTGGCGCGCTGCGGCCGTCGGTCGACCTGTGGTTCCAGCGGCTACTGGAGCAGTGCGATCGCGACAAATTGCGTACCGAGTTCTTGTTGCCTGTGTCACGAATCGTCGCCTGTAGCGAATTTGCAGGAAGGACGCTACTGCGCGAGTGGGACTGGTTTACCGACAACGTGCAGCTGTTTGGCATGCCCACCGATGCAGCGGAACTCGACGACTTTGCCGCCGGAGTTGCCGTCAGCGGTGCTGTGCCGGAGGATGTAAAGTCGCAATTGCGGCGTTTTCGCAATTGCTTCATGGTGCGTGTTCTGTGGCGAGAAGTGTTCGGTCTGGCCACTGTTGAAGAATCGTTGCAACAACTATCCGCGCTTGCCGACAAGCTACTTGATGGTACAACCCGCTATTCGCAACGACAGCTCAGCGCGCGATACGGGACTGTTCGCAATGCCGCCGGAGAGATCGTGCCACTGGTTATCCTGGGTATGGGCAAACTTGGTGGGCGCGAGCTAAATTTCTCATCCGACATTGATCTGATTTTTTGCTATACGGAAGACGGTGAGTCTGACGGTGCTCGTCGTATAAGCGCGCAGGAATATTTCACGCGGCTTAGCCGCAATATCATCGCGCTCATTGACGATGTTACTGAGGATGGATTCGCTTTTCGTGTTGACACTCGGTTGCGGCCCTTCGGCGACAGCGGCCCACCCGTCGCCAGTTTTTCAGCGCTGGAGTCCTACTTGCTCAAGCACGGCCGGGATTGGGAACGCTACGCGTATGTAAAAGCGCGAGTGGTTGGTGTACAGCCTGAGCCACGGTATCTGCACGAGTTAAACACGAATCTGATTCAGCCGTTCGTGTATCGCCGTTACCTCGACTATGGCGTGTTTGAGTCTCTTCGAGAGATGCATGCAATGATTGCCGCGGATGTGCTGCGCCGAGAGCTTGAAGACAACGTCAAGCTCGGACCTGGCGGCATTCGTGAGGCCGAATTCATAGTGCAGGCCATGCAGCTTGTGCGCGGTGGCCGTGAAATCGTTTTGCAAAGCTGCGAATTGCAAAGTGTATTGCCAAAACTCGTTAGCGACAGAGGGCTTACGGCGCAAGGTGCCGAACAGATCGGCGCCGCCTACCGGTTCTTGCGGCGCCTCGAAAACTTCATCCAGGCAATTCGCGATGAACAAACGCACGATCTCCCAGGTGACCCAGTGGACAGGGCCAGGCTCTGTTTGGCCATGGGCTATGCCAGTTGGGATCTGTTGATCAGCGATCTCGGCGAGCATCGCGATTGCATCTCCACGCAGTTTGCAGCTGTGGCGTTCCGCGGTCAGAGCGACGACAATCCGCTGCGGCAACAGCTTCGCGCAGCGTGGACGGCGGGTGCTGATGAACAACAATGGTGTGATCTGCTGCACGGTCTTATCGATGATGGCGTGCCGGAGATCGCTGCAAAGCTTACGGCATTCGCAAATTCGGCCGCCACCAAGAAAATTGATGCCGTCGCGCAAGCACGCTTGCAGCGTTTCATACCGGATCTCATTATTCTCATCGCCCAGGCGAACAAACCATTAATCGCGCTATCGCGTACGATTGCTGTTGTTGAGCGGATATTGCGACGCAGTGCCTACATAGCTTTGCTCAATGAGAACCGAACGGCATTGAGCCGCTTGGTCGACCTCTGCGAACGAAGTTCTTATATTGCCGATCAAATCGCCATGTACCCCGTTTTGCTCGATGAACTGCTGGATCCACGGGGTTTTTCCGATCAGGTAACCAAGGCTGATCTCGCAGCTGAACTGAGAGAGCGGTTGGTGGGTGACGCAGAAAGCGGTAGCGAAGAACAAATGATTGCGCTAGCGCAACATCAGCGCGCAACAATGTTTCGCATCGCTGTAGCCGATTTCAATGGCAGTCTGCCAATAATGAAAGTCAGCGACGGACTGACATGGCTGGCCGAAGCCGTCCTCGATGAAGCGCTGCGCGTTGCCTGGCAAGACCTTACGAGACAACACGGCGTGCCGTGCTATGTAATCGACGGAAAAACCCGTGAGGCGGGTTTTGGCATTATCGGTTACGGCAAACTTGGCGGCCTGGAATTGTCCTACGGGTCGGATCTGGACATCGTGTTTCTGCATGATTCGTGTGGTAGTCAACAGGAAACCGACGGCGCCAAAGCCATTGACAATGGTGTGTTTTTTAGCCGCCTCGTGCGCCGTCTTGTGCACTTTCTTACAACCCAGACCGGGTCCGGCGAGCTTTACAAGGTAGACACGAGACTACGCCCGGATGGCCACTCCGGGTTGCTCGTTACGACGACGGAGGCGTTTGAGCGCTACCAGGAGGAACACGCCTGGACCTGGGAACATCAGGCCCTGTTGCGTGCGCGGGCGGTCGCTGGCAGCGACGTCGTGGCGAAGGAGTTCGAACGCATTCGCAGCGAGACACTGACCGATCGTGTGCGTCGCGACAAGCTTCGCGACGATGTCATCTCGATGCGCAAGCGTATGCGCAAAGAACTCGACAAGAGCAATGCGGATGTATTCGATCTCAAACACGGCCGCGGCGGGATAGGCGACCTCGAGTTCCTGGTTCAATACCTGGTACTGAACCAGGCGAGTTCGCATCCTGATGTCATTCGATTTTCTGACAACATTCGCCAGCTTGATGCGTTGATCGCGGAGGGTTGCCTGAAGAAGACCATTGGGGAGCGCTTACAGGACGCTTACCGAAACTACCGTCTGTGCCAGCACCACCTCGTTCTCGATGGCCAGGTCGCACTGACGGGTGCCGTGGATTTTCAGGAACAACGCGATTTTGTTGTTTCCGTCTGGGATGAGTGGCTGGGTTAATATCGCAACGCGTGGCGATGACGATGTTCTGGGCTATAATTCGCCGCCCAGACACTACCACAACGAGGATGCCGTGGCAGCGAGAGCAGGCACTGTTGACGAGAATCTTATTCCGGCTAACGCACAACACGAGTACGCGGTTCGTTCCAGGGATCTGCCGTTGAGCTGCCCTATGCCGGGTATGTATCTGTGGAATTCGCATCCGAAGGTTTTCCTGCCGATCGAATCGACGGGCGAGGCCAAATGCCCGTATTGTGGGGCGCAGTACCGCATGACCAGCGACAATAGTTAATCACAGGCGTCAGTGCGACAACCTGAAATGCAGATCGTAACCGGCGGTGCCGGGTTCATAGGCAGTAATTTGGTCCGGGCCTTAATCGATCGTGGCTGCGACGATGTTGTCGTCGTCGATGATCTAAGCGACGGGCACAAATTCGTGAACATCGCCGATTTGCCGATCGCCGACTATCTCGACAAGGACGAATTTGTGCGGCTACTTGCGGCGAACCAGGCATTCGCGAAGGGGGTGACGCGGATTCTGCATCAAGGTGCCTGCAGCAGCACAACCGAATGGGATGGCCGTTTTATGATGGCCAATAACTACAGCTATTCGAAAACGTTGTTGCATTATTGTCTTGATCAGAATATTCCGTTTCTCTATGCGTCCTCCGCCGCAGTCTACGGTAGCTCACAAGAGTTCGTTGAAGACCCGCTGTTTGAGAATCCACTGAACGTCTACGGCTATTCGAAAATACAGTTCGATCGGTACGTACGGCGCGTCGCGGCTGATGCAGATAACCAGGTAGTCGGCCTGCGTTACTTCAACGTCTACGGACCGCGCGAGCAACATAAGGGCTCAATGGCGAGTGTCACATTTCATTTCAATCAACAGATTCTTGACGCAGGCGAGGCGCACTTGTTTGCAGGCACCGACAGCTACGCAGATGGCGAGCAATTGCGTGATTTCGTTTACGTCGACGACGTTTGTGACGTCATTCTGTGGTTTCTTGATCATCCCGGTGTGTCAGGTATTTTCAACGTTGGAACGGGCAGCGCGCAGAGCTTCAACGAGGTCGCACATGCAGTGATCAAGTGGCACGGCAGGGGCAAAATAGCGTATGTGCCGCTGCCGGAACACCTGCTGGGCGTGTATCAAAGTTACACTCAGGCGAACCTGACGTTGCTACGCAAGACAGGATGTGATGTTGAGTTTCGCGCCGTCGAAGACGGCGTCAAACATTATCTCGATCACATTGGCCAGGGCCAGCCACACCGGTAGTGGCGCAATAACGGCTGCGCCCCCTGTGCCACAAGTGAATTTGGCTGATAAGCCGCTAAATGTCGAAAAATGTATCGATCTTGTCGGTAACGTCGTCGATCGTGATTAGATCCATCGCTTCAGGGTGGCGCACTCGTTGGCCCCATTTGAGCTGCTCAACGGACTTGCCCAGATAGCGATGCGTCGCTTCCGGGTAGCGATTGACGGTTAATTCACGAGAGAAGAACGGACCGGTACGGTCCGGGTTCGAAGTCGCGTACAGACCGAGCACCGGAGTGCCGACGCTGGTTGCCATGTGTGCGGGACCGGAATCAGGGCAAATAACGAGAGCCGCCGCGTCAATAAGGGCGACAAGTTCCTTGAGCGACGTTTTGCCGATCAGGTTGACCGCCGCCCCATCCGCCGCAAGTGTTTTGCCATACCTGGCCTCGAGCTCGCTGCGACCGCCGGTCAGGACAACGCGCATTCCCCTGGCGCGCAAATGTCGAATAATCGCTGCATAGTTGTCGACACTCCAGTTGCGATAATTTCGGCTGCGATCACTGCTGCATGGGCTGATCAGCACCAATGGTTTGCCGCCAGCACAATACTGCGCGGCGAATTGCCGGGCCTGTTCGCTGAGCGGTATATCCCAGCGAATGCTGCGTGTCTGCGCGCCGATCGCTGTTGCAAAAGACATCATTGCCTCCAGCGCGTGTTCACCTGTTGTGGCCGTAATGCGTCGATTCGTGAATAACCACTGAAAATCACGTGCGCGCACGTAGTCGAAACCGAGGCGAACGCGTGTTCGGACGCTGCGGCACAGGAAATTCGCGCGCATTGATGCGTGCATGCAAAGCGCGACATCGAATTTGTGGCCGCTGAGTTGGGCGTGCACTTCAGTGTATGCACGGCGGCCTATGGACTTGTCGAAGATGATAAACTCGATCTCCGGAATATCGGCCATGAGCGACGCTTCGGTCTTGCCTATAATCCACGTAATTCGCGTATCGGGCCAGTTGTCCTGCATACGCCGAACAACAGCCAATGCATGGCAGGTATCGCCTATTGCTGAAAGTCGTATGACGCAAATACTTTCTGGCGGTGATTGAAGAATCAGATCAGGCACTACAAACCGAAGAGTGAATAGACAAGGACGGACCCTTTGACCGAAACCGTCGAGAATACTGAGACCGGCGCCATCCTATACGATAAGGCGATTATCAACCAGATATCTGCGCAGAGGTTTACGGCGCAGGGTTGGTTGCATGCGGAGGCCGTGACCGGGTCACTGCGTTCCAGCGGCCGGGGCAACACGATGTTCGTCGGCAACATACCGCGCCAGTTCGTGCTGCGTCATTATGTGCGTGGCGGCCTTGTCGGAAAATTCGTTCGTGACAATTACATATTCTGCGGTGAGAACCGTACCCGTTGTTTCAGAGAATGGCGATTGCTGGCCAAACTGGCTGCCAACAACATGAACGTGCCGCGACCCGCCGCGGCACAATATTGCCGCCGCGGTACTTTTTATACGGCCGATATCATTACGGTTCGGATTCCGAATGTAATGCCACTGTCGCAGTACATTGCGCAGAATAATTGTGACGAGGCGTTCTGGCAATCCGTTGGCGCGGCAATACAAAAGTTTCACGAGGCAGGCGTATATCACGCGGACATGAATGCGTATAACCTGCAGATTGACGGCGACGGCGACTTATGGATGCTGGATTTTGACAAGGGATCGCTGAAGGAACCAGGTCGCTGGCAGCAGGAAACGCTCAGTCGACTGCATCGCTCACTTGAAAAAATACTGGGGCTGGAGCCCATGCTGCACTATCGGGCGGCAAACTGGGAGCAATTACTCGAAGGTTATTTCGCGGCGTCCAGATCGGAATAAGGATCGGCGTACCCTTCCGGCAGGCTTTTGAATTTGCGGTGAACCCAAAGGTACTGCTCCGGGCAGGTGCGTATGTGATCTTCCAGCACCTTGATATAGCGCCGGGTGTCGTCGAGTGGATCATCGCTAGGAAAGTTCTTGAGCGGGGGAAGCACCGTCATTACATAGCTGCCATCGGCCTTGCGGTACGGAAAAAACGGTATCGTGACTGCCTTGCCAAGCCGAGCAAGGGACGATGTCGCTGTTGTGTGCATGGTCGGCACGCCGAAAAAGTCGACCACGATAGAACCCTTGCGATTGTAGCTTTGGTCAGGTGCGTACCAGACAACACGACCGTTGCGCAAACTACGAATCATTTTTTTGATATCGCGTTTCTCGATTGTCGAATCAGTCGATCGCTCGCGACCGCTGCGTTGTAGTTCGGTTATGAAGTCGCTGCGGTTCTTGCGGTAAACGGCATCCAAACCCGGGGTGTGTTGCGCAATAAGACGACCGCTGATTTCGAGCGTTGTGAAGTGCGCGCTAAGCAGGATGACACCGTGGCCGTTCCGGACAGCGTTTTGCAGGTGCTCGATACCTACGATCTTGGTGATGGACTGGATATGAGCGTCACTTGCCCATCGTCCCAGGCCCATTTCGACAATGCTCATGCCGAGCGCCTTGAAATGTTCGTAGGTCAAGTCGTCGTGCTCAGCAGATGTCCGGTCTGGAAAACACAGCTCGACATTGCGGCGTACGATGGCCCTTCGGGTCCCGCCGAAACGAAACGCGAGTCGTCCGAACGCGCGGCCGATGGCAAGCACCGCACGGTGTGGTAGCAGGCAAATCAGGCGCAACAAGCCCATGGCCAGCCAAATGGGCCAGTATTGTGGAGTCCAGTATCTGAAAAGCGGTTTTCGCGTCGCAGCCATAGCGACCGCAGTCTACTCGGACATACCGTCCACGTAACCACCTTCGTTGGATATCCGCGCGGCGTCGATTTGCATGTCGTCGACAACAGCGCGGTCGGTTTGAATGCCCACATGGAAAGTGGCAAAGCCGGGCATGACTACCTGATTACGTGCCATGCCGATAATGCGTCCTGCGTAGGGAGATCGCAGCTCTGTGCGTGCGTTGTTCATTGGGTCTGTGATGGTGCCGAGTAGATCACCTTTCCTGACGGTACTGCCGAGACTCACGTGCGCAAGGAGTATGCCGCCGTTGTCGGCACGTACCCAGGAGGAACGGTAATAGACGGGCTCCGGATCTCCCCATAGTCGCCTTTTCTTGACCATGCCGAGCGTCGTCAGGAGGATCTTGATTCCTTTGACACCGTGTTTGACCTCGGCAAGTTCGAGCTGTGATGGACCGCCGGCTTCGACTGTGACCGTTGGAATTCCGGCCATCGTTGCCGCGTGGCGGAGCGTGCCCGCGGCCGGCTTATTGTGCAGCACAACCATGGAACCGAAACCGAGGGTAAGTGTCACGACATCCGGATTACGCAAATCCGCACGTATCTGCGGCAGGTTGGTGCGTTCGAACGAGCCTGTGTGCAAATCCACCAGTGCGTCGCAGTGTGTAATGATGTCGGTAAAAAAGGCATGCGCAATTCTTGCGGCCGCACTGCCATTCGGATTGCCCGGAAAATATCGGTTGAGGTCGCGCCGGTCAGGGAGGTAGCGAGAGCCGCGGCGAAAGCTTTGTACGTTGACTATGGGTACGCCAATTATCGCGCCTGATAATTTCTGTGGATCGATGTCGTGCAGAACCCTTTGCACCATTTCAATGCCATTGAGTTCATCACCGTGTATTGCTGCTGTGAGGCACAGCGTTGGCCCGGGGTGCGTTCCGTTCACGACAAGGACCGGTGTCGAGACAGGGACCCCTTCGAACAACTGGGTTGCCGACCATGACAGGCGCCTGGCGGTACCCGGTGCGATGTCGGTATCCAGGAGGCGCATCGATTTGGCCTGGCCGTCCGCCGATGTTACAGCTTTGGCCAGGGGTACAGACTCATCCAGCGGCGTTACAGAATCGATCAATTGTTCGGCGGCCGCAGGGGCTTCGCTGTTATCTGTGGGCTCGATCGCAGTATTGCCAGCGAGGGTCACTGAGCATGTCAGCAGCGCGGCAATTGCGGCGAAGTATTGGCAAATGCTGTCGCAAGTGTGAGATTGTCGGTGTAAGGCGTTCATACACGGCCCAAAGTACCGGAAATAGCAGGTTTTTACTGTGACCCAATCAGGAATTTGCAGGAAATTGAATCGAAACAAGAATCAGTCCAGATGACGAGAAGACAACCCCTCTTGTTCCTTCTCTGCGCGTGTCTGCCAGCCTTTGCGGGGACAGATGAGACATTTCCACAACCGGTCGAATTGCAGCCCGATGTAGATTTCTGGATATCGATATTTACGCAATTTGCGAGCGATGACGGTGTGTTGCACGACAATCGCAATTTGGCGATTATTTACGATCACCTGCCAATGCCAGCGCAGCTCTCGCGACGCGAGCGACAACGAAGAGTTGAGAAGCGCCGCAAAGGTTTGCAAACGACGCTACGATCGTTGGCGTCCGGAAAGCGCAGCAACCTCAGTACCGAAGAAAAGCGGGTGCTTGCGCTTTGGCCAAAAGACGTTAGTAACATAACCTTGGGAGCAGCGGTTAATCGCATTCGCTACCAACAGGGTCTGAGCGACCGATTTCGCAGCGGTCTGCAGCGCTCCGGTCGGTGGCGCGACTATATTATTGAGCAATTCACCGCGCTTGGTGTGCCTGTTGAGTTGGCCGCGTTGCCGCATGTCGAATCGTCTTATGATCCAAATGCGCGATCCCATGTTGGTGCTTCCGGGATCTGGCAATTCACGCGCAGCACTGGTCGACGATTCATGCGTGTTGATCACGTCGTCGATGAGCGCAACGATCCTTTCGCTGCAACACGTGCAGCGGGGCGACTGTTGGCCCACAATTATTCGATTACTGGCAACTGGCCGATGGCTATTACGGCGTACAACCATGGACTTGCCGGAGTCCGTCGAGCAATGCGTAAGTACGGCGATACGGCTTACGTTGATATTCTGCGAAAACACAAGAGTCGGACTTTCGGTTTTGCATCCCGAAATTTTTATGTCGCATTTGTGGCCGCAAAGGAAATCGATCAGAATGTGGAGAAATACTTTCCGGGTCTTACGCCTGAGCAACCAACAAATTACTCAGTTGCGAATCTGCCCTATTATGTTTCCGTATCTGGATTGACAACGTCGCTCGGCGTTGCGCCGGCGACACTGGCAAAACATAATCCCGCGTTGCAGGCCACGGTATGGCAGGGCAGCAAATATTTGCCCAAGGGTTACGAACTACGTTTTCCGACAGAGTCTACGCGCCAGCCGCTAGCGGCAATACTGGCGGCGCTGCCGAAAGACGCTGTCTTCAATAAGCAAATGCCTGATATGTTTCATACTGTTGCACGTGGGGACACGCTGTCGGAAATCGCCCAAACCTACGACACCCGCGTATCGACATTGGTGGCTCTGAACTCTCTGACCAGCAGCAATCGTATTCGTGCCGGCCAGCGATTGCGCCTACCGGCGGCAGGACCCGCTCCGGCCGCTGCCACATCGACAATACCCGCCGGGCCAGAGCCTGTGATCGTCGCGAGCAATGCGGCGGTGGTTGAGGATACTCCCGCCGAGGAGCTGACCCCTGAAGCCTTGGCGAATAATATTGCAGCGATGTTGTTAGGCAGGATTCAAACCGCATTGCTGGCTGACCCAAGCGACTACAGCGTCGCCTCAGACAAATCGATCGAGGTGCAGGAGCTGGAGACGCTTGGACATTTCGGAGACTGGCTGGAGATTAAGACGCAGAGGCTCCGGGATATCAATGGTCTCGCATTCCGGGCTCCACTTGTGGTTGGCCAGCGTCTCAAACTCGATCTTGATACTGTCGATGCGAATAAATTCGAAGAGCGGCGTATTGCCTATCATCGTGAACAACAAGACAGCTTTTTCCGGCGACACATTATTAGCGGCGTGACCGAGCATACGATCCAGTCGGGCGAATCGATCTGGATTTTGGCGCTGCGCCGGTACAAGGTGCCGGTCTGGTTATTCCGCCAGTACAACCCGGAAATTAATCTGCACAACGTCCAGCCCGGCACAAAAGTGCAGATGCCGCTGTTGTCCAACGTGGATTTAGGGTGATGCACGGGTTTGCCGGAGCGGTTTTTTGGCGACTGATGCCGGTGGTCGTCATTACGGTTGCGGCGGGATTCTGGATTGACGTTGTGCAGGAGGGCGGGCCATATGTGCTGCGTAACCTGGTTCCGCCAATGTTGCTCGTTATCATCTCCTGGGTGACATTGCATCGCGGCGGTGGCAGATGGGCCGGTTCCGGACTGCGGATGCCCTTAGGCACTATTGGCTACGCAATTCCGGCACTGGGATTATCTTTGTATCTTCACTACGCGTATTCGGTCAATCTAAACGACATGTTTGGTGACTCCCTGTATCCGGGCCGTGTATTTCGTTATCTTCCGATCTACACGATGGTTGCTGGCAGCATCGGTTTTGCGATTGGCTGGGTTGTAGGACGCAGTGTGTAGTATGAAGAAGGGTATTTTTCAGTTGAGCAGCCAAGTGCTACGCTGACCCTAAAAATATTTGACGATGAGTGCAATGACAATTCGACATTTACTTGCAGCAGGTCTCCTGACGATTTTTGTGTTGCCGATTCCGACCGCGCTAAAGGCTGGTGATTTTCCGGTCGCGGATATGGTTGTTATTGAGAAGGCTGAGCGCAAGCTCCATCTGATGCGGAATGGTGAAATATTTCGCACGTTCGCGATTGCTTTGGGAATTCGTCCGGTTGGTGACAAGAAACAGGAAGGAGATTTCAAAACGCCCGAGGGTAAGTACAATCTCGATATGCGCAATGCGAATAGTGATTTTTTTCTGTCAATACATGTATCGTATCCGAGCTCGAAAGATCGACGCGAGGCAAAAAATCTGGGAGTGGATCCAGGAGGATCCATCATGATCCATGGGCAGCCGAATCAGCCCGTACACTCGGAGACTTACTATCGCACTCAAGACTGGACCAATGGCTGCATTGCTGTGTCCAACTCTGACATGATCGATATCTGGCTAATGACCGGCGAGAACACCCCGATCGAAATCCGTCCCTGATCCATGACAAATTCTGTGCAATGTGTTGATGCCGAGGTCTGGCCCGAGGGCAGCCTTGAGGTCCTTTCCCACTTCGAAGTCGATTTGCTAAAGAGCAGTGGTACCGGTGGTCTGTATCCATTGTTGCGGCGCTGCATGCTTGCTGTACTGAACTCGGGCAGCAGCACAGACGACACGCGAGAGGTTCTTGAGGCGTATTCCGATTTTGAAATTGGGTTCATCCAGCAGGACAGGGGGCTCAAGATTTCGCTGAAAAATGCGCCCTCGGCCGCTTTTGTGGACGGCAAAATGATCCGGGGTACGCGCGAGTTACTGTTTGCTGTGCTGCGCGATATCGTATTTACACACAATGACATTTTCGCCAGTGGTCGCTTCGATCTGGAGTCAGCGCAAGGTGTCACTAATGCGGTGTTTCATATACTGCGTAACGCCCGGATTCTGTCCCTCCCGGCCCAGGTCAACCTGGTGGTTTGTTGGGGCGGACACGCAATCAGTCGTGTGGAGTATGACTACTCGAAGTTGGTCGGGTACGAAATGGGATTGCGTGACTTGAATGTGTGCACAGGATGCGGGCCTGGCGCAATGAAGGGACCCATGAAAGGCGCCACGATCGGTCACGCGAAACAACGCATCGGTGACGGGCGATACATTGGCATCACCGAACCCGGCATCATCGCGGCCGAGTCACCGAATCCAATAGTGAATTCGCTGGTCATCATGCCGGATATGGAAAAACGCCTGGAAGCATTTGTCAGGATCGGCCATGGCATTATTGTTTTCCCCGGTGGAGTCGGTACGGCGGAGGAAATACTGTATTTGCTGGGAGTGCTTTTGCATCCTGAAAATCATGGCCACCCACTGCCTCTCATAATGACAGGGCCACCTGCGGCAGAATCCTTTTTCCGGCAGATCGATGAGTTCGTCAAAGCGACTCTCGGCCAGGCTGCTCAAGACCGATATAAGATCATCATCGACGATCCGAAATCTGTTGCCAGAGAAATGAAACGCAATCTTGAAGACGTGCTGGACTTTCGCAAGGCAAACGGCGATGCATTTTATTTCAACTGGCGTCTAAAGATTGATAAGGAATTTCAATATCCATTCGTAGCGACACATGATTCGATGCAAGAGATCGAGATCAGTGAGGAACTGCCGGCGCATATCCTCGCGGCTAATCTTCGCCGCGTATTCTCAGGTATCGTTTCCGGAAATGTCAGAGAGGATACGGCCGAACGAATCGACGAGTACGGGCCTTTCCAAATAAACGGGTCAGAACGAATTATGGGGTTGCTCGACAAGTTGCTCACTGTTTTTGTTGAGCAGGGCCGCATGAAATTATCGGGTAGGGAATACGATCCATGTTATGTGATTAAGTAAAAACGGAAAGTAAACAGTTGAAAAATAAAGAGAAAAGTCAATAACGCATTGTGATGCAGTTCCTGTGATTTATGGTGAATCGGAACTAGCATTTGATCATAGGATTGATTGAGCAATGCGATGCCAGATAGCAAGCCCATAAGGTGGGTCGATAATTACGGCAAGGAAGCCGAGACTAAGCCAAAGGCGGATGGTTCAACGTCGGGCAGTCATGCACCTGCTGCGAACGACGCAGACGGGTGGCAGCAGTATCGGCGCTGGATATCAAAGGCACCGACGCCACGTAGTCGTCGCTCCGGCATCGATCCTTCCCTTTATAGTTGGAAGGGTTATCGCGACTGGACTGATCAGGTCAAACGAAACTGGTCGAAAGAGCAGAACAACGACGACTAGGTTTCGATCTAAATATTTGCTCTAAAATGCAAGTACACTAAAAAAATGCCGGCACCTTGCCGGCGTTTTACGTAATGACCTGATCAGTCTCAAATGGCCGGAACTGCGTCTGGTTTCACAAGAAAAAACGCCGTGATTCGTGTTTTCTGAAGCAAGCTGTGACATGCCTCACGGAGTGCAAAAACTGACCTGCCTATAGTCGACTTAACTACCCGTACGAACAAGTAAATCGAGAGTATGACAAAGAAACATCGCAAAACTGATTCACCCTTGGGCGCGCTAAAAAGCGAATCTGCGAGACAGCGCTGGGAGCTCTTTCATCGCGCAATCGCGCATGCAAAAGAGTCGAACAATGCCTCGCTGGCCGAAGCTGATAGGCATAGAGCTGAAGCCGAGGCAGCTGCGCCGCTGCTATCCGTTGTTCGCTAGGAACATTGCATGGAAAGGCTGATTCAGTATCTCGATGAACTGGATGACCTGATTGGTATGATCGGTCTGGTCGCAGAGCGCATACGCAGCCTTTTTCTTGCACTACTCTCATGCCTGTCATTAGTCGCCGTTGCGGTGCCCGGTGTCTGGCTGGCGCTGGTTAACCCACCGCTCGCCCTGGCAACCTCAACAATTCTGTTTGTGACTCTTCTGTACCGGACCGTCACCGCTCCGATGCAGACCTTGTCGCGCCCTGCCTGACTAGCTCCACCCATCCGACAACCCCCCTGAACCCCCCTGCGCGGACTTGAAATTGGCGTTGTAGACCTCATCGTGTGTCGATAATGATTGTCAGGAGATGACAGCGTGAGCGACAAGCGCGAAACCCTAGGATTCCAAACCGAAGTACGTCAGCTGTTACAGCTGATGATCCACTCAATGTACAGCAACAAGGAAATTTTCCTGCGTGAGCTGATATCCAATGCATCCGATGCGGCGGACAAATTGCGCTTCGAGGCTTTGGCTGCCCCGGAACTCCTGAGCGACGATACTGAGCTGGGTATCCGCATCGAGATTGACAAGGACAAGGGCTTGTTGTCTGTCTCCGACAACGGAACCGGCATGTCGCGGGATGAGCTGATTGATAATCTTGGCACTATTGCCAAATCAGGCACGGCCGAATTCCTCCAGCAGATGACCGGTGACAAGAAACACGATTCCAATCTTATCGGGAAATTCGGTGTCGGTTTTTACTCGGCTTTCATCGTTGCAGACAAAGTCGTTGTTGAAACACGTCGCGCCGGCCTGGCGGCTGATGAGGCGGTGCGCTGGGAGTCGGACGGACAGGGTGAGTTCTCCATTGAGGGAATCGAACGTGAGGAGCGCGGTACACGTGTTACGTTGCATCTAAAAACTGATGCGTCGGAATTCTCGGAGCCTTTTCGAATTGAGTCCTTGATTCGCAAGTACTCGGATCACATTGAATTCCCGGTATCACTACTTGCATCCGAATCGGGTGACGACGAAGCCAAAGTGATCAATTCGGCCACCGCTTTGTGGACGCGCTCGCGTAGCGACGTCTCAGACGACGAATACAAAGAGTTTTATAAACACCTGTCGCATGACTTTGCCGATCCATTGTTGTGGAGTCACAATCGCGTTGAGGGTAAACGAGAATACACAAGCCTGCTTTTCATTCCTGGCTCGGCACCATTTGACCTCTGGAATCGCGACACACCTCGCGGCCTGAAGTTGTATGTGCAGCGGGTCTTTATCATGGATGATGCGGAGCAATTCTTGCCGCTGTACTTGCGATTCGTCAAGGGTGTGGTGGACTCATCAGACTTGCCGCTCAATATCTCGCGAGAAATGCTGCAGCAGAGCCCGGACCTCATCGCGATGCGGAGTGCGCTGACACGGCGGGTCCTCGATATGTTGCAGAAAATCGCCATCAGCGATAAGGACAACTTCCAGAAATTTTGGGGCGAGTTCGGTCAGGTGCTGAAGGAAGGCGTGGTCGAAGACCATGCCAACAAGGACAAGTTAGCGAAACTGTTGCGTTTCGCGACGACACACAGCGGCACCGACAGTCAGGATCAGTCGCTGGCTGATGTTGTCGGAAGGGCGCGAAAGGGTCAGGACCAGATCTACTACATTCTGGCCGATAACTATGCAACAGCGGCGGCGAGCCCGCATCTTGAGCAGCTCAAAAAGCGTGGTATTGAGGTGTTGTTACTCACCGATCGCATTGACGCATGGCTGGCAGACGGGCTTGTGGAATACGACGGCAAGGCGCTGGTCGACGTCGCTCGTGGGGCGCTGGATTTGCCTGACGATGATGGGACTGATGCGCAAGACGCCGTCAGTGAGGAGCATGATCGCCTGCTTCAAAAAATACAGGGCGCGCTTGGTGACAGGGTCGCTGCGGTGAAAGTCAGTCGCAGGCTCGTGGATTCGCCAGCCTGCGTTGTGGCGGGAGACGATGACCTGAATCCCCAAATTCGCCGTATGTTGGAAGCAAGTGGTCAGACAGTACCGGATTCGAAGCCGATTCTGGAGATCAACGTGGACCACCCATTGGTAGCCAGTTTGTCTGCCGAAAGCGATGACGGGAGGTTCGGTGAGTTGTCCAGTATCATTCTGGATCATGCAATGTTAGCCGAGGGCGCACAGCTGGCAAATCCGGCAGAATACGTGCAACGCATCAACAAGCTCTTGCTGGGTATCGAGCGAGGGGCTGACAAGAGTGAACAAGGTTCTGCAGAAAACAGGTCGTGAGGAAGCTGGACAATGAGTCAATCCAAAGACGACGAGTTACGCCAAAAACTCGATTCGGAACAATACCAGGTAACACAGAACGCCGGCACTGAGCGTGCATTCAGCGGCAAATACGTCGACCACAAGTCTGACGGTACGTATAGATGCGTGTGCTGCGATGCGGCTTTGTTCAGTTCGGAGCACAAATACGATTCAGGCTCTGGTTGGCCAAGCTTTTGGCTGCCATTGGCCGGCGAGACTGTGCGCATTAACAATGATGTGAGTAACGGCATGGTACGACGCGAAGTTGTCTGCAAGAATTGCGATGCGCATCTTGGGCACGTGTTCGAAGACGGTCCGCAACCAACGGGCCTGAGATACTGTATTAATTCTGCATCATTGGATTTTGAGGATTCAAGCGAATGAAACGCGGCTATTTATTTCCCATCCTGATTGCGATTTTGGCTATGGCAGCGTGTGAACAAATGCCAGGAGAAGAGACGCAGATGGAAGCAGCAGTGCATGCCAATGCGATGGCAGGCAACTGTCCTGCAGCCGATGAGTCGGGCAATATCACAATCGTGCCGGGCCTGACGGCCACGATAATTACGAATGGCTACGGTCGTGTGGCAATTTCGCATGACTATGCTGATGTCCATACGACGTTGTGGTTGTACGACGAGGAAGCAACGGGCGGCCGCGGGACCGAAATCTGGACGTCAGGCGGTGCACAACCCTTTCAGTTTCAGCTTGGCAAAGGACAGGTAATCAAAGGTTGGGATTTAGGCGTCCCCTGTATGCGAATTGGCGAGACTCGTGAACTGATAATCGACCCGGAACTGGCCTATGGCGCCGCCGGCAAACCACCGGTACCACCCAATTCGCGGCTGTTGTTCAATATCGAGTTGATCCGGCTGGAGGCGCCTTGAAAAAGGTCTGGCTGTTTAGGGTTGAGCAGAGCGAAGTACGACATCAATGCGACGATTGAGGCTGCGGCCGTAACTCGTATTATTGTCAGCGAGCGGTTCGGACGACCCGGCGCCGGTCACTATCGTTCGAGAAAGGTCAATTCCCCCGTGCTCTAAATAGTCGGCGACGGCATGTGCGCGCTGCAGGCTTAAGCGAAGATTCCAGGATTCCTCGCCCGATGCATCCGTATGGCCGGTTATCAATATTTCAGAATCGCGACAGGCATTAGCGAGCGCGACAATTCTCTCGAGTGCCGGATATGCGGAGCTCCGAAATACCGCGCTCGATTTCTCAAAGCGAATGGGTCCGGCTGTGAATTGACCAAGAGCCTGGTTACAACTGTCGGCAAGACGAAAATCGTTCGGGACTGTCAGCATGTCTGTACTCAGATTGACGTTGTCCGGTAACGACTGTCGCAAGTCCAGAAGGCGGTTGAGCCAAGCGGATTGATCTTCGGTGACACCACGAATAACCAATGCATCGCGCGAAAGTACGGCATGTGCCGATAGCGTCCCGGCCAATGCGTAAAGTACCTGGATGCTGCTGTCGGCCCAGAAGTCTGGTAGCAGCGTAAACGGCTCAAGTGTTGTGGCAACCACACGGTTCGGGTAGCTGTCGGCCGCGGCTTGTAACAGGTCCTCTTCGTGCTGGCTGGACACGGTGTGTCCGGCGAGCCGGAGTTCTCCGCGTAGCCAGAATATTTCGAAACGCGGAAGATCGCTTTGGACTGGTTGTGATTGCGGCGGCTCGCCCGGATGGCCAGAATCAAGAAACGGAGCGACAACCAGCCTGCATGCGAGAAATAGTGCGGCAGCGGTAATATAAGTACTAACCGCTGGTGTGTTGATCACGCAACTCCCGAGCCTGTCCTATCCAGTCCTCGCGATAGATACGGCTGCGAAAGCCCTTGAGGCGCTGTGCCACACGGTCGATTTCGTACTCGCTCATTTCGGCGATCTGTTCAAAGCGAAAGATACCCATTTCATTGAGCGTTTTTTCAATGGCCGGACCGATGCCTTTAATCTCTTGTAGATTGTCAGGCGCGTTGCCATCGTCGTGCAGCTCATCCTCGTCTGCGACATTGTCCGCTGCCACGAGATCGTCCTCGTCCTGCAGCTCGTCGACCGACTCATCGTCTTCGATTTCATGGGCATCGTTGGACGCGCCACCGCCATTGGCCAACGAAACGGGGTCATCGACGGGTGCCATGTGTGTTGGCTCAGTGCTGCTGGCGGCCTCGAGTTCAAGAATTCGTGTGCGTGTGATTTCCAGGTCAGCCTCGAGTTGCTCTGCCTCTTCATTGCGCGCCCTGAATCGCTCGATCAATGGCGGCAAGCGGTTCTGCCAGTTTTCGAGTTCGCGGCCCAGTTTTTCAATCCTTTCGTCCTTCGCGATGTCGTCAGCGGTTTGGTCACCGGTCGCGGGCCTGTCTGTTTGCAGTTGATCTCGTTCGGTGATGGCTGTTTCAAGAGCGCTGCGAATTTCCTTGATCTCGCGCTGCAGTTCATCACGTTTTGCAAAGGCTTCCTGCACCGCCTCGGATAATTCTTTTGCTCGATTCTTGGCATCGGTGTTGGAAATCTGGAACTGATTCACTTGTTCCATCAGTTCCTTGTTTTGTTTGACGAGACGTTCGTGCTCATTGCGTTGTGCCTCGATCTGCTCCTGCCATCCTGCACTCACTGCGGCTTTTTCATCCGCGGATCGGTGCCCACGTAGTATCCACCCGATGACGATACCAATGAAGGCCATTGCGGCCAGTGCTGCGATTTCTATGACGGTGATTTCAGGCATTCAAAATTCCCATTGGTTGCATTATCAGGTTCAGGAGGCGAGTTGCACCTTCTCCATTGTGGCGATAACTGCGCTGATTTGCTGCACGGCCCAGTCAATCTCGGCTTTGTTGATAACCAGCGGAGGAGCTAGCCGGACAACTGTCTCATGCGTTTCCTTGCTAAGGAGTCCGCGCGACATCAGTGCTTCGCATATCGATCGGGCGCTGGTAAGAGATGGATCGATTTCGACTCCTATGAATAGCCCTTTGCCGCGAATGTCGCTTATCAACGGGCTGTCGATGTCGCGCAGCTGCTGCAACAAATAGTCACCCATCTCCGCACTTCTCGCTGCGAGATCGTCCTCAACGATAATATTCAACGCCTCAAGTCCAATAGCCGCGCCCAGCGGATTGCCGCCGAAAGTGCTGCCGTGATCGCCGGGAGTAAACACCTCCATAACTTCACGCCGTGCGAGAAACATTGACACGGGCATAATTCCACCGCCGAGCGCCTTGCCGAGAATCAGTCCATCAGGGACCACGCCATCGTGATCAGATGCGAGAAACTTGCCCGTGCGCCCGAGTCCGGTCTGGATCTCATCACAGATAAGCAAGACGTTGTGCTCGCGGCAAAGATCTGCGGCGGCACTCAGGTAGCCCTCTGGTGGCACGACGATACCGCCCTCACCTTGAATCGGCTCCACGATAAATGCCGCGGTATTGACGTTAATTGCAGCTCGCAAGGCTTCGATATTGCCGTAGTCGACGATACGGAAGCCCGGCGGAAACGGTCCGAAGCCCTCCTGGTATTGCGCTTCGTCAGACATTGCTACGGCAGCAATAGTGCGGCCGTGAAAGTTGCCGCTGCAGCAAATGATCTCGGCCTGATTGTCTGCAACGCCTTTGACGGTGTATGCCCACTTGCGTGCGGCCTTGATGGCTGTTTCGACAGCCTCGGCGCCGGTGTTCATCGGCATAGCCATGTCTTGCCCTGTCAGTTTGCAGGCAAGCTCAAGAAAGGGCCCGAGTTTGTCGGTGTAAAACGCGCGCGAGACGATCGTCAGCGTTGCTACCTGTTCCCTGACAACGGCGACAAGTCGCGGATGGGCGTGACCATGACTGACCGCGGAATAGGCGCTCATCATATCCAGGTATTTCTTACCGTTCTCGTCCCACACGAAAACACCTTCGCCGCGCGTCAGTACAACGGGCAGTGGGTGATAATTGTGTGCGCAATACTGCGCTTCGAGGCTCATACTGGCACTCATAACTTCACCGTTAGTTTTCCGTTCGCCCCGCTCAGCGGAGCCGGTATTGCCTAAGGTCATAATTTTACAGCAGTATCAACGAAACTCGCTACCCCGAGGACACCAATGTCAAATGCACCTCAAGTGAGCAAGCTATTCATCGATGGGCCGGCTGGGCAATTGGAGGCTGTATTGGAGGTAGCGGCGCAGCAGGTCCCCGCTGGAAATGTCGTTGTTTGTCATCCACACCCGCAGCAAGGTGGCAACCTGAATAACAAAGTCACGTACACGCTCGCGAGAGCCTTTTTGCGCCTGGGATTCACCGCTTTGCGCTTCAATTTCCGTGGCACAGGGAAAAGTGAGGGTGAGTTCGACAACGGTGTTGGTGAGTTGAATGATGCCCTGACGGCAATCGAGTGGATGCGCAACAAACACCGCCAGGAACCCCTCTGGGTTGCAGGCTTTTCATTTGGCGCAGCGATTGCGGTCAAGGCGGCGGCAGTTACATCGGTTGACGGGCTGATCAGTGTTGCGCCGGCCATAAGCCGAGTTAACGAAAATAGAATGGACGCGGAGTTACAAGTGCAGCCCGATTGTCCATGGCTCATTGTGCAGGGTGATCAGGACGAACTCGTCGACGTTGAAGAGACGATAGAGTGGGTGAATAGTCTGGAGCCCGGGCCGGAATTATTAATTATTCCCGGTGGTGAACACTTCTTTCACGGTCGTTTGATCGATTTGCGCGAGTCGGTTATGGAATTTGTATTGGCCGCAGGAACTTGAAACCGCAGATGCAAAAAAGCCGGACCCAGTCCGGTTCTTGAGCTGTACATGAAGACCTGCAGGCCAAACCGCATTCGCGGCTAACTCGGCTTCTGCCTCATACCATATCTTTCAGGCCTTTCAGCGCAGAAACTTTGACAACTCTTGTCGCAGGCTTGGCCTTGAACATCATTTCTTCGCCCGTGAACGGGTTTGTACCCATGCGAGCTTCGCGCGCCGGCTTATTCACAACACGCATTTTCAAAAGGCCAGGAACGGTAAAAATTCCTGCCGCGTTCCTGCCACCAAGGTTTTCCTTGATCTGGCCGTTAAGTGATTCGAATACTGCCGCTACATCCTTGCGAGCCAGACCTGTGTCGTCGACAATCTTTGCGTAAATTTCAGACTTGGTCGGTGGCTTTTTAGTATTTGCTGCCATGAAAAACTGACTCCTCAGAAAAACAAAAGTGGGCTAACGTCCAATTGGAAAGCAGCGCGACGATACCACACTATTCAGGCCAGATACGCACTGCTCTGCAGCGAAGACAATCAATCCGTATAAAATTGTTTCTTGAAGCGTACGTTCGTTGGCAAAATGACACCTTCTGGTTTCACACTGATGTCAAATATCAGCCATTCTCTGTTCGCGACGGGTGTCTCGCCAATATAATAAATCGCGGCGGTAGGTCCCGCCTCGTCAATGCGTCTCATTGTGACGTTCTTCAGCTGGCTGGTCAGATTTACAGTCTTGACTTTTATTTCCGCGGGGACTGGCAGATTGTCTTCTTTTCGGATGACGGAAACATTGAGCATCGCGCGATCCTTGCTGCGCACAATGTTGTACTCACGCGCAACTAAAGGAGGTAGCTGGTCGGTAGACTGCGCGCTAAAGTGGACGATGTGGTCGCCGATGTCTGCCGAAGAGGCGCCAGCCGGAAGAGCTTCCGGCACCTCGGTCGGGCCTCCAGCGCCACCGCAGGCTGCAAGCAAACCGAGTAGTGACACAGAAACCAATGCTGCTCTGAGAATCATGATACGAGCCCCTTTTGACTCTCACTATAAACCATTACCGGCGGATGAGGAATTGCTTGTGTCGATGGGATTGGCCGCGCAACAGTTCAATTGCTGACGGTGCAATCCTTGAAAATTCAGCGATCAGCTTTATAACGGCAATGGCGCTAAATCCCTATTGGCTTGAACCCATTCACGACAATCGTAACCGCTATCAGCAGGATGATCGCAAATATTGGCGAAATATCGAACCCACCCATCGCTGGAATCAGGCGCCTGATAGGTCGCAAAACCGGCTCGGTCAAGGTCGTGATTATTGTCGTTGCCGGATTGTAGCTACCAGGCGAAATCCAGCTCAGGACGATGCGAATGAAAATGGCGTAAACGAATAAGTACACCGACAGTACAGTCAGTTTGACGAGCGCAGTAACAGCGATCGGACCCATGGCGGCTGAGGTTTTCAGGATCAGCAGTAAGAGTACGATCGTCAAATACTGAACAACAAAGGCGACCAATATCGTCGCTGTATCCAAACGACCAAAGGATGGCACGATGCGCCGTACCGGGATAACCAACGGTGATGTTATACGCAGAATGCCCTGCGCCAACGGATTGCGAAAATCCGCGCGCAACCACGGCATCCAGAAGCGTAACATCAGAACCAGCAGATACAGGCTTGTCACGGCATTGATAATGAAGACTAGGGCTAACGAAAGATTTGCTGGCATTGATCAGTCCTGGTTGGCTTGATGAGTTGTGTTGGCGAGATCTTGCGCGCGATCACGTGCAGCGGTCAGCGCGGTGTTGAAGATATCACGAACACCCTGACTCTCGAGGCTGTCGAGTGCGGCGGCAGTCGTGCCACCCGGCGATCGAACCCGGGCAATCAGGGTTTCCATGGTTGCATCTGAACTTGCCGCCAGTGCCGCCGCGCCGCGCGCGGTCTCGAGGGCCAGTTGCCGCGCAACATTTTCATCAAGCCCGAGGTCCTGGCCAGTTTTCGCAAGCATGTCGATGAGCAGGTAAAAGTATGCAGGCCCACTACCGGAAATCGCCGTGACCACATCTATGTCGGCTTCAGTGGGTACCTGGACCACAGCACCAACAGCGGACATGATGTTGCAGGCAGCCGCCAGCTGGCGTTGCGTCGTTTTTTTGTTCGCGAAGATACCTGAAATGCCCTGACGCAAGAGTGCAGGTTGATTGGGCATGATGCGCACTACGGCCAAACCGCCGCCGAGCCAGTCATCGATATCTGTGCTGCGGATTCCGGCTGCAACCGAGATAATCAACGCTCTTGTTGCTTGAATCGTGCTGGCGAGTTGTCGACATACAGAGGCGAGCACCTGCGGTTTGACCGCAAGCACCACAATTTCGGCCGCGCCAACCACGTCGTTATTGTCTTCGCTGACAATGACACCGGGCAAGTCGCGCGACAGGGCGTCACGCTGTTTTGCCAGCGGCTCGGCAATCAAGATTTTTCCTGCCTTGTAATCGCCAGCTATCATTCCCGCAACAATTGCGCGGGTCATATTGCCGCCACCAACAAACGCGACTTTTTGGTATTTCATCCGTTCGTCCTTCAGCCGTTTTCTCAACCGGTCCTTTTGCCAAACAACGCGCTGCCGATGCGTACAATCGTTGCGCCCTCGTGAATCGCGGCGCGGTAGTCGCCACTCATTCCCATTGACAAGGTGTCCGTGTCTATTCCGTCAGCACGCAAAGCATCCGCCATCTCCCTGAGTCTTGCAAAAGGTAATCGTTGTGCAGCGAAATCAGACCGGAGGACAGGCAGGCACATCAGTCCACGTAGCTTGAGATTCGGCAACTCGGAACAGGCAACAGCAAGCCTTGGGAGTTCGGCAACTGTAATGCCTGACTTGCCGTCATCGTCGTCAACGTTGATCTGCAGGCAAATATTCAAATGTCCGAGATCCTTCGGCCGCTGTCGGCTGAGACGTTCGGCAGTTTTTAGTTTGTCGATGGTGTGAACCCAGTCAAAGTTCTCAGCGACGACTCGTGTTTTATTGTTCTGCAGGTGCCCGATAAAGTGCCAGATCAGATCGTCAGCGACGGTCTGGTTGATTTTTTGCAGGCCCTCCTGAACGAAATTCTCGCCGAAGTCACGTTGTCCCGCGGCGGCAGCCGCGAGAATCTTGTCCAGGGGCTGTTTCTTGCTCACCGCGAGCAATTTGACGGCGTCCCGGGGGTAACCGGCCTCGACCGCCGTATCAGCCAGGGAATCGTGGATTAAGGCTAGGTTTTCCGTGACTCCAATCACGTTTTAGTCCAATTGCTTCGCTATACTAGGCCCACTTCGTTCCGGGTTATGGTAAGTCCGGGATGTTATCCGAGAGGGAGAGATATGGCAGTTGATGTGGCCCAGCTATTGCAGTTCGCCGTAAAAAACAACGCCTCTGACCTGCACTTGTCAGCAGGCGTGCCGCCCATGATTCGTGTTGATGGCGACATGAAGCGTGTCAACATGCCGGCGCTCACTCACAAAGATGTCAATAGCATGGTGTACGACATCATGAATGACAAGCAGCGCAAAGATTACGAGGAGTTTCTGGAGACCGACTTCTCGTTCGAAATACCAAAAGTGGCGCGTTTTCGCGTCAACGCGTTCAATCAGAATCGTGGCTCGGCTGCCGTTTTCAGGACTATTCCTTCCGAGATTCTGAGCCTCGAAGATCTTGGTGCACCCGCTATATTCAAAGATATTGCGATGTACCCGCGTGGCATCGTATTGGTGACTGGACCGACTGGCTCCGGCAAGTCCACCACGCTGGCCGCCATGGTCGATTACATTAACGACAACAAGCCCGATCACATCCTCACTATTGAGGATCCGATCGAGTTCGTGCATGAATCCAAGAAATCATTGATTAATCAGCGCGAAGTCCACCGCGATACGCTGGGCTTTAACGAAGCGCTGCGATCGGCGTTACGCGAGGACCCCGATGTCATTATGGTTGGCGAGCTGCGCGATCTCGAAACGATCCGCCTTGCGCTCACGGGCGCCGAGACCGGCCACCTTGTGTTTGGCACCCTACACACGAGTTCAGCGGCCAAGACAATCGACCGTATTGTTGACGTATTTCCTGCTGCAGAAAAAGAAATGGTCCGCGCGATGCTTTCCGAGTCATTGCGCGCGGTAATTTCACAGACTCTGCTGAAGAAAGTGGGTGGCGGGCGAATTGCGGCACATGAAATCATGATCGGTACGCCGGCAATTAGAAACCTGATCCGCGAAGGCAAGATTGCACAGATGTACTCAGCCATTCAAACAGGCCAGGGGCAAGGAATGCAGACGCTGGACCAGAACCTGTCGGAGCTGCTGGCGAAGGGTTTGATCAACAAAGAAGAAGCACGCTATAAGGCGGTGAACAAGGAAAATTTCTAAGGTTGCCGCGTGAGCTGGCAACTTGATGGGAGATCACGACAATGGAACGCGAACAAGCGGTACGACTAACGCAGAACCTGTTGCGCAAAATGGTCGAACGGGACGGTTCGGATCTGTTTCTCACGGCGGCTTTTCCGCCGGCGATTAAAGTCGACGGCGTGATTCATAAAGCCACGGATACACCTCTGTCAGCAGAACAGGCTGCGATCATGGTGCGTTCGATCATGAACGACAAGCAGATCAAGGAATTTGACGCAACCAAGGAATGTAATTTCGCTATCGCGCCGCAAGGCATCGGGCGCTTTCGCGTCAGTGCGTTCATTCAGCAGGGCATGGTTGGAGCGGTGCTGCGTACCATTACGACCGAAATACCGACGCTCGGAGATCTGGAGCTGCCGCCGATTCTGAAAGATGTAGTGATGAACAAGCACGGCCTGTGCATCATCGTGGGCGGTACAGGCTCGGGTAAGTCAACGACACTGGCCGCGATGATCGGGCACCGCAATGAAAATTCTCGCGGGCACATCATTTCAATTGAGGATCCAATTGAGTATGTCCATCCGCACAAAGGTTGCGTCATTACGCAGCGTGAGGTTGGTGTTGATACTGAATCCTGGCACGCTGCCTTGAAGAACACTCTGCGCCAGGCGCCAGATGTCATTCTCATCGGTGAGATACGTGACAAAGAGACAATGTCATATGGCATCCAGTTCGCCGAGACGGGCCATCTATGCCTTGCAACGCTGCACGCTAACAGTGCCAACCAGGCCCTGGACCGCATCATCAACTTTTTCCCGGAAGAGCGCCGTCAACAGCTGTTGATGGATCTCTCATTGAATACCAAGGCCTTCATTTCGCAACGCCTGGTGCCCCGCGAAGGCGGTATCGGGCGCGTAGCAGCGATGGAAATCATGCTCAATACGCCGTTGGTGCAGGACCTGATCTTCAAGGGCGCAGTAGGGCAAATTAAGGAAATTATGGCCAAGTCGACCCGATTGGGCATGCAGACGTTTGACCAATCATTGTTTACCCTCTACGAGGATAGGGTGATTTCCTACGAAGAAGCCATGCGCAACGCCGATTCGAAGAACGAACTCAGATTACGCATTAAGCTCGAGAGCAAGCGTGAATCTTCGCTTGCGGACCAGCAGTCAGAAAGCCTGCATATCATGGATGAGGATACGGCTCAGACCTTCTGAGCTACAAGGAATGGGAACTGGGAACGCTGATAAATGAACGTCAAACCATTATTCAAACTTATGGTTGAGAAGAAGGCATCGGACCTTTTCTTCGCGCCGTATTCGCCGGCCAAAATCAAGATCGAAGGCAAAATCATGCCGGTCAACAAGCTCGAGATGACGCCGAAAATGGTCAGGCAGGCGGCGTTCGAACTCATGACCGAAGAGCAGATGGAGGAGTTCAACAGAGAACTGGAAATTGACTTCGCGTTGTCGGAGCCTGGTCTTGGTCGCTTCCGCGTGAATGTCTTTCATCAGCGCGGCAACGTGGCAATGGTGTTGCGTTACATCACATCAGAGTTACCGACGCTGGATGAGTTAGGAATGCCGGATGCACTCAAGGAATTGGTGATGCTGCGACGCGGACTGATTCTGATGGTAGGAGCGTCAGGCGCCGGCAAATCAACGACACTTGCGGCGATGGTCAACCATCGCAATGAGAAGACGTCGTCGCACATCATCACCATCGAAGATCCGATCGAATTTCTGCACCCGAACAAGCAGTCGATCATCAATCAGCGTGAGGTCGGGCTGGACACGAAGTCCTATGCCCGCGCGCTCAAGAGCGCGGTTCGGGCTGCGCCGGACGTTATCCTGATCGGTGAGATTCGTGATACCGAATCCATGCGTGCGGCACTCGACATGGCCGGCACCGGCCACCTTGTACTTGCCACGATTCACTCGAACAACGCGGCTGAAACGCTGGATCGAATTATCAATTTTTTCCCGCAGGAGCAACATGCGCAGGTGTACATGGATCTTGCGCATTACTTGCGCGCGATTCTGTCACAAAGGCTGGTACGAGCCCGCAATGGCAAACGCGTTGCAGCGGTCGAACTCATGCTCAACACGCCGCACATCAAAGACCTTATCCTGAAGGGCGATATCTCTGCCGTGAAAGAGGCGCACAAGGAAAGTGGCGAACATGGCATGCAAAACTTTGACGACGCGTTGTTGCAGCTTTACAAGGATGGCACCATTACACTGGACGAGGCGATGTCGCACGCAGATTCGCGCGCCAACCTGGAAGCCAAGGTCAATTTCGGCGGCTAAAATTTCCAGACCACGGTTGCCGCATCGAATACCGGACCATCGACGCATACGCGCTGCATCGTGTCACCGCCGGGTGTCCTGATTTGCACAGCGCAGCCCGCGCAACCACCCACCGCACATGCCATGAACTCTTCCAGCGAGACCTGGCAAGGAAGCTTATAGCGCGCGGCCAGTGCGGCGACCGCTTGCAGCATCAGACTCGGACCACAGGCGAACACGGCGGTCTTGTGCAAATCATCGACTGTTAAGGATGCCAGCCACTGGTCGGCAAGATCGGTGACGTAACCGTCAAAACAACCATCGTAACCCGCCAGCGTTGCGAGACGGCAAGGCACCCCCCAGTCTTCAAGCAGTGGCATGGTGCTGTTAATGACCTCGTCCAACCAGGGTGCTGCGATGCTCGATCCCCGCAAACTGAAAGGGAATGGAAGTTCCGAGCCCAGGATCGCGAGTGGTTGCCAGTCGCCGTCCTGGCGTCGCAGATGATCTGCGATGAATACCATTGGTGGGATGCCGACGCCGCCGCCAATCAATAGAGTTCTGGGTCGCTGCGGCGACATTGTGAAGGGCTGCCCGATGGGACCCAGCACATTAATTCTGTCGCCGGGCCTGGCGCTGCTCAGCAGACGCAGGCCATCACCGACGATCTTGTAAAGAACGTCTATCCAGTCGTCCGCAGCGCGCATGATTGACAATGGTCTGCGCATCGGCAGCGAATCGTCGCAGGCGAGATGTACGAAAGTTCCTGGTGCGGCGGCCGCAGCACATCGAGGTGCGCGGATGCGTGTAATGAATTGGTCGCCCGGAAACGCGTCCACAGCGATCACTTCGCCATCTTCTACAAAGATCGTGCCGCGGTTTCGCTGCGCCTGGCGTCGTGCCGTCGAGGTCACCGCGTGCCCATGGTTTTAGCGACGCGGTCGAGCACGGCCATGCGTACCGCGACGCCGTTCGTCACTTGCTCGGTAATCACTGAACTCGGGCCGTCGGCCAGCGCGCCTTCGATTTCAATGCCGCGGTTCATCGGCCCCGGGTGCATGACGATCGCATCTGCTTTCGCGATTTTCATACGCTTGTGACTGAGGCCGAAATTGGCAAAGTACTCATCTATGCCGGGTATCCCGTCAAGGTTGCCAATGCGCTCACGCTGTATGCGCAAGGCCATTACGACGTCGGCGTCTCTCAGTCCATCGTCCAGGCTATCCATGATTCTTGCGCCCGGAACCTTCTCGGGGTCGGGCGCCAGCGCGGGTGGTGAAATCAACCGTACCTCAGCGACCCCGAGGGTCTGTAAGCCGTGCAACGCTGACATCGCGACGCGCGAGTGTTGAATATCGCCGACGATCGCAACAATCAGCTCTCCGAAGTCGACCTTATGTAAGCGAATCGTCAACAAGTCGAGCAGACCCTGCGTTGGATGTGAAATATCCGCCTCGCCCGCGTTCAACACGCTCACGTGATCGCTCACATGACGGGCGATATAGGCAGGTACACCTGCTCCCGCGTCACGAACGACCATGAAGTCGACTTGCATCGCCTCAAGCGTGTAGATCGTGTCGAGAATACTTTCGCCTTTCTTGCGTGAAGACGTATTGACATCAAGGTTAAGCACGTCCGCGCCGAGGCGTTTGCCAGCCAGGTCGAACGAAGCCCGTGTCCGGGTGCTGGGTTCGAAAAACAGGTTGCCGACTGTTCGACCCTCTAGTGACCGGGAGCGTGCCGGAACACTTCCAGGTGAGGTGAGATATTGCTCCGCTTCATCAAGCAGCTGCGTCAGTGTGGCCTTGTCCAGCCCCTTCAATGTCAGTAGATGCCGTAGCTCACCATTGCTGTCGAGTTGCAGCGTGGCTTCGTTTTCGAAATTTTCTGCGGAATCACCTAATTTCATGGCGGGGGCATTCTACGGATAATTCTGCGCTCCTGCGAGAAATCGTTCGGCGATGACAACGGCAGCAGCGCTGTCGATTGCTTCTTTGGAGATGCGACGATGGCTGCCGGCCGCACGCGCCTGCTTCAAGGTGCGCTCTGCCTCGACAGAGGTGTAGCGCTCGTCAACGGTGTCAATCGGCAGCTCATATTGGTGCAGTTCGCCGATGAATGCCCTGACGGGGTCCTGCATTTCACTCGGGGATCCGTCCGCATGGCGTGGCATGCCGACGACGAGACTGGATGGCTGCCATTCGCTGATAAGCGCCGCGATCGCGCCGTGGTCGATACCCTCGTCACGGTTGGCAACAGTGCCGAGGGGGCTGGCTGAGCCGGTAACGTCCTGCCCGACGGCGACGCCAATGCGTCGGAGTCCAAAATCGAAGGCGAGAATGGTCTTCGGGGGTGACAAATCAGGCGTGGCCGGCATCCGGCGACATCTGCGCAAGATCGATACCGAGTGTTCGGGCGGCCGAATCCCAGCGCTCGGCGAAAGGCGTTTCGAACACCAGTTCCGGCGTCGCGGGTACGCTTAGCCAGGAGTTGGCAAGCATTTCATACTCAAGTTGACCCGGCTCCCAACCCGCATAGCCGACTGCTACCAGGGTCTTGTCGGGCCCCTCGCCTGCCGCCATTGCATCAATAACGTCGCGCGACAGTGTCAACTGGATGTCGTCTGATACAGCCAGCGTATTTTCGAAACTCTGGCTCTTGTCGTGCAATACGAAGCCACGTTCGGTACCAACAGGCCCTCCCGAAAGGACAGGGTTGCTCGCGGTGTCAGAGCCGGGTTGTTCAACGCAAAGCTGTGCGAAAAGACCACCGAGCTTCAGCGTCAACGGCCGATTGATGATGATGCCGAGTGCGCCATCGTCGTTGTGTTCGCAGATCAGCGTTACCGTCGTGCTGAAGTTGGGGTCCTGCATCCCCGGCATGGCGATAAGTAATTGATTTGTAAGCGATGCGTTCGATTCCATATGATTAGTATCTGCGCATGTGCTGGCGCGCACAAGCGCCAGCGACCATTCAGTCCGCGTCGCGGGTGCTCGTGACCAGCTGGCCGGCGAATAACCACTTGTACTCGAAGCGAACGGTATCGTACTCAGCGGAAATTTCCGGCGGAAACGGATTGAATGGTGACGCCCGTCGCAGGATATCCAGTGCTGCCAGATCGAGAATCGTGGATCCGCTGGATTTGCGGATGACGGCCTCGAGCAGCTCGCCGGTAACATCGATGCGGACCATCAGCGTTGGGCTGCCCGTTATATTGTCCAGATCACCGAGTTGCGGCAGGTACGATGCTCCCACGGCCTCGATACGGCGCTTCCAGTTGTCGAGATATGTCGCGATAACCGACTCGCGCGTATCGGCGCTAATGATCAATTGCCGCGGTTCGTCGGCGTGGATGAGCATCGACGCTGGATCCTCCTGCGGCAGGGGCAGTGTCGCCTCGTTGCCAGCCTCCATCACGATTGCGATACTGTTTTCAGTCTGCGGGTCTGTGCGCGGTTCGATTTCAACCTGCCGATCGCTGGCGGCCTGTGACGCAAGGACCTCGTCAGCCGACTGCTGGTGCGTGTCCGCATCGACAAGCGCCGTGCCATCTTCCATGCCGTCATTGTCGACAGTCATTGCGCTTTGCAAAGGCGCTGATGCGCGAACCTGCTCTGTCGTATTGCCACCGCCCTCCTGGCTGGCCTGCGCCAGGTATTCGGCATCATCGGGGCGATCAATTTGCTGATCGGGATTGGCGACGATCGTAACTTCCAACGCGATTACATTGGCAAACCGATCCGCGAGCTCAGCATTGAAGGTCACACCGATGATAAGGACGCCGTGCACCAGCGCCGCAAGGAAAAGCATGGCAGGCAGACGGTCCGGGACTGCCGGCGTAACCAGCTGCAGCTCGTCGAGGGGGTCTGTTTTGAGGACGACGTTGACCATGCGCGCCCAAATAATCCGCCAATCTGTTCACATAAACAAGCGATTAGCGCTCATTAGCAAGCCTGCTCTCGATGCTGTCAAACATCAGGCCGGCAATATTGAGATCGAACTCCCTGTCCAGTTCTCGAATGCCCGTCGGGCTCGTGACATTGATTTCGGTCATAAAGTCACCGATAACGTCGATTCCTGCAAACAGTACGCCGTGTTCGCGAAGCACCGGGCCAACCTGATCGCAGATCCTGCGGTCTGCAGCAGACAGTTTCTGACCTCTCGTCGTTGCGCCGGCAACGATATTGCCGCGATTATCGTCGTCCGAGGGGATTCGTGCGAGCGCGTACGGGACCGGCTCACCATCGACAATCAGAATGCGCTTGTCGCCGAGCTTGATCTCGGGAATGTATACCTGTGCCATGGCAAACCGTTGTCCGTAGTCCGTTAGTGTTTCGAATACTACGTTGGCGTTATTGTCGCCCTTTTGAATGACGAAAATCGAACGGCCACCCATGCCATCAAGCGGCTTGACCACGATGCGTTCGTGGTCGGCCAGAAACGACTTCATGTCTGCCATAGAGCGCGTAATTAATGTTTGCGGCGTGTATTCGGGAAACCACGCTGTGTACGCTTTCTCGTTTATATCCCTGAGGGCCTGTGGCGCATTGACAACCAATGCGCCTGCAGCCTTCGCGCGATCGAGAATGTAGGTCGTGTAGACGTATTCCATATCGAACGGTGGGTCCTTGCGCATCAGAATTGCGTCGAGAGAGCCGAGTTCGATATCCTGCTGATCGCCAAACTGGAACCAGTCGTCGTGGTCTTCCTGCACGCTGAGTAGCGTCGAGCGCCCTCTGGCTTCGCCGCACAACATACGCAGATCCTGCTGCTCGAAATAGTGAATTTCAGCATTGCGCCGCGTCGCTTCGAGCAACATCGCGAAAGAGCTGTCTTTCTTAGGCGTAATCGACCCGATCGGGTCCATCACAATGCCAATTTTCAGCGCTTTTGGGGACATCGGTTGCAGGTCTTCGGATGATGCATCATGAAGCTGGCAACTATACCGTGAAAGCTCTCGTAAGCACCGGATTTCGGACGATTTTGCGTATCGTGGCGCGCTTCGTAGCAGGACTTATGTCAATATGGTAAAAATCGCTTTTCAACGTGGGGAAATTCGGTGTCCAGTAACGCAACCCGAAGCCTTAACGGGCTCAAAATTCTTGTCGTGGACGACAGTAAAACCATTCGCCGAACAGCCGAGACTCTGTTGTCGAAGGAAGGTTGCCAGGTGTTTACAGCAATTGACGGGTTCGATGCGTTGTCCAAGATTGCCGATCACCGGCCCGATATCATCTTCGTTGACATCATGATGCCGCGGCTCGATGGCTACGAAACGTGTTCGTTGATCAAGCACAACAAAATGTTCAAGAAAACGCCGGTCATTATGCTGTCGAGCAAGGACGGCCTGTTTGATCGTGCTCGCGGGCGCATCGTGGGTTCCGAACAATACCTGACCAAGCCGTTTACCAAAGACGAATTGCTTGGCGCTATTACTAACCAGATCAATTAAGAATTTCATAGAGGAATCGCAGGATGGCAGTTGTTCTCATCATTGATGATTCGCCAACTGAGCTGCATCTGTTTCAGAACATGCTGGAAAAGGCTGGCTTCGATACGCTCGTGGCTGACAGCGGTGAAGAGGGTTTGCGTCAAGCCAGGACTGCGCTCCCCGACTGCATACTGATGGATATCGTCATGCCTGGCATGAACGGTTTTCAAGCTACACGTCGTTTGACGAGAGACCCAAAGACTGCCTCTATTCCCATCATCATGATCACAAATAAGGATCAGGAAACGGACAAGATCTGGGGCATGCGCCAAGGCGCTGTTGAGTACCTTGTCAAACCCATCGCCGACAAAGAGCTCGTGGCAAAGATAAAAACGGTGATGGCAGACTGAATGAGTAATTCTGCAGACTTGGCGGCGCTGGTTGAGCAACCTTTTGAGTTGTTGCAGGAAATGGAGCAGCGCAGCATCGATGCGCGTTCCGATCAAGGTGCTGGATCGATGCCTGCAGAGTGGGTCGGCGTTGGTTTTCGCATTGGCGACGAACAGTTCGTTGCCCAGCGGGATCAGGTTCGTGAGGTCTTGATGCTGCCTGAGTCAATGACACGAGTGCCGGGTGCAAGACGCTGGTTGTTGGGCATCGCGAACTTGCGTGGCCACCTCCTGCCACTCGTAGATCTCAAATTGATGCTTGGTAGTGGCAGAACGTCTTTGCGCCGGGCCACACGCGTGATATCGGTTAACCACCGTGAGGTTCCTGCGGGCATCGTCGTCGACGAGGTCCTCGGATTCCGGCGCTTCATGGATCACGAATTCTCGAAAGAAGTACAGGAGACAAGTGTTCGCTGCGACCGTTTCCTCGCTGGGACTTATCAGAGAAGCGCAGAGACCTGGCCGGTATTCAATTTAATTGATCTTGTCGAAAGCAACACGTTTCTGCAGGCAGCTGAGGAATGAAGGTGAGTCATGGCGAGTAAAACTGACAATTCGCGCAAATTTAATATCGTTGTGGCGATCATTGCATTTCTGCTGACAAGTGTTGCGGCATTGGTTTATCTACAAGCCGGCAGCGGCAGCTCTGCGGTGCCGCAACTTGCGGCGTTATCCCAAGCTGTTCCGGCGCAAGCTGCGCGCGCACTCGCCGGCAAGGATGGCGCGTTTGACCGGTTGGATGGCAGCATTAAGAAAATTTCTGCTCTGCGGCGCGCCGGCGTCACGCCGGGAAGATCATCGGACTGGCAGCAACTTGAGGGACTAGCTGCAGCGATTATTGCGAGGCGCACTGAAGTTGAGGCAGTGCACAGCGCCGCTGAACGAATTAATACGGATGCATCGGCGCTAGTACAACTCGCTAATGAGTTATTGGATCGGTCTGGTTCGACAGCCGCGATGCAGGAGTTTCAGCAACGCGCCGATCGCATCCGTCAGATTGCGGCGGTTCTGCCGGTGGGCGGCGAGACTGCGACGACCTCAATTGCTGAAGACGTCGATTTTCTCAGGAATGTCGCCGATGCGCTCAGTGGTGCATCCAGCGATCTCGATATCCGGGCATTGGACGAGGAGGGTCGCGAGATTGCGTTGGTGCCCATTATCAGCAGCATTACGAGCCTCGAGGAACAGACGGCGACACTGGGCCGCAATATCGGCCAGATCAGCACTCTCGCAGCGACTCAGATTGAGCTCGCCGCGAGCGCAGACAAGATACTTGGGTCGGCCTTCGGGGCAGTAGACGGCGCAAGCCTGATGCCGGACTTTCTGAAAATACTGTGGCTCCCCATAGGGCTTGCGGGTCTGGCGGTGTTGTTGGTTCTTGTCCTGCTTTTCCTGCATGCGAAGAGCGCGGTTTTTGAGAAGATAGCCTGGGAACAGGGCGAGCAGAACGAACGCAATCAGCAGGCGATCCTGCGTCTGCTCGACGAAATGGGCAGCCTGGCGGATGGTGACCTGACCGTGGAGGCAACGGTTTCAGAAGACATTACCGGCACCATTGCTGATTCCTTCAACTTCGCGATTGAAGAATTGCGCAAGCTCGTGGCGACTGTAAATGACACGGCTCTCCTGGTTGATCACGCCACCAAACAGAGTGAAAATACAGCGGCTCACCTCGCCAAGGCGGCCGATAATCAGGCCAAGGAAATCAATGCGGCGACGGAGGCGATCGCATCGATGGCATCATCGATCGAAGAGGTTTCCGGTAACGCCGAACGCTCGTCTGATGTTGCGCGCCATTCCGTTGAGGTCGCACACAAAGGCGGTGAAGCGGTGCGACGCACAATTGACGGCATGAACGCGATTCGAGAAACCATTCAGGAAACTTCAAAGCGCATCAAACGGCTCGGCGAGAGTTCCCAGGAAATCGGCAACATTGTTGAACTGATCAGCGACATAGCGGAACAGACGAACATTCTGGCACTTAACGCATCGATTCAGGCGTCGATGGCGGGTGAGGCAGGTCGCGGTTTCGCAGTTGTTGCTGACGAGGTGCAGCGACTCGCCGAGCGCTCGACGAATGCGACCAAGCAGATCGAGGTACTGGTCAGGACGATTCAATCTGATACCAACGAAGCCGTCGTCTCAATGGAGCGCAGTACCACTGACGTAGTTGGCGGTGCGTTACTCGCGGAGAATGCGGGCGCTGCGCTGGACGAGATCGAGCAGGTGTCGAATCAGATCGCGAGCCTCGTGCAGAACATCTCGAGTTCCGCGAGACAACAGGCCAGCGCGGCGGCCGACGTTACAAGGCGTACCACACGACTGCGAGAGATCGGAAATCAGACGGGCAGAGCGGCAACGGCGACCGCGGCTTCAATATCGAAATTATCGGAATTGGCAACGCAGCTAAGAAAGACTGTTGAAGGATTCACACTGCCCGCAGACATGATGCAGACAGGCGCGTTGGCGAGACCCGGTTCAAGTCCTCCGGTGGCGCCCACGGCGTCGGCAGAAGCTGGCAATAAAATGCAGGCGGGATAACACGAATCGATAACTGATGACGGGCGATACGGGCATTCAAGAGCAGCAGCTGATCGGCGAGGATACCGCAAACGGTGCTGGCAGAGCGCTCGCAATCGTAGGCGTCGAACTCAATGAGACGATTCACAATGCGCACCTGGCGCTGGAAGACTGCGTTGACGGTCGCGGCGGAACTGCCGCACTTACGCGCGCTGGCGAATTGCTGCATCAGGCGCGAGGCGCCTTGCAAATCACTGAAACTTATGGCGCCGCGCTGCTGGTGGAGGAGATGGAGCTTACCTCTACTTACGTGGCACGACTGCGGGCGGGCAAGGGACGAGAAGATGGCCTCGATGCGCTGACGCGCGCGATGGTGCAGTTGCCGTTGTATATCGAAAGGCTGCTTGGTGGCGGCAGAGATATTGCGTTGGTCTTACTGCCAATGCTTAACGATCTGCGTGCTGCACGCGGCGAGCCGCTACTGTCCGAGGGGACGTTGTTGCTCCTGAATCTGTCTCCGCGTCGTGCCGGCAGCAAAGCGGAGGCTCGCAAAGGAACTGGTGAGGATCCAGTGCTCGTTGCCAAACGATTGCGCCCAAAGTTTCAACTCGCGTTGCTCGGCTGGATCACCGCCGGCAATAACGAGGGCCACCTGGATACGCTGGCCAAAGTTGCTGCTGCGCTGGAGAACTCAGCCACTCGTGACGACATGTACCAGCTGTGGTGGATCGTTGGCGGTGTCCTTGAGTCGCTGCAAGACGGTGGCCTGGAAACGTCGGTTGCGGTGAAACGTTTGCTCGGCCAGGCCGACCGACAGATGAGGTACACGATTGAAGAGGGGCCGCTCGCCTTTGAGAAGCATCCCGTCGATGATTTGCTCAATAACCTTCTCTATTACGTTGCGCGGTCGAGAAATGCCGGCGAGCGTATCAGCGAAATTCGTGCGGCGTTTAATCTTGATGAGTTGCTGCCGGGTGAGGAACAGGTCGAACAGGCGCGGGAAGCGCTAGGGGCGCCAAGCGCGAAGCTTATGAAGACCGTTGGGGCCGCAATCAAGGAAGACTTGGCTCGCGTCAAAGACGTACTCGATATCTTCGTGCGCACGGGTATGAACAAGTCGTCCGAACTCGTGCCGCAAATGGAACTGCTGAAAAAGATCGGCGACACACTTGGAGTGCTGGGTCTCGGCGAGCTTCGGGGCGACATTGAAGGTGAGATAGATCGGCTCAAGTCTGTTGTCGAACGCGGCGGTGTCGCAAATGAGCAGGTTATCCTGGATATTGCGGCGACGTTATTGCGTGTCGAAGATCGCCTCGACACGCAACTCGTACGTCTGGCCACACCAGTGGAACCCGGCAGCGACGGCGCAGCAACAGGATCAGAGGAAGACGATGATGCGTTTCGCCAGGTTACCAAGTCGGTGATGCGCGAATGCATTATCAACCTTGCACGCATCAAAGAAACCATAACTCAGAGTATTGCCGCGAAAGCGCCGTCGCAGGGACTTGATAGCGTGCCATCGCTGCTGCGCGGGATCAGGTCCGGATTGCTGCTACTCGAAAAGACGCGCGCCATGGAAGTTGTCGAGAGAGTTGGCAACCTGATTACAGCGATGCTCGGCGGCGGAGGGCCGGCACAATTAAATCAGAAAGAAACCGACCGCCTTGCAGATGCCATTGTCAGCATCGAGTACTACATGGAGACGGTTATGGCGGGCCGCAGTGAACCCTGGTACATGCTGGACAACGCCGAAGCCTGCCTCGCAGTACTTGGCGATACGGTACAACGGCTGCTGGACAATCAGAAACAAGGGCCCGTCGAGATTGCCGATACGATGAAGCTCTCACTGGATGAAATCGCGGCATACACAACGGTACAGCTGGACGAACAAGCATTGATCGTTGATGTACCGCAGCTGCAGGCCACTGAGGTCATGCCACTGCCTGTCGTATCCCAGGATGCAGAGCACCTGGATCCGGAACTGCTCGAAATATTTATTGAGGAAGCGAAAGAGGAAATCGCCAGTATCAATCGGCACCTCCCATCCTGGCTGGAGTCGCCCGACGATCTGGAAATGTTGATCACGGTACGGCGATCTTTTCACACACTCAAAGGCAGCGGTCGCATGGTCGGTGCAGAACGCATCGGTGAATATGGCTGGGCAATTGAGAATCTCCTCAATCGATTGATCAATCGAACGCTGGTGCGTACGCGGCCGATGGTTGATTTTGTACAGCAGGCTGCTGACGCGGTGCCGGAACTGGTCGAGCAACTTGAGGTCGGTACCGAGCCCAAGACCAATATCAGTTTGCTGATTGCTCGTGCAAATGCATTCGCAGAGGGCGATCCGAATGCGGCGGTCCTCACGATTGCCGCTGCAGCGAGCGACGAGCCAGCCGAAGAAAAATTGGCGCTGGAAATGGACCCGGTCCTGTACGATATTTTCTCGAAAGAGACTAAGGTGCATCTGCAGGTCATCACCGACTATATCGCCGCGTGCGAGGGGCATCAGCCACCGTTCGATGTGACCGATAAATTGCATCGCGCATGCCACACGCTCCATGGCAGCGCAAATATGGCCAATGTTGAACGAGGCGTCGCTGTTGCCGCGGCACTGAATCGTTTCGTCCGGCGTATTTTCGACTACAAAATTGGCTTCCAGAAATCGGGCCTGGACGCGATGCTTGCCGCGGCGCGCGCCATTGAAGCGATCGTCGGGGACATCAATCAGCCAGAGCGGCAGCGCGCAGATTACACGGCGTTAATCGACCACATTTTGAAGCTGACGGATGTAACCAGCACCAGCGAGGCATCCCTTCCCGAACTGCACCCGGAACCCGATCAGCAGCCTGCGGAAGCAGAGCTGGAAACCGTCGCAGAAGCCGTGGAATACGATGCCGAGATTGCTGCAATTTTCGCCGAGGAATCAGCTGAGCTGCTTGAGTCGGCGGATCAGGCATTGATTGAGTGGTCCAAAAACCATTCTGCGCAGCCGATGGACGAGCTAAAGCGTCTCCTGCATACCCTGAAGGGCGGAGCGCGCATGGCTGGCATTGTTGCCATGGGTGATCTGAGCCACGAATTGGAAACACTGCTGATCACCGTCGACAGCGGGCGAGTCAAAGCTACGCCTGCCGTTGAAGACCTGCTGCAGCGTGCCATCGACGAACTGCATCGTATGCGCGATACGGTGATCGCGGGCAAGCCGGTTAGACCATCGACGGAACTCGAGAGGCGCATCCAGCAAGCCGATGCTGGCTTCGAGGTCGCGGACGATGCGGAAGTCGAAATGGCGTCCGGAGAGTCAATGGTTGAGTCCGTTGAGTTTACGATGGTGCCCGAAGACACGATCAGTATGGTGATTGTAGATTCGCCGCTGGCCGATGAGCTTGCCGAAATCGGCCTGGAGACGGAACCCGAACCCGAACCCAAACCCGAACCCAAACCGGAACCCAAACCGGAACCCAAACCGGAACCGGAACCCGAGGCCGAGCAGGAGCCCGAACCCGAGGCTGAGTCGGAGCCCGAGCCGGAGCCGGAGACCGAGCCCGAGCCCGAACTCGAAGCCGAGCTGCAGGCCGAGCCGGAGCCCGCCGCGGTGCCTGCGTTGCGCACGCCAGACGCGCGTCAGGAATTCGCGCGTATCAATGCCGAGCTGCTCGAGGACCTCCTCAATGCGGCAGGCGAAATCAGTATCTACCATTCGCGCTTGAGCCAGCAGATCAAGTCGTTCGAGTTCCATGTTGACGAACTGGAACAGACCATTACCCGTTTGCGTAACCAATTGCGCAAACTTGAGATCGAGACGGAAGCGCAGATCATGCACGGCCATCAGGATACGATGGTCGCGCGCGATTTTGATCCACTCGAACTGGATCGCTATTCGAATATCCAACAGCTGTCTCGTGCGCTCGCCGAATCGGCGAGCGACCTCGGTAGTCTCAAAGATCTGCTGCAAGGCGTAACGACGGAGGCCGAAAGCTTGCTGGTGCAGCAATCGCGTGTCACCGCGGAACTGCAGGATGGGCTCATGCGTACGCGCATGGTGCCATTTGAGCGCCATGTCGCCCGTCTGACGAGACTCGTGCGGCAGGTCGCACAGGAGTCCGGCAAACGTGCGGAACTGGTCGTGGAAGGCGCCTCCGGAGAGCTTGACCGGCAAGTGCTCGACAAGATGCTGCCACCGTTCGAACACATGCTGCGTAATTCGGTTGTGCATGGTATTGAGCGCGCAGCGGTACGACAGGCAGCAGGTAAACCGTCCGTTGGCAGGATCACGATTCGATTGCGCCGTGAAGGTGCCGAAATGGTCATCGATGTTGCCGATGATGGTGCCGGTCTGGACGTCGAGGCGATTCGTCGCAAGGCGTATGAACTGGATTTGCTCAAACCGGACGCCGAGATCACGGATGATGAAATCATGCAGTTGATACTTACGCCGGGCTTTACGACCGCGAGTTCAGTGACTCAATCTGCCGGCCGTGGCGTCGGCATGGACGTCGTCGCTAACGAAGTCAAAAAACTTGGTGGCTCGTTGCGGATTTCCTCGGTCACCGGACAGGGCACGAATTTCGCAGTGCGGCTGCCGTTTACGCTGGCGATCACTCAGGCATTGATTGTTCGCACGGGAGAAGAGATTTACGCATTGCCATTGCCAACGGTCGAAGGCGTCGCGCGAATTCCACGTGGAGAACTCGAAAATCTTTTGAGCCAGGCTGAGCCGAGTTATCAATACGGAGAACAGTCGTACAAGTTCAGGCATCTGGGCATGTACCTTGGTGGACAGGCGGCGACGCTGCCGGAAGAAGAAGCGTTCATTGCGGTCATACTTGTGAATGCGGGTGAATTTTCCGCGGCCTTGCTGGTTGATGAGATGCTTACCAGTCGAGAGATCGTCGTAAAGGCGCTGGGTCCACAACTTGCCAGTATCCGCGGTATTTCAGGCGCGACGATTCTTGGTGACGGCAGCATTGTTCTGATCCTCGACATTCACGCGTTGGTGCGGACCGGCGCGCCGGTTGTGGAAATCAAAACCGCTGTACCGACACCGACTGATAATCGGCCAGTTGCGTTGATTGTTGACGATTCAATTACGGTGCGCAGGGTGACCGAGCGCTTCCTGCAAAGGCACGGTCTGCGTGCAATAACAGCGCGAGATGGTCTGGACGCCATCAGCGTCATGCAGGACCACAAACCCGACATCATCTTGCTCGATATCGAGATGCCGCGAATGGACGGTTATGAATTTGCGTCGCACGTGCGCAATGATGAGCAGTTCGCTGATGTGCCGATCATCATGATCACATCGCGCGTAGGCGATAAGCACCGCGCGCGTGCAATCGAACTGGGTGTCAACGATTACCTCGGCAAACCGTATCAGGATTCGCAGCTGCTGGAAGCCATTCGGCGCCAACTCGAAGACAAGGGAATTGAACTGCCGTGAGTGCTGAAGCCGAAGAGCTTTACAGCCTGCTCGTGCCATTATGGGAGGATCGCCTGATTGTGCCGCGCGCGTGCGTTGCCGAGGTCGTACGCTTTTCCGCGCCTGAGCGGCAGGAAGGCGCACATGACTGGATGATGGGGTCAATAAACTGGAACGGCAGGCCGTTAGCGGTCGTTTCGTTCGAAGGCACTCTCGGAAAAGAAGTGCCTGTCGTAACTGGCCGCACGAGGGTTGTCGTGTTCTACGGCAGCACCGGAAAACTCGAGTCGGGACACTTCGGTGTTCTGACGCAAGGCTTCCCGCAGCTCGTAAGAGTAAACCGCGATGTTCTGAAGCTGGAGGCGAAAGATGGCTGGTCCGAGGATGCCCCCGTGCTTTGCCGCGTTCGTATGATTAATGAATTCCCGATAATACCGGACCTCCAAAAACTCGAGGCAATGCTGGCGCGGGAGGCACTGCAAGCCTAGGGAAGCTCTGATCAATTCAGTATATCTCTGGCCTTTGGCCTGCCCGGCAATCAAGGCGCGCTTTTGCAGGCATAACGGGCTTACGTCAAGAAAGCGCAACGTCGAGTGCCGGGCAGGCCGACGGCCCCGAAGGGCGTAGCCTGAAGCGCACATCTGTTGTGTTGTGCTTCTAGCCAAGGACCGAGCCATTGCCGTCGAAGCACGCCGTGCATCTGTGCGCTTCAGACTGCGCAGAGATACACTGAATTGATCAGAACTTCCCTAGATCAATTCTTTGATCCTGTAGTAGAGCATGCCAAACGCGACGGCCGGATTCGCAAACCATTTGCCACCCGGCAGGCGCCAGTGTCTTACGCGCGCAAACAGATCGAATTCTTCCGAATCACCAGCGACGATGTCGGCCATTATTTTGCCCGCGATATGCGTCGGCGCCAGACCGTGTCCCGAGTAGCCCTGAATGTAATAGGTATTTCCCTTGATCCGTCCGAACTGCGGAATTCGATTAATGCTTATCGCTATATCGCCGCCCCACTGGTAGTCGATGCTTGCCGCAGCAAGTTGTGGAAACACCTTGAGCATGCTCGGTTGCAACGAAGCGGCAATATTCCTGGGACGTCTTCCTGAGTAATTGCAAAGCCCGCCCCATAACATGCGCTTGTCTGCCGACAACCTGAAGTAATCCAGCGCCGCACGCTGATCGCAACAAGCCATGTCCGACGGCAGCAACTCGGACACCAGCGCTTCCGATAACGGCTCTGTCGCGATCATGTAGCTGCCGGCGGGAATGATGTAACCCGACAACTTGGGTTCCGTTCGACCCAGGTACGCATTTCCGGCAAGAATGACTTTCCTTGCATGCACACTGCCCGTGTCAGTATCGACGCGAGGTTTGGCACCGTGATGTATGCGCGTAACGCGGGATTGTTCATAGACCTTC
>JACZTO010000065.1 GCA_022573655.1 Pseudomonadota bacterium
ACCCATATCGATAAGTCCCAGTATTGTTTTCCTCACAATTGTATCGACTGCTGGCGGGTTGCCACTAAAATAACATTCTGCCTGGAGTGATGAACAATCTTCAGGTGCATTATTTTTACTCCAGTTACTTGGTGAGCTTAATCTGGAGAATGGTATTTCCTGGTCGAATACATATACCCAATGATAATCCAGCGCTACTCCGCCCAGTATCCCAATATTGACTAGTACCACCGACGTAGAGCGCAGACATTGCTCTAACAATCGAACTGGTTCCGCCAAGCCGATTACGATACGAGCCATCGTTTTTAAGGGAAGCGTTGATATTAATTTTTCGTACGCAATGATGCTTCCATCGCTACATACTACATGTCGTTCTTCCGGTAATATGCGAATCACTTTCTTGGAATAGTGAATATTCAAATTCCTGGCCAGTGCGTCGGCGTACGCGCCAAATCCACCTCTTATCGGATACATAACCTGTTTCACATAATGATCGCTTTTCGCATCTTTGTTTGTGGCGCCAGCTATAACCTCACTAAGATTAGGCTGCTTAACGCGCTGATCCATCCACGACGTATTCAGTTCCTCAGGCTCTACTCCCCAGAATTTACGTATATATGGAAAATAAATTTGGTGACAATATGTAAAACCAAATGAATCAACGCACCAATCACCGAAATTACCAGTTTTTTTCTCAGAACTAGATTTTCTCGATATTCTAACTTCTCGAATAATCGCCTGCGAAATTTCCTCTGGGTAATATGCTAGGTGTAATATGGGCGGGTGAGGCGACCAGCATCCTTTCCAATAATCAGCGATACGAACATCGATAGAATGATCTTTACCATCAATGGCCTCTCGAAACTCGCTCCTCACTTCGTTATTCTTGGTGTAGAGGCCATGAATTCCGTAATCGAAAGTCCACCCGCCCAAAGTGAAACTGCTCGCAATACCTCCTGCGTGTGTATTGCTTTCAACAATGGTAAATTCAACGCCAGCACTTTGGAGAAATCGACCAGCGATTAAACCGGCTATACCAGCTCCTAGTATAAGGACCTCAGCTTTTTGGTTAAATGGGTTCATGCATCAAGTTTCGTTGAAAGCCCTCTCAAACCACGACATAAAATGCGATACGCGAGAAGACTCGTGAGCACCATCATCGCGATTTATTCTTTCGTAAATATTTTCAGCTCCAGTAAGATAACCGCGTTTCCAATAACAGTGGCTTAAAAATAGCTTGTCGTTATTTATACAAACGCCATGCCAATTTGGCATGTGTCGATATGTGTGAATATTAATTGACCATGAATACCGATCCATTAACTCCCTGCTATCAGTTATAAATCGATTGATTTCGGCAAGGTTTGCACCTGCGCGATCTTTCCAACTGGGGTTAAGTTTGTCGATCTCATGCCAGCTAGGATCTAACATTGCAATATTCAATTCCACTTCTACGTTCCGACCATTGTGAAGTAGTGGTTCAAGCGTGCCACGTAGGAAGGACCAGCCGTGTCCCATAGACATGCCGAGTGCACAAATCGTTATTTTGTTCTTGAGATCTAAGACACGATTTATCTCGATAGTCATTGCGCGGGAAGCGTCATAGAAATCATTGAATAAAGTAGTAGTAGGTGTCTGTGATTGTAAGGTTTTATGGAGATCAAACAGCAACTCTAACACGATAATACCAAGAGCGAGCAAGGCAGCCGATGGAAGAATACCTACGTTCAGGAATTGTCCAGCGATTGCTAAGGCCATCAATATATATGCTGTAGGCCGCCTGAAAAGATTATAGGCGCGATGAAAATGTGAAATTAGACCCATGTCTAGATATCTCTTGAGTTGGTCGAGCATTTTTCTCTCCTTAAACGAGCCGCGCATCATATCCTAAAACATCGGCTGCGGCTTGCCCAAACGACGCACTACCCGTATAAGGAAAAATATGACGACGAACCAGGAGCTGCAGGCCATCCGTGACGCGGCCACACCGCGAGGTGTTGGCATACAGACCGGGGTATTCGCTGACAAGGCGCGCAACGCCGAGCTCTGGGATGTAGAGGGACGCCGTTACATCGATCTTGCCGCCGGCATCGCCGTTTGCAATACGGGCCACAATCACCCCGCTGTCATCGCCGCTGTCACTGCCCAGTTGCAGCGCTTCAGCCACACCTGTTTCCAGGTCGCGCCCTACGACGTGTATGTCACACTCGCGGCACGCATCAACGACATCGCGCCGGGCAATACGGCCAAGAAGACCATCTTCCTGACAACGGGCGCCGAGGCCGTTGAGAACACGGTTAAGATCGCGCGGAAGTTTACCGGGCGCAACGCTGTAATCTCTTTTTCGGGCAGCTTTCATGGCAGGACAATGATGGCGCTGGCGCTTACCGGCAAGGTAATACCGTATAAAGCCGGCTTCGGACCGTTTCCGGCGGAGGTGTTTCATGTGCCGTTTCCGATCGACTATCACGGCATTTCGGCGGACGATTCGCTGGCGGCTCTGGATAAGTTATTCAAGTCGGATATAGAACCGACACGCGTTGCTGCGATCATCATCGAGCCGGTACAGGGCGAGGGGGGCTTCTACCCGGCACCGGCCGGCTTCCTGCAAGAGATTCGCGACGTCTGCGACACGCACGGCATGCTCATGATCGTCGATGAAATCCAGACGGGTTTCGGGCGCACGGGCAAGATGTTTGCCGTGGAGCACGCCGGCATCGAGCCTGATCTCATGACGATCGCAAAAGGTCTTGCAGGCGGCTTTCCGTTAGCTGGCGTTGTTGGCAAGGCCGCCATAATGGATGCAGTTGACCCTGGCGGGCTTGGCGGTACCTTCGGCGGTTCGCCGATCGGCTGTGCCGCTGGCCATGCGGTGCTCGATGTCATCGCGAGTGAAGATCTGTGCAACAAGGCGTTGGCCATCGGTGAGCAGGTTCGCGGCTGGGCAGAACAACTGCAGGGCGAGACCCGTTGTATTGGTGACATACGGATTACGGGTGCGATGTGCGCCATCGAACTTGTCGAGAACGGCGAGGCGAACAGTCCGTTGCCCGAGCTGGCGAAAGCTGTCGCGGCTGAGGCTGCAGACAAGGGTGTGATACTTTTGACGTGCGGCGTTCGCGGCAATGTCATTCGCTTCCTGCCGCCATTGACGATCGCAGAACAACTGCTTGCTGAAGCGCTGGCCACGGTTGGCAATATCATTCGTGACAAGGCCGGGACAATGCGCAAAGCAAGCTGACGTGTGACTTAAGAAAAACAACCGCGAAAAAACGCCGGGGGAGTACCCATGCTGCAGGTGAATGACATCATTCATCTGGCCGTGACCGGACTGGCACAGGGATGTGCATATGGCCTGATTGCGCTCGGGTTTGTGTTGATCTACAAGGCGACCGAAGTCGTCAATTTCGCCCACGGCGAGTTCATGATGCTCGGCGCATTCGCCGTGCTCGCGTGGTCGGAATTCCTGGGAGGCAGCTTCTGGCCGGCCTTCGTTCTCGGTTGTTTGTCGATCGGCGTTGTCGGCTACCTCATCGATGCACAGATCATGCGGCGCATCATCGGCCAGTCGTCGGCGAGCATATTCATCATGACCGTGGCCTTCGGCTTCATTTTTCGCTCATTGGCCGGAATGATCTGGGGTTGGAAGACGCTGTTCCTTAGTACACCGTTCGGCGGCAAGATAGAAATTGCGGACGGATTGTCAATTGGCGTTGACCGTGTCGCCATTATTGTTGCGACCGTTCTTCTCTGCGGCGTTCTCTACCTGTTTTTTTCCAGAACGCGCTACGGCATTGCGATGCAGGCAGCATCGCAAAATCAACTGGCCGCTTATTACATGGGTATACCGGTCAAACGACTGGTTTCCATTACCTGGGCAATTGGCGCGATGATCGCTGCAGCCGCCGGCGCATTGCTTGCGCCCATTACGATGGTCGACACGACGATTGGTTTTCTTGGCATAAAAGCGCTCGCGGGTGCGATCGTCGGTGGTTTTGGTTCGATACCGGGCGCTCTATTGGGCTGTCTGCTGATCGGCATTGTCGAACCTTTCGCGGATTATTTCGTGCCGGAAATAAAAGGCGTGTCTGCCTACATTGTGATGCTGGTTGTGCTGTTCATTCGTCCGCAAGGTCTGATCTCGCAGACGTTCGAGAAGAAGGTGTAGCGCATGCAGATCCTGTTCAAGACGCGCTACGAAGATGACATTGGTTTTCTTGTGAAGACCGGCGAGAAGGTGCGCGTTGGCATGGTGCTGGCATTCTTGTTTGCGGCGCCGTTGTTCTTGCAAACTTATTATTTATCCGAACTGAGCTTGCTGCTGGTGTACGCGATCGCGGGTATTGGCCTGATGATTCTGACGGGGTACACGGGTCAGGTCAGTTTTGGTCATGCGGCTTTTCTTGGCATTGGCGCTTATTGCCACGCCATTCTGATTTCCCACGGCGTGCCATTCACCGTGTCCGTCGTCGCTACCATGATCCTCTGCGGTCTTGTCGGTATGGCGCTGGGTCGATCCGCCTCGAAAATGCACGGTTTTTACCTGGCAATAGCAACGCTCGCGTTCCTTATTCTCGTCGAGACCCTGCTTGGCGAGTGGGTGTCCATGACGAACGGCTACGCCGGTTTCGCTGTGCCGGGTATGAAGATACTCGGCGCTTCGCTGGGCAAGGCGTGGCAGCAATACTACGTCAACCTGTTCTTTATTCTGCTGGTCATCGTCGGGGCCGCAAACCTGTTTCGCTCGCCAACCGGTCGCGCGTTTCTCGCCGTCAGGGATTCCGAATTATCCGCACGCAGCCTCGGTGTCAACGTCGAGTGGGTGAAGATCCAGTCATTCGGAGTTAGTGCTGCGATCACGGGCTTGGCCGGAGTGTTGCTCGCGCATCAGCTGTCCTATTTGTCTCCCGAGGTGTTCGGCGTACTTGAGTCGCTGAAACTGATGCTCATGATTGTCGTCGGCGGTCTCGGCAGCATACTCGGCGCGGTGTTCGGTGCGATTCTGATCTCAGTGCTGCCCATCGTGATCAGTTTTCTCAAAGATGTGTTGCCGCCGGCCGTTGGCCAGCAACCAGGGCTGGAGCCGTTGTTATTCGGCGTCATCATCGTGTTGTTTATCGTCCTGGAGCCACTGGGGATCTACGGCCGCTGGATGAAGATCCGCTACTTTTTCGAAACCTTCCCGTATTACCGCAAGTCATCGTTTGTAAGGCAGAAAAGCTATCTCAAGACGGAGCGCTTGCGATGAGTGCGCCGCAAACTTTGTCGGTACGCAACCTGTCGATCATGTTTGGGGGCGTGCACGCGGTTGAGGACGTTTCATTCGACGTAAATCCGGGCGAAGTACTCGCCATTATCGGCCCCAACGGTGCCGGCAAGAGCACGATATTCAATCTCATCAGCCGCTTGTATGAACCGAGCAACGGGAGCATACGCTACGGCGACGCCGATCTGCTGGCATTGTCTCCACACCAGATAGTCGCTACCGGCATTGCGCGCACCTTTCAAAACATCGAATTGTTCGAACAGACCACGGTATTGCAAAATCTGCTCATCGGCAGGCACCGCCATATGAGTGCCAATGTGTTTACGAATTTCGCGTTCCTGCCTGGCGTCAGGAAGAGCGAGCTCGAGCACCGTCGCAAAGTTGAAGACATCATCGATTTACTCGAGATCGCGCAATACCGGGATGAGCGTATCGCCGACTTGTCGTATGGCGCGCGCAAGAATGTCGAGCTGGCGCGGGCGCTTTGTGCCGAACCGTCATTGCTGTTGCTCGACGAACCCGCGTCCGGCCTGAACACTGAAGAAACGGACGATGTCGGTTTCTGGCTCGAAGACATCAAACACGATCTCGGTGTAACACTGGTCATGATTGAGCACGACATGAATCTTGTCGGTCAAGTTGCAGATCGCGTGCTGGCCATTAACGAAGGCAAGGTGTTGGCTTGTGGCACGCCGGATGAAATTCGCGACAACAAGGCAGTCCAGGCGGCCTACCTGGGAGTGTCGCAATGACGACGCCGCTGCTGGAGCTACGCAACATCGAGACTTTCTATGGTCCGATCATGGCGATACGCGGCGTGAGTCTGCAGGTATTCGAAGGAGAGATTGTTTGCGTACTGGGCGCCAACGGGGCCGGCAAAACCACGTTGCTCAAGACGGCGACGGGCGCACTGAACAGCAGCAAAGGGCAGGTTCTTCTGCAGGGTAAGGAGATTCAGAACCGCGACCCGGACTGGGTCGCCCGGCAGGGCATCGCGCATGTGCCCGAAGGTCGCGAAGTCTTTCCGCTGCTCACTGTCGAAGAAAACCTGATGATGGGTGCGTACAGCCGCCGCGACAAGGAGGCTGTGCGTGCCGATTTCGACGCCGTTTACAGCTATTTCCCGCCGCTGCGTGATTTGCGGGGCCGACTCGCGGCATACCTGTCCGGTGGTCAGCAGCAGATGTTGGCAATCGGTCGCGGCTATATGTCCAAGCCGCGACTGTTGCTGCTGGACGAGCCTTCACTCGGTCTTTCCCCGACGCTGGTGCAGGATATTTTTCACATCATTACTCGCCTGAACAAAGAGGAGGGCCTCACTATCCTGCTCGTCGAGCAAAACGCCAATGTCGCGTTGCAGGTATCGCAACGCGGCTATGTCATGGAGGTCGGTGGCATGGTCATGGACGGTGCCAGTGACGATTTGCTGAAAAGTGACGACATCAAGGAGTTCTACCTCGGCAAGAAAGAAGCGGGTATTCGCGGTAAACGTCGCTGGAAGAAGAGGAAGACCTGGCGATGACTGCCGTCACCATCGATGGCTGCGAGACACTGCCACAGGTGTTCCTGCGCAAATGCGCGGAACGCGGCGCCAGCGTCGCGATGCGTGAAAAAGAGTTCGGCATCTGGCAGAGCATCAGTTGGCAGCAGTACCGGGAATTTGCGTGTGACGTCGGCAACGGTCTGTTGTCGCTGGGCTTGCAGCGCGGCGACGTGGTGTCGATTCAAAGCGAGGATTGCAAGGAATGGTTGTTTGCCGATGTTGGGATTCTGCTGGCCGGCGGCGTGGTCAATGGCGTTTACGCGACCTACCAGGCTCGCCAGGTGGAGCACACGCTGGCGGACTCGCGCACTCGTTTTCTGTTTGTCGAAGACGAGGAACAGCTGGACAAGTACCTGGAAATTCAAGATCAGCTGCCGGCGATTGAGGCCGTATTTGTCTTTGACTGGCAAGGTCTGCGTGGCTTTGAGCACGCGCTGGTTAAACCAATCGAGGATCTCTATGCGTTGGGCCGCGAATACGGAAAACATCATCCGGACCACATTGAGGCGCGCGTCAGCGAGGGGCGCAGTGAAGACCTGGCCGTCCTTATTTATACATCGGGTACGACAGGCATGCCCAAAGGCTCGATGTTGTCGCATCGCTACATCCTCTTTCAGATGCAGTTGGCGCCGGACTACTTTCCGCTGACGGAGACAGACGAAATACTCACGTACCTGCCGCTTTGCCACGTCGCCGAAAGAATATTTTCCAGTTGGTTGCCTATCGCGCACGGGACGACGATCAATTTCGCCGAGAGTCCGGAGACGATTTTCCAGAATCTGCAGGAACTGTCGCCGACTTTTGTGTTCGCGGTACCGCGGGTATGGGAGAAATTCTATTCGCGCATTACTACCGCCATGTCAGAGGCGACGTGGATTGGCAGGAAAGCCTACGAACTGGCCTTGCAGGTCGGGATGCGACGAGCCGGGAAATTACTGGCTGGTAGTACGCCATCGACCGCAGATGATGTCCTGTACGAGATCGCTGACCGGCTGGTGTTTCGCAACATCAAGAAACTGCTGGGCCTCGATCGCGTGCACGGCCTGATATCCGGAGCGGCCCCGATTTCGGAGTCCTTGTTGAAGTGGTTCCTGGCACTGGGTTTGACCATCGATGAGGCCTACGGGCAGACGGAGACTGGCATCGTCACGATGACGCGCAAGGGCGTGCTGCGCTTTGGCACCGTCGGGCCGGCGTTCGCCGATGTGGACATCAAAATCAGCGCCGAGGGCGAAATCCTGGTCGAGGGCGGAGA
>JACZTO010000028.1:0-11388 GCA_022573655.1 Pseudomonadota bacterium
ATGCGCGTGGATGAGGAACACGGGTATGAGGGCATTGACCTCAGCGAGTGCGGACTGGAGGCCTATCCGGAATTTACAACCGCGGAATAATTGGCTGGATAATCAACGCCAATTGCGAAATTCGCAAATCGTGTCATATACTCGAAGGATCGGGCTGCTCCTTCGAATTATCAGTAAATTGATTACCGACGATTTGCACAGATTTGGTGCAAGCGCTACGGCGATGTGCGTTGCGGCCACCGGGCAGTTCAATCGAAGCAATTTTATGGGGCGCTTAAATGCGGCGGCGCCCCGGGGCGATCATGACAGACGAATTTTCAAACGGACTCTATGAGCCAAAGTTCGAGCACGATAGCTGCGGCTTTGGCCTCATTGCGAACCTTGATGACTTGCCGAGTCACTGGGTGGTCGAAACAGCGATCTCCGCGCTCGCCCGTCTTACGCATCGCGGCGCTGTCGCAGCCGACGGAAAAACCGGCGACGGCTGCGGATTGCTCATTAAGTTTCCGTTCGCGTTCCTGCGCGCCGTGGGCGAAGATCTCGGCTTCGAATTGGGTGCCAGGTTCGCCGCGGGTACCGTCTTTCTGCACCAGGATAAAGAACGCGCCGCCAGCGCGCGCGAAGTGATCAACACAGCGGCGGCCGAAATCGGCCTGCAGGTCGCGGGCTGGCGCGAGGTGCCAACAGACCCGTCCGTATGTGGTGATCTGGCGCTCAAGACATTGCCGCGAATCGAGCAAATTTATATTAACGCCCCGGATGGAATGGCACGCGGCAGCTTTAACCGACGCCTGTTTCTCGCACGCCGCCGAGCTGAAAAACGCATCGGTGAGAACGATGCCTACGTCGCAAGTTTGTCGTCGGTAACGATCAGCTACAAAGGCATGGTCATGCCCGATGTGCTGCCGGATTTTTACCCGGACCTTCGCGACCCGCGGCTGGTAACGTCGGTCTGTATTTTTCATCAACGCTTTTCGACCAATACGATGCCGCAATGGCGACTTGCGCAACCGTTTCGTTTCCTGGCGCATAATGGCGAGATCAACACGATCCAGGGCAATAGAAACTGGGCGCTCGCACGAACGAAGAATTTCATCTCTGACAAATTGGATGACATCTCTGACCTCGACCCAATCGTTTCCCTGACTGGTTCCGATTCATCGACTCTGGACAATATGCTCGAAGTCCTGCGCGCCGGTGGCATGGACGTATTGCAGGGTATGCGCATCCTGATGCCGCCTGCCTGGCAAGCGACCGATGAGTTCGATCCGGACACACGTGCGTTCTATGAATTCTTCGATTGCCAGATGGAGCCCTGGGATGGTCCGGCCGGGATTGTGCTCACCGACGGTCGTTATGCAGTTTGTTGCCTTGACCGGAATGGGTTGCGCCCGGCTCGTTATATCATCACCCGAGACCGGCACATTACGATTGCGTCTGAAGTCGGTGTCTACGAGTACGACGAGAAAGATATTATCCGTAAAGGTCGACTTGGGCCCGGCGAGATGCTGGCCGTGGACCTCGTCAACGGCGTATTGCTCGAAGACGATGACATACACGACATCTTGAAGACCCGGGCGCCGTACAAAAAGTGGTTGAAAAAGGGTGTTCGGTATCTCGATTCGGAACTCATCGATACGCATACGGCGGCCGAGCCAATGGATCCTGCGACGCTCGCGACTTATCAGAAGATGTTCAATATGAGCCGCGAGGAATTGCACGACATTGTTGCGGTGCTGGCAACTACAGAGCTGGAAGCCGTTGGCTCGATGGGCGATGACACGCCGATGGCGGTGTTGTCGCAACAGGTGCGCTCGCCCTTCGACTACTTTCGGCAGCAGTTCGCGCAGGTGACAAATCCACCTATCGATTCTTTGCGTGAGCGTATCGTAATGTCGTTGCAGACCAATATCGGCCGCGAAGCTAGCTTGTTCGACATCGGGCCCGAACACGCCGAACAGGTCATCATGAATTCGCCGGTGTTGTCACAGCGCAAGCTACGGCAACTGCTTAGCGATGACATGTTCGGCGACACCCACGAATTCATCGATCTTAACGTCGATAACGGGCTGTCGTTGCCCCAAGCGCTTGCCCAGGTCTGTAGCCAGGCGGAACAAGCAGTCCGCGATGGCAAGCTGATATTAATGCTGAGCGATCGTTATCTCGAGCAGGACAAGCTGCCTGTGCACGCACTGCTTGCGACCGGTGCCGTGCACCATCACCTGGTCCAGGCCGGGCTGCGTTGCGACGCCAACATTATTGTCGAGACCGGTGTTGCGAGGGACGCACATCATGTCGCCTGCCTGATCGGTTACGGCGCAACGGCCGTGTACCCGTATCTTGTTTATCAATCGCTGCATGACATCGCGCAGCGCGGCAACATCGACAAGCAACAGCAACTCGGGCGAAGTTTCCGGCGCGGTATTCGCAAGGGCCTGTTCAAGATCATGTCCAAGATGGGCATCTCGACGATTTCGAGCTATCGCGGCGCGCAGCTGTTTGAGATTGTCGGCATTGACAAAGAGGTCGTTGCACGTTGTTTCCGCGGCACGACATCGCGTATTCAAGGGGCCGGATTCGAGGATCTGCTTGCCGACCAGAAAAAACTGGCCGCACGCGCCTGGGAGCCGCGCGAACTTGTGGACCAGGGCGGGCTCCTCAAATACGTACACGGCGGCGAGTACCACTGCTACAACCCGGACGTAGTGACCACATTACAGTCGGCGGTGCGCACGGGCGACTTCGAGCAGTACCGTGAGTACGCGGCGCTGGTAAACGACCGGCCGGTCGCGACACTGCGGGACCTGATGGACATGCAGCCGGCAGGCCCGCCCGTCCCGCTCGATGAGGTTGAACCCGTCGAGGACATTTTGCCGCGCTTCGACAGTGCCGGTATGTCGCTGGGCGCGCTGTCGCCGGAAGCCCATGAGGCACTCGCGATCGCGATGAACCGTATCGGTGCACGTTCAAATTCGGGTGAAGGCGGCGAAGACCCGAGTCGTTACGGCACCGAGAGAATGTCCAAGATCAAGCAAGTGGCGTCGGGCCGATTCGGCGTGACGGCAGAGTACCTCGTTAACGCCGAGGTCATTCAGATCAAAATTGCGCAGGGCGCGAAACCCGGCGAGGGTGGCCAGCTGCCCGGCCATAAAGTCAACGAGATGATCGCCAGGCTGCGCTTCGCAAAACCCGGTGTCGGCTTGATCTCCCCGCCACCGCATCACGACATTTATTCGATCGAAGACCTTGCGCAGCTGATCTTCGACCTCAAGCAAGTCAATCCCGAGGCGCTCGTCTCAGTCAAGCTGGTCGCCGAGCCTGGGGTCGGAACGATCGCCGCCGGCGTCGTCAAAGCGTATGCAGACCTCATCACAATTTCGGGTTACGACGGCGGTACTGGCGCAAGCCCGCTGAGTTCGGTCAAGTACGCGGGCAGCCCCTGGGAACTCGGTTTGTCTGAAACGCACCAGGTGTTACGCAGCAACGATCTTCGGCACAGGGTCCGGTTGCAGACCGATGGCGGCCTCAAAACCGGCGTCGACGTCATCAAGGCCGCCATGCTGGGCGCGGAGAGTTTTGGATTTGGCACCGCACCACTGATTGCATTGGGCTGCAAGTATTTGCGTATTTGCCACCTGAACAACTGCGCGACCGGTGTCGCCACGCAGAACAACGTCCTGCGCAGCGAATATTTCATTGGCCTGCCCGAAATGGCGATTAATTTTTTCCGTTTCGTCGCCGAGGAAACTCGGCAACTCATGGCCGAACTCGGGGTGCGTAAGCTCGACGATTTGATCGGGCGTGTCGATCTGCTCAAACAGCAACCCGGGATTACCGACCGTCAGTCACGTCTTGATCTAACGCCGATTCTGTCCGATGCAGGCCTGTCCAGGGACGCGCCGCAGTTTTGCACGGATATTCGCAATAACCCGTTCGACAAGGGCGAATTGGCTGAGGAGATGTTGCAGACAGTCCTGCCCGCGATCGAGTCGAAGTCAGGCGGTCGTTTTGCATTCGAGGTGTGTAATTTTAATCGCTCAATCGGTGCCCGGCTCGCCGGCGAGATTGCCCGGCAACACGGCAATGACGGCATGGCCGAAGACCCACTCGAGATTTCCTTGCGTGGCACGGCCGGACAGAGCTTGGGCGTCTGGAATGTGGCGGGACTCAATCTCACACTGATTGGTGACGCCAACGATTACGTCGGCAAGGGCATGGCAGGCGGTCGCATCGTCATTCGCCCTCCCGACGAAGTGTCCTATGTTGCCAGGGACACAGCAATCGTCGGCAACACCTGCCTGTACGGCGCAACGGGCGGCATCTTGTTTGCAGCGGGCACAGCCGGCGAGCGATTTGCGGTACGCAATTCAGGAGCGACGGCCGTTATCGAGGGCACCGGCGATCATTGTTGCGAGTACATGACCGACGGCGTCGTTGTGGTGCTCGGACGTACCGGCATCAATTTTGGAGCGGGTATGACAGGTGGGTTTGCATACGTGCTCGATATCGACCGCGACTTCGTCGATCGCTACAACCACGAACTGATCGACATTCACCGCATCACGCCGGAGAGTATGGAGGCGTATCTGCATCATCTGCGTGCGCTGATCATGCAACACGTAGAGGCAACCAACAGTGAGTGGGGTGAGTTAATCCTCGACGACTACAGGACCTACCTGCCGAAATTCTGGGTCGTCAAACCCAAAGCAGCCGCGCTCAGCTCTCTGATTGAATCGCTGCGGCAGGCGGCATAGGTAACAGCATGGCCAGAAATCCACTCCAATTCCTCGAAATTCCGAGACGCGATCCGGGCAAGGAAACGCCCAAAGAGCGTGTTCTGCACTTCGGCGAAATCTACGGTCATTATGATGGTGCGAATGCGGCCGCACAGGCCAGCCGCTGTCTGGACTGCGGCAACCCTTACTGCGAGTGGAAGTGCCCGGTCTACAACTACATTCCGAATTGGCTGAAGCTTGTTGAGGACGGCAAGTTGTTCGAGGCGGCCGAGTTGTCGCATCAGACAAATTCACTGCCCGAAATCTGCGGCCGCATTTGTCCGCAGGACCGGCTATGCGAGGGAGCCTGCACGATTAACGACATGGGCGCGGTGTCGATCGGAAGTGTCGAAAAATACATCACCGACGAAGCAATCAAGCAAGGCTGGCGCCCTGATCTATCGAACGTTGTCGACACGGGCAAGCGCGTCGGAATTGTCGGTGCTGGCCCAGCCGGTCTTGCTGCCGCCGATGTACTCGCAAGATCGGGCGTTCGATCAGTGGTGTTCGACTCTTACCCCGAGATCGGTGGGTTACTCACCTATGGCATACCACCGTTCAAACTCGAGAAACAGGTCATCGATCAGCGACGCAAGATACTCGAAGGCATGGGCGTGGAGTTCGTTCTTAACACGCGAGTCGGCGAGGACAAGCCATTCACAGAACTCGTCGACGAATTCGACGCGGTGTTTCTCGGCATGGGAACGTACACCTATGTCCGAGGTGAATTTCCGGGCGAAGACATGCCCGGTGTACACGAGGCGCTGCCCTACCTCATCTCGAATGTGTATCACGTATTGCGCGACGAGAACGCGCCTTTGCCGTGGATCAGTCTTGAAGGCCAAAATGTTGTAGTGCTGGGTGGCGGCGATACCGGCATGGACTGTGTTCGTACGGCGATCCGCCAGGGAGCCACAAGTGTTACGTGCGTGTATCGGCGAGATGAAGAAAACATGCCTGGCTCGCGTCGTGAGGTGCAAAATAGCAAGGAAGAGGGCGTCGAGTTCCTTTTTAATCGCCAGCCACTCCAGATCATCGGAACGGACCGTGTAAACGGCGTAAAGCTTGTCGAGACACGCCTTGGTGATACGGATTCAGACGGGCGCCGGCGACCTGAATCGGTGCCTGGCACCGAACAGATTCTGTCCGCTGACGCGGTCATCATCGCGTTCGGCTTCAGGCCCAGCCCGCCAGACTGGTTCGATGATTTTTCAATCGACACGTTACCGAGTGGCAAGGTGCGGGTCACCTCGCTTGGCACACAGCCGTTTCAAACGACCAATCCGAAGGTTTTTGCGGGCGGTGACATGGTACGCGGATCGGACCTCGTGGTTAGAGCCGTGTTCGAAGGACGTGAGGCCGCATCAGGTATAGTCAGCTACCTGGGCGTTTGAGTCTGCACCAGTCGGGACTCACTACTCCCACTCAATCGTCGCGGGTGGCTTGCCTGAAATGTCGTAGGCAACACGCGAGATGCCCTCGACCTCGTTGATGATCCTCAATGACACGTGCTCAAGAAAATCGTACGGGAGCCGCGCCCAGCGCGCGGTCATGAAATCAATTGTTTCGACCGCACGCAATGCGATGACATAGTCATACTTGCGTTCATCACCCATGACGCCAACGGACTTCACAGGCAGAAATACGGCAAACGCCTGGCTGGTCTCGTCGTACAGATCCTGCTTGTGCAACTCTTCGATAAAGATGTGATCAGCAAGCTGCAGTATCTTAACGAAGTGCGGCTTGACCTCGCCCAGTACACGCACGCCAAGCCCGGGCCCCGGGAACGGGTGGCGCATGACCATCTTGCGCGGCAAGCCAAGCTCCAGACCGATCTTGCGGACCTCGTCTTTGAACAGTTCACGCAACGGCTCGATCAGCGACATGCGCATGTTGTCGGGGAGTCCGCCAACATTGTGATGCGACTTGATGACGTGCGCTTTGCCCGTCTCGGCGCCCGCTGATTCGATGACGTCGGGATAAATTGTGCCCTGAGCGAGCCACTCGATGCCGTCGAGTTTCCTGGCTTCTTCGTCGAACACTTCGATGAACTGACCGCCGATGATTTTGCGTTTCTTTTCGGGGTCGGAAACACCTTCGAGTGCTGCGAAGAATCGCGCTGCTGCATCTACCCTGATGACGTTGACACCGAGGTTCTCGGCGAACGCATCCATGACCTGGTCACCCTCGTTGAGCCGCAGCAATCCATGATCGACAAATACGCACACCAGTTGATCGCCGATGGCTTCGTGCAACAACGCGGCCACAACCGATGAGTCAACGCCGCCGGACAGGCCCAGCAAGACTTTGCCATCGCCAATTTTTTCGCGCACGGTCACGATCGCGTCGGCAACAATATTGCCAGGCGTCCAGTCGCCCGAGCACTGGCAAATATCTCGTACGAAGCGACGGATGATCTCCTGACCCTGCGGAGTGTGCGTCACTTCAGGGTGAAACTGCACGCCATAGAATTTGCGAGAGGCATCTTCCATGGCGGCGAGCGGTGAATTGGGGCTGCTCGCCGTCACGGTGAACCCAGGCGGCACCGCTTCGACGCGGTCGCCGTGACTCATCCAGACTTTCAGCAACGCCTTGGTATCTGAATCCGTGAGGCCACCCAACAGTTCGGATTCACCCGGCGTAATTTCGGCATAACCGAACTCCCGGTGCGACGAGGCTTCGACCTTGCCGCCAAGTTCGGCCGCCATGGTTTGCATGCCGTAGCAGATTCCCAACACGGGCACGCCCAATTCGTACAGCGCCGGTGAAACTCGCGGTGGCTCGTCCAGGTTGACCGACTCGGGGCCGCCTGACAGCACGACACCCTGCGGCGCAAATTCCCGAATATCCTCAGCAGACATGTCCCAGGGACGAATCTCGGAGTAGACACCGCACTCGCGCACACGCCTTGCGATTAATTGGGTGTATTGACCGCCGAAATCGAGAATCAGCAGTCTGTGAGCATGAATATTGGCACCCATTGTTCGGGGCTTAGCTCTTGGACTGATAGTTGGGCGATTCTTTGGTGATCGTCACGTCATGCGGATGACTTTCCAGCATGCCCGCGCCTGTAATGCGGACGAACTGCGGCTTGGTTCGCATTTCTTCGATACTGGCGCTGCCGGTATAACCCATCGCAGCACGAACGCCGCCGACGAGTTGATGCACGATCGCCACCAGGCTGCCCTTGTAGGCCACTCTGCCCTCAATGCCTTCGGGCACAAGCTTCTCGAGTTCCTCGGTCGCATCCTGAAAATAACGATCCGCTGACCCGTGTTTCTTGCCCATTGCGCCAACGGAACCCATGCCACGATAAGCCTTGTACGAGCGCCCCTGATACAGTTCCACCTCGCCCGGCGATTCTTCAGTGCCCGCGAATAATCCGCCGATCATGATTGAGTGCGCTCCGGCAACCAGCGCCTTCGCAATGTCGCCCGAGTAGCGTATGCCACCGTCCGCTATCAGGGGCACGCCGCACTTCTTCAGCGCGGCAGCCACATCGGCAACCGCAGACACCTGTGGCACGCCAACGCCGGCCACGACGCGCGTGGTGCATATCGAGCCGGGCCCAATGCCCACTTTGACGCCGTCCGCGCCGGCCTTGACCATTGCCAGCGCGGCATCACCAGTCACAACGTTGCCACCAACGACCTGGATATCGGGATGCGATTTCTTGACACGCGTGACACGCTCGAGCACGCCCTTCGAAAAGCCGTGTGAGGTATCGACGACGAGCAGGTCGACGCCCGCGGCGACCAATGCGTCCACGCGATCGTCAGTGTCCTGCCCGGTGCCCACTGCGGCGCCGACTCGCAGAGCGCCACTATCGTCTTTACAGGCCAGCGGAAAATCCATTGCCTTCTGAAAGTCCTTGGCGGTGATCATGCCGCGCAATTCGAAGTCATCGTTTACGACCAGGACTTTCTCGATGCGATGCTGATGCAACAATGACAGTACTTCTTCCTCAGCGGCACCTTCCTTAACGGTAACGAGCCTGTCTTTTGGCGTCATGACCGCCGACACGGGTGCATCGAGTTGCGTCTCAAAGCGCAGATCGCGATGCGTCACGATGCCCACCGTGCGCTTGCCGTCGACAACGGGCACGCCCGATATGCCCATCGCTCGCGTCAGTTCCATCACTTCACGTATGGTCATGTCCGGCGAAACGGTGATTGGGTTGCGCACCATGCCCGACTCGTATTTCTTGACCATCAAGACCTGGTTCGCCTGGTCTTCCAGGGACATATTCTTGTGAATCACACCCAGACCGCCTTCCTGGGCGAGCGCAATCGCCAGCCTCGACTCCGTCACTGTATCCATGGCCGAGGACAGCAGCGGAATACTCAGGCGGATTTCGCGAGTCAGTAGAGTACTGACGTCGACCTCGCGCGGCAGCACCTCAGAATAAGCGGGCTGCAGGAGGACGTCGTCGAATGTCAGGGCTTCCTTGGCGATGCGCATTGATAAGTCTTCGGTTTGATGAGGTTAAACGGTCAATTGTACGCGGCTGAGATTTGCGGGTAAACGGCCGGGCGTTCGATATACTGCGATCATGCAAGCGAATGACCCTGTTAGTGCAGCGATTTCCGTCAGCCAGCTCAATCGGCGTGTCAAAACGCTGCTTGACCAGGGGATGACGCGATTGTGGGTGGAAGGCGAAATCTCAAATCTGTCGCGCCCGGCGTCAGGCCATATCTACTTCAGCCTCAAGGATGACAGTGCCCAGGTCAGCGCGGCCTGGTTTCGCCAACGCCAGCGCGGCCCGGCGGGCGGCTTTAAGGACGGCGACAAGGTCCTGGCGTTCGGGCGGGTAAGCATTTACGAGGCGCGTGGCAACTATCAGCTCATCGTCGAGCAGATGGAGCCTGCGGGCGAAGGTGTACTGAAGCTGCGTTTCGACGCCCTGAAGAAAAAGCTCGCGACCGAAGGACTGTTCGACGAAGACCGCAAACAGCAGTTACCCGCCCTCCCCGCAAGAATCGGCGTTATTACGTCCCCGAGCGGCGCTGCAATCCGCGACATTCTGAGCATACTGGGCCGCCGTTTCCCGTCGATACCCGTGGTCATTTATCCGGCCGCCGTGCAGGGAGATGCCGCTCCCGGCGAGCTTGTCAGTGCGCTTGCGAGTGCCGTGCGTCGCGCGGAGTGCGACGTATTGATTATCAGTCGTGGTGGCGGATCGCTGGAAGACCTGTGGGCGTTCAATGACGAAGAACTCGCCCGGGCTATCGCCGCCTGTCCCGTACCCGTCATTAGCGCCGTCGGCCACGAAGTCGATTTTACGATCGCCGATTTCGTCGCCGACGTCCGTGCACCCACCCCGTCGGCCGCGGCAGAAATCGTCGTACCCGATCAAGCTGAGTGGCTGCGCCGCATCGGCGTACTGGCGATTCGTATCGCCAGGGTGGGGCAGCGCTCGGTCGAAGACCGTGCACAGGAACTCGACTGGCTGGCACGGCGCCTGATTGCCAGTAGCCCAGCAGCCACACTGCGCCGGCAAAGCGACAAGCTGCGGGAGAACCGTCGTCGTTTGGCCGGCGGTATTCGCGTCGCATTATCCGACGCAGGGCATCGCATCGCGTTACTTGGCCGTGCGCTCAATTCGGTTAGCCCGCTCGCAACGCTCGACCGCGGCTACGCGATCGTCATGCGGGCAGATACGGGAAATGTATTGCTGCGAGCGGCCGCAGTCGCCACGGGCGACGATATTCGGGCGAGATTGTCGCAAGGCGAACTTATCGCAACGGTCAAGAAAGTCATCGACGATGAATGAGCGCACAACGTTGCTGGCCGGTTTGTTGCTGCTGACCTGTACATACGTTTTCGCTGCGCAACAGTCACTGCGACCGGGCGGCATCGCCATAATCGACATCGGTGGTACAGACACAGGGGCACCCACGGCGACATTCAACGGCAAACCTGTCCTGGTCATGCGCCGCGACAACGGCTGGGTCGCCGTTGTCGGCATTCCTCTCGATGCCGAGATCGGCAGTTTGCTTATTCACTCCGGCGGCGAAGAAATACCGGTCCAGATAAGCGATCACTCCTATCGCGAACAACGATTAACTGTGGAGCCGGGCTACGTAACGCTGAACGAAGAACAGCTTGAGCGTGTCGGCCAGGAGCGCAAAATTATCGACGCCGCGCTAACGGATTTCAGAGAAATCAGGATGGACGGTATCTCGCTGGCCGCCCCGGTCGACGGGCCACAGAGTTCGAGCTTCGGCCTGCGTCGCTTCTTCAACGACCAGCCGCGCTCACCGCATAAGGGCATGGACATTGCAGCGAGCAACGGCACACCGATCGTCGCACCACGGGAAGGCCTCGTAGCCGCAACCGGCAATTTCTTTTTCAACGGCAATACGATCTTGCTCGATCATGGCCAGGGACTTGTGACGCTGTATTGTCACCTGAGCGAGATCTCTGTCGAGGTCGGGCAGTCAGTCGCCGGAGGCGACGTGATCGGCGCCGTTGGCGCGACCGGACGTGTGACCGGCCCGCATCTGCATTTCGGAACCTACCTCAACGGCACGGCCGTGGATCCGGCGATACTCCTACGCCCGTAGGAGCGCGCCTCGCGCGCGACTGAACAACCCGCCTTGCCCGCGATCGC
>JACZTO010000028.1:11398-27129 GCA_022573655.1 Pseudomonadota bacterium
TATTTGTTTCATTGTCTGCGATGCAATGCGATTGATGAGATCATCTCCGTATTTATAAAAATCTCTAAGTATTATATCACCATTTGCAGGGAGCGTGGATTGGATAGTATAGTCTGTCAGAATTTCCATATTATTTACATCAACCGCACTGATGGTTGAACTTTTCGGTATTGTCAGGTTGATGTCTTGCCAACCCTTATAGTCCATCATCCAACGGTCCCATCCATTGACACGGTCGTTAAAACTTTGGCCAGTCATGCTGTAGGAAAATGGTGGGGAAAGAAAAGTGCGCAATCCAGCTCCACCAGCTGCGTATCATCGCAAACCGATGCCATTCCCTCCGCGAGCTCGCGTTGTTGCACCAGCGGGAAGAGGACGTCTGTCCTGACGCCGATCACCAGCACACGATCCAGTTGCAATCGTTTGAAGCCAGCTTCCAGCGAGCCGCCATGCTCTGCGAGATCAAACAGGTCCGAGGCGCGTGACAGATACAGATAACAATTCGCGTCAAACGCACCACTGAACTTGATGCCGTGATTCTCGAGGTAGGACTCAATCGAAAATTCAGCAACAAACTGATCGTCATCGCTCGCATGATCCGTCGAGCGCTCGCGCCCGAAACGCTGCGCCCATTCTTCCGCCGACCGGTAGGTCATCATGCCGAGCTTGCGTGCGAGGCGCTGCCCGGTAATCGGTGGGTCCGCGGGGTCATAGTTGCCGTTGTTCCACTTGGAATCCGAGCGAATCATCTCCCTTTGCAACGAGCGCACAGCAATCGCGTACGGCAGTGCCCGTGTCGCACCGGAAATCGTCACGAATCGACGCACGGATTCAGGATGACGTACGCAGTACGCCAGGCCGCTCATGCCGCCCATTGAACAGCCAACAACGGTATGCAGGCACTCGATACCGAGATGGCCGACAACCCGGTGCGCCGCCTCCGCAACGTCTTCAAGTGTCAGCACAGGAAAACTCAGTCGATAGCGTTTGCCAGTGTTGGGATCGATCGATGCGGGACCCGTGGAGCCGAAGCAACTACCCAGTGAATTCACGCTGATGACGAAGAAGCGATTGGTATCGACCGGCAAACCTGACCCAATCATTTCCTCCCACCAGCCGGGCGTTGGGTCATCAGCCGATGACGCCGCATGCGCGGACGGCGATAATCCACTGAAGATCAATACAGCGTTGTCTTGCGCGTCGTTGAGCTCGCCCCAGGTCTCGTACGCAAAGACAGGCGAATCCAGGTGACCGGCCCGATACATGTCGAACCGGCCTGCCAGAGTGTAGGTTCTTGGACCACTCGTCATTTCTTCACTCGTTTCATGAGGCGTTTGCGCTTGCGTTCTTGTCGCGGCGTCAGCTTATTGCGCTTGTTCTTGTACGGGTTCACGCCCGTCTTGAAAGCCAATCGTACAGGTGTTCCCTTTAGCTTGAACGCCTTCCTGAAACGATTAATCAGATAGCGTCGATAGGCCTCAGGCAATTTATTGGTCTGGTTGCCGTGAATAACAATTACCGGCGGATTGCGGCCACCCTGGTGCGCATAACGCAGGCGTATGCGGCGGCCACGCACCAACGGAGGTGCGTGCGCGATGACAGCACGCTCAAGCTCACGCGTGAGTTCGGTGGTGGACAGATCGCGGGTCGCCGCACGATAGGCGCGTTCGACCGCCGGAAGAAGATCGCCGACGGCTGTGCCGTGCAAGGCAGATATGGTTATGCGCTCGGCGAAATCGAGAAACGGCAAGCGCCGTTCAAGGTCGTGGCGCACTTGCTTGCGCTGATCAGCAGGCAATCCGTCCCACTTGTTTGTGACGACAACCAGCGCGCGGCCGCGCTCCATCACCAGGCCCAGCAGACTGACGTCCTGTTCGGTTACGCCTTCCTGGGCATCGAGCACGGCAATCACGACCTGTGCACGTTCTATGGCCTGCAATGCCTTGACGATGCTGAATTTCTCGATCGCTTCGTGCACACGGGCCTTGCGACGTATTCCCGCCGTATCGATAAGCAGGTACTTGCGATCGTTGCGCTCGAAAGGAACCGCGACACTGTCACGCGTGGTACCAGGCTCGTCGAATACGACCATCCGCTCCTCGCCAAGCAGGCGGTTTGCCAACGTCGATTTGCCAACGTTGGGACGACCGATAATGGCGATTCGCAGCTCCCGGTCGTCTTCGTCTTCGGCGTCTTCTGCAGGCTCTGCTACTTCGAAGCTGCTGAGGACGTCGTCCATCATCGCGCCAATACGGTCTCCGTGTGTGGCAGACACCGCTATGGGATCGCCCAGACCCAAACCATGGAAATCGCTGTTGGCGATCGCGGCATCCAGCCCTTCGGACTTGTTAACCGCCAGGCACGTCTGCTTGGCGTATTTTCGCGCGAGTTCGGCGACATGCTGGTCTGCCGCCGTGAGGCCGCTACGACCGTCGACCATAATGATGGCGACGTCCGCTTCCCGCAAAGCAACCACAGTCTGCTCGACCATGACCTCTGCTATGCCCTCTTCCCCACCCGCCAGACCGCCTGTGTCGATAACGAGATAGGGAATTGGGCCCAGCTTGCCGAAACCGTATATGCGGTCTCTGGTCAGGCCGGGATAGTCCGCGACCAGGGCGTCGCGTGATCGCGTCAGTCGATTAAATAGGGTGGACTTGCCGACGTTGGGCCGGCCGATCAATGCGATAACAGGAAGCATGAATGAGCACCTTCACCGCGGCCGGTCAGGATTCGTCGGCAATATCAGGAGCCCGCCGCTGTGGCCGGTCCTCGACAACTTCAAATGCAGCGAGCGAACCATTGTCACTCTGTACATAGAGTCGATTCGCGACCACCAGAGGATGGCTCGTGATCGCATGCTTGCCAAATCGCACACGCGCGACAGCTGCACCGTCCAGGTTGCTGAAGAAATGCAGGTAACCTTCGAAGTCGCCCACCACTGCCGTCGTATAAAATGGTACTGGCAAAGTCGGATCACGACGCAATAAATCGTCAGAGCGCCAGGATTCGCTGCCGTCGCGTCGCGACAAAGCGATAATTTCGCCGTCATCTCGCGTGGTATAGACGCTGTTCCAGTCTGCACTGACACCCACATGACTGGAAATCTCTTTTGACCAGAGAATTTGACCGGATTCGGCCGCCAACGCTGCAATGCGCCCCTGATAGCCAGCAGCGTAAACGTCCTGGCCCACGACGGCGATGGCGCCATTGATGTCTGACAATCGATCAAGGTCAGATCGACCGCTCGGAATCGCCAGAATGGACTCCCACTCAATGTCGCCAGTGCGGATGTCGACGGCCAACAGGCGTCCGTTGTCAAAGCCGGCGATGACCAATGATCCCACCAGCCAGGGCGATGCCGCGCCACGTACGGTCAATACGGGTGGGGTCTGTTCGATCGCCCAACGTTGCCGGCCATCGAATCGTGACAACGCACGCAGTCGACTGTCGATCGTTTGTACAACAATCAAATCGTCTTGGATCAACGGCTGCGCCAGCGTTTCTCCCGCAATATAAGTGCGCCATTTTTCAACGCCGGTAGCCGCATCCAGTACGATGATGTAGCCGTCTCTTGATGCAACAACGATCAACCCGTCATTCGCCGCAGGACCTGCGGACAGAGGCATGTCGAGTTTCGTTTTCCAGCGTTCTTTGCCCGTCGCGGGATCCAGAGCAAGGACGTTGCCATCCTGGCTTGCGGCATAGATACGATTGCCATCGCTGGCGGGGCGTAAGCCAATAAGCAGGAACTCCGATGCGCCCCCGAGCTTCGTTTTCCAGAGCTGTTTGATCTTCAGGGTGCTCTGAAAATCGACCAGTTCCTTCGGCTGAAGCTCTTCCTCTTTGTCACCGAACAGACCACAGGAGGCCAGCAACAGGCTGGCCACACTCAGGCCGATCATTCGCAAGGTCTTGCTCACTCGACTGTCTCTGACTCGGGCTCGGGCTCGGACGATTCGACCGTGGCCTCAGCTTCCGGTTCCGGCGTTTCAGGTACTGCATCGGTCGCGGCGATCTCGGGCACCACTTCAGGAAGGTCCAGCGCTTTCCACTGCACCAGTTGCTGGTCGACTGTGCCCTCTGACATTGGATCCGTCAGGACCTGCTGGTACGCGCTAATGGCCTCGGCGTCACGACCCAGTGCGTGATAAGCATCGCCGAGCACTTCGGCGTAGGCAGCGGCAAATGCAGTGCTGTCCTGACCCTCGAGCAAATCCACGGCTTCCTGTGCCTTGTCCTGGTAGAGAAGAATGCGTGTCAGTCGTAGGCGGGCGACGTGCCTGAACTCACTGCCAGCCTCGCTATCAACCAGGGCACGCAAACTATCCGCCGCATCCTGATCACGGTTCTTGTCCATATATAAGCGCGCCATAGCCAGTTGGGATTGCGCCACATATGTCGTGCCGGCGTAGGACGAGGCAATCGTATCGGCCGCCGTTTCAGCCGCGTCGAGATTACCGGCGTTCGCGGAATCAAGCAGCGCCTCGTAGCTCGCCGACGCGTCGATCTGCGCCTGCAGCTTGTTGGCCTGGTAGCTGTTGACGCCGAATAGAAACCCCCCGCCGATGACAATGCCGCCGATCACGTAAGCGCCGTATTCCGCCCACCACGAGCGAATCTGATCAATTTGTTCTTCTTCTGAAAGTAAATCGTCCACTCAATACCCTTAACTCAATTTTACTTGCCTATTTTCTCTATCAGCGTACTAGCCAGCTCCTCCAGTGCAACGCTTTCCTGCTCATCCGCGCTGCGCAATGGCTTAATGCCTATGCGTTCGTCCGCGAGCTCCTGCTCGCCGATAATCAGTGCAAACTCAGCGTTGCTTTTGTCAGCCCGCTTCATCTGCGCCTTAAAACTGCCGCCACCCAGATTCATCTCGACCCGGATGGACGGATTGCTGTCGCGCAATGCCTCCGCCACCGCGAAAGCGCGTTCTGCCGTGCCTTCGCCAACCGCCACAATGTACACATCCGCGTGTATCGGCGACACGACGCCGCCACACGCCGCATACAATGCGACGAAGCGCTCGATGCCCATCGCCCAGCCTATTGCTGGCGTCGCACGCCCACCGAGCTTCTCAACGAGGCCGTCATAACGACCACCTGAGCACACGGCACCCTGCGATCCCAATGCATCCGTGATCCACTCGAACACGGTCCGCGAGTAATAGTCGAGGCCCCGTACCAGACGAGGGTTCACCGTGTAATCCACACCGGCAGCATCCAGCAAACGCTTCAAGCCCGCAAAATGCTCGACCGACTCGTCATCCAGGAAGTCCAGCATTACGGGCGCAGCTGCAACAATGGCCTGCATATCCGGATTCTTGCTATCGAGGATTCTGAGCGGATTCAGCTCAAGGCGGCGAATACTATCCTCATCGAGCTGATTTTTCACGCCCGAAAAGTACTCGATCAGCGTCTCGCGATAGCGACGCCGCGATTCGGGCGCACCCAGCGAGTTAATCTCAAGTCTTAGCTGCGACATACCCAGGCGCTGCCACAGGCGAGCGCACATGATAATCAGCTCCGCATCAACATCCGGGCCATCGTAACCAATCGCCTCAACGTCGAACTGGTGAAACTGCCGGTAGCGGCCTTTTTGTGGTTTTTCGTAGCGAAACATGGGTCCCGCCGTCCAGAGTTTCTGTTTCTGATTGTGAAGCAGCCCGTTACTCAAACCCGCTCGAACCATGCCCGCCGTCGCTTCGGGGCGCAGCGTCAGGCTCTCGCCATTTCGATCGGGAAAGGTATACATTTCCTTGGCAACGATATCCGTCTCGGCACCTATCGAGCGCTTGAACAACTCCGTGTATTCGAGCAGGGGCAAGCGTATTTCGGAATAACCGTAAGATTGCACGATGTCGCGCACCACGGACTCAAGGTAGCGCCACGTAGACGTGACTTCCGGCAGGATGTCGTTCATCCCGCGAATGGCTCTCAGTGTCTCGGTCATGAACCGGAAATCGTCAGTCTGGCTGTAAGCCCGCTTCGATCTGCGACCGGGATGGTGAAGGGCAAACCATTTATCTGGATACTGACATTATCAGCATTGCCGAATAGCACGTTGAACGGCGCTTCGCCGGACAGCACCACCCTGCGCCCGCTGGTACCCAGATCGAAGAAGAGTCGGCGCCCGTTTGCGTCGGTTATTTCGGTCCAGCAGTCGCCAACGTAGGACAGCGTCATGCGCAGACCCGCGGCAATCGGAGCGTCGCCTGCTTCGTTGCCAGGCTCGCCAATTTCTGCGACGAGCGGCGCGGTCTGAAGCTCAAGCCGCCGGATAATGTTCGGCTCGTCCGGCGCATCGTTCTCAATGGACGCACCCACCGCGGATTCCTGTGGCAACGACGTAATTTCTCCCGTCGCGGGACGCTCTGTAGCCTCGGCGCCGCTGAAAAACCACCAATAGATTGCGCCAGCGATGACGATCACACTGAACACTGCGATCCACGGCCCGAATGACACTTCCCGGCGAACCTTCGGTCGCGTCGATACAACCTGTGGCATCCCGGCACTGCGATTGAGTTGGTAGTAATCCAGCATTACGTCTGCTTCATCGACTGCCACGAGTTGCGCATACTTGCGCAGGTGTCCCTTGGCAAATACAGCCGCGCCCAGGACATCGAAGTCGTTGCGCTCCAGCGCCCGCACCTTGGGTTCATCCAGATGCAGTTCCTTGGCAATTTCGAGGACCGTAATTTGCTGTGCGCGCCTGGCCGCTGCGAGACGCTCGCCGCCAACCGGACCCTGCCGGTCATCGCCACGCACAGCCTCCTCCGCTTTGCTATCGGTTTCTTCGGTCATCTTATTCGGACCCCAGTACCCTGCGTGCCTCTGGCGAGGTTGGAAATTCCCGTAACAGCTGGTCTTCATATTCTGTTCTACCGCGATCGTTGCCGAGCATGTCCTCGATCTGCGCAGCAAGATACAAGACACCTGCGGTCGTTCGGCTGCTATTCATAAAGCGCTGCAGGAAGCCGCGGGCATTCAGGTAATCTTCTTGCTGGAACTTAAGCAGGCACATTTGCAATAAAGCTTCTCCGTGGTTCGGCTTGCGATCCAGCGCAGCCCGAAAATAACGCTCAGCCGCGACCATGTCGGGTACTTGTCCCATACACACGCCCGCATTGGTCAGCGTTATCTCGGCATAGTCGTTCTTCGGATGCTTGATCGCCTTGTCAAAGAGTTTTTTCGCTGCGTCGTAATCCTTGTTTCGACACAGAAACACCGCATAGGCGTTCTGCACGTCAAAATCGCGTGGCGCCACACGTATCGCCGTCTCATAAGAGTCAGTTGCCAGGCGCACATTGCCTAATGCTTCATAAGTCAAAGCCAGAGTTGAATGTGCGACAGCTCGCCGTGGATCTTTTTCGATCGACAACAACAGCCTGTCACGCGCGAGACCATATTGGCCATTCTTGTAATAACGGGCACCGAGCTGGTAGTTCAGCTCCGCGGCGGCGGCGTTGTCCGGCTTGGGCTTTGGCGGGCCTGTCGTTGTCGTGATACATCCTGTCATCAGGAAAACACCCATCACTCCTGAAAACACCAGTTTGCGGATTGCCATGCTGATGGTCGTGCCAATGGTCATGCTGATGCGATCCTTATGTTTATAGCCTTCTTGCTTTTTTGGCCAACCTTCTTTCGGCCAAGCCTGTTAGTCACTCGATCACTGACTTTTCCAGCCAGTTGTCCGCACGCAGCATCGATATCGTCACCTCGCGTCCGGCGCGTTGTCGCGACAAGACCGCGTTTTTGGAGGCGGCCCTGAAATTGTTGAATCGTATCAGCCGCAGAACGCCGATACTCGGTACCTGGAAATGGATTAAACGGAATCAAGTTGACCTTGGCTGGCTTGTTCTTGAGGAGTGCGGCCAAATGATTCGCATGTGCCAGTGTATCGTTAACGTCACGCAACATCACATATTCAAAAGTAATGAAGCGATTCGAATGTCTTGCAGCATACTCCCAGCAGGTATCGAGTAATTCTGCTATCGGGTGCACTTTATTAATTGGCACGAGTTCGTTGCGCAGCTCATCATCGGGTGCATGCAACGACACGGCAAGTGCCACGTTGCAATCTTTGCCAAGCTTTTTGATTTGCGGCACGATGCCCGCCGTGCTGACCGTCACGCGGCGACGCGACAGGCCATAAGACAGGTCCGAAACCAGTAGCTCGAGCACGGGCACCAGGTTGCGGTAGTTCGCGAGCGGTTCCCCCATACCCATGAAAACAACGTTGGTGACCGCGGAATCACCGTTTTCGCGTCGTGGCAAATCCCGGATCGCGTGGCGCACCTGGCCGATAATCTCGGCACTGGTCAGGTTGCGATTGAAGCCCTGGGCTCCGGTGGCGCAAAACGAACAATCCAGCGCACAACCGACCTGCGACGAAATACACAGCGTGCCGCGCGCGGGCTCCGGTATGAAGACAGTCTCAACGGCCTGACCGAAACCGCTGCTGAACAACCATTTGACCGTGCCGTCCTTCGAGTCATGTCGCGCCTGCATTTCGAGCGGTATGATATCCGCCTCGCTGTTGAGCAATGCGCGCAGCGATTTCGAAAGATCAGTCATCTCATCAAAGCTGTCTATGCCGCGCTGATAAATCCACTGCAAAACCTGCCGGGCACGATACGGTTTTTCACCGTGCGCGGAAAAAAACCGCTCGAGACCGCCTTGCGACAATCCGAGCAGGTTGATTTTTGTGGCTATGTCAGACATGGGCGCTGAATCCGGCTAGCGGGTCCTCGGACACACGCCGTTGTCAGCAAAGAAAAAAGCGATTTCGACAGCAGCTGTTTCCGCTGCGTCAGAACCGTGTACAACGTTTTCCTCAATACTCGCCGCGTGGTCTGCCCGAATCGTGCCTGGGTCTGCGTCAGACGGATCGGTCGCACCCATTATTTCGCGATTCCTGGCGACTGCGTCATCACCCTGTAAGGCCTGCACGAAGACCGGACCCGACGTCATGTATTTGATGAGATCATCAAAAAACGGCCGCTCCTTGTGAACGACATAAAATTCCTGCGCCTGCTCTTTGCTCAGGTGCATCATGCGTGCTGCCACGACTTCCAGCCCGGCATTCTCGAAACGACTGACGATCTCTCCGATCAGGTTTTTTTGTATGCCATCTGGCTTGATGATTGAAAGCGTCTGCTCAACGGCCATGTATTACATCCTTCTAATTGCAAACCGTTAATCCTACTACGGCGCTATCAGACGGTGAAGCTTTCACCGCAACCGCATTCACCCGAAATGTTGGGATTGCGGAAGCTAAATGCTTCATTCAGGCCGTTCTTGACGAAATCGACCTCGGTGCCATCAATGAGCTTCAATGCGTCCGGGTCAACGATGACCTTGATGCCCTTGTCTTCAAAAACGAGGTCCGAGACCTCAACTTTATCCGCGTAGTTGATGACATAGGAATAGCCTGAACATCCCGTCAGCGTAACGCCGAGTCGGAGCCCAATGCCTTTGCCGCGCTTTTCGAGGTAGCTGCGAACTCGCTCGGCGGCCGAGTCCGTCAATGTAATTGCCATGTAAGCCTCACGTGGTCGATATCGACTCAATTATGCACTGTCGCGGATGGCTTGCCCAAGCGATCGGACAGTATCTTCAAGCACTAGTATACGTCCGGTTTTCTCTATTGGCACGGCCAGATCCTGCATTATGTGGTCACTTGTGAACTCTTCAAGAGCTGCAACCGGGCGGCCCTCGTATTGACGGCAGATCGCCTCGGCCGCGGCAATCACATGTGGACACCCCCAGGCGCGAAATCTCATGCTCGTAATGCGCTCGCCGCTGACTGTCGCGGCCAGGCGGATATGCATGCCCTGATCGGAAAAATAACCCGTTGCCGCGCCTTCAAGGTCCCCAGCGTGTTGCGGATCAGCAAAATATTCGCGCACCATTGCGTTGTATGGGTCGCTGCTCACGCCACCGCTTCCGGCGCAATACTGCGCAGTCGCTCGACTGCGCTTCGATAGGTCCGGGCAGCGAACTCGACGTCGGCTGGCGCCGTCTGCCTGCCAAAGCTAAAGCGAATTGCACTCTGTGCCTGCAAGTCGCTGCGGCCCATCGCTCGCAACACATATGATGGCTCCTGACTCTGCGAGTTACAGGCAGACCCAGTCGCGACGCACAGCGGCTCCAGCGCCAACAAGAGGCTTTCTCCCTCCACGTTGTCAACGCCGACATTGAGAATCCCGGGATAACCGTTGTTCAGGTCACCATTGGCGTGCACTCCATCAATTGCGCATATGCCTTCCCACAAGGATGCGCGCAGCGCCGTCAGCCGCGAATATTCGTCGTCCATAAGAGCCGCCGAAATCTCTGCCGCTGCCCCAAGACCAGCGATCAATTCGACGGGTAACGTACCCGGTCGCAAGCGACGCTGCTGACCGCCGCCCCACAGCAGCGGTTCGATATGCGTGCCGGGGCTAGCGGATACGTACAACGCACCGATGCCCTTCGGTCCGTAGAACTTGTGGCCTGTGAGCGAGAGTAAATCGACGGGCAGCGCCTGCAAATCCAGATGCACTTTGCCCACTGACTGCGCCGCATCAACGTGGAACAGCACGTCATGTTCGCGACAAACGCGGCCCAGCGACCCGATGTCCTGGACAATGCCGGTCTCGTTGTTGATATGCATGATTGACACGAGTTGCGTATCGTCGCGCAATGCGTCTGCCAGGACCTCAGGCAGTACGCGTCCATCGTCACCGGGACTGAGCCAGGTAACGGCAAAACCCTGTTTCTCCAGCGCCTTGAAAACGTCGACGACGGCCTTGTGCTCGGTACGCATGGTCACGAGATGTTTGCCCCGATGCGCACGATGTCGGGCCGCGCCAAGAATGGCCAGGTTGTTCGACTCCGTAGCTCCCGATGTCCAAAGCAACGCATCCGGATCGATATTTAGCAGTGCACCCAGTTGCCGGGCAGCGTTTGTCACAACCTCCATACTCTGCCGACCCGCCGCATGGCTAGATGACGGGTTGGCAAACGACGTGGTCTGAACCTCCTGCATGCGCGCAATAACACGCTCGTCGGCGGGTGTTGTCGCGGCGTAGTCGAGGTAGACGTTATCAGGTTGCTTCACTGGTTCGGTTTCCTCGTTCGATCGACTGCGGTCAGCAGTCCGCGCAGTATGTTGACCTCATTCTTGTCTGGCCGCGCGCGATTAAACAAGCGTCGCAATCGACGCATCAGGTAGCGTGGATTGTCAGTATCCAGAAATTTGATGTCAGTCATGACCTGCTCGAGGTGGGTGTAGAAGTGCTCCATCTCTGCTGCCGTCGCCGGCGACGCTTCACTTTCGACTACAGGCCCGGCGTCCACCGTGCCCGCAACGCGCAGCTCATAACAAAGCACCTGCACTGCCATCGCGAGATTCAATGAGCTGAAGTCCGGGTCTGTCGGAATCGTCAGCAACGTATGACACAAATCGAGATCGTCATTGTGCAAGCCAGACTTCTCCGGCCCGAATACGGCCGCAACTGAACCCACCTCGTTCTCCAGCTGCAATCGTTGCGCGCATTCCCTGGGCCCCATACTGGGCCATTCGATCGTTCGCGGCCTGGCGCTCGCCCCCGCTACGTATACGCAATCCGTCAGTGCCTCGCGCAGTGAAGCGACGACAAGAGCATTCTTCAGCACGCCGACGGCACCCGAAGCCCGCGCCGTGGCGTCCTTGTGTGGGAAATGTTTCGGTTTCACAAGCGCGAGCTCGTCCAGCCCCATATTCTTCATGGCACGCGCAACCGCCCCGATATTGCCCGGGTGCGTTGTTCCAACCAGTACGATCCGTATCGACATCACAGAGCCCTGTCTCGAAAGTTCGCATATCACTCAAAGTCCGGTATTCTACCGCCCCGGCGGCCTGGGCTGACAACCGTGTTCGACAGCCCCCGCCCAGTTCTTTGACATTGACGGAATCGTTTCATGCACGCACTACTTAACGTGGCGGTGATGGCGGCGCGGCGCGCCGGAGCCGTATTGGGTCGAAATTTCAAAAAGCTCAACAAACTCAATGTCGAGATGAAGGGGCATAACGATTATGTCAGCGATGCGGATCGCGAAGCCGAAGCCGCGATCATCAACATCATCCACAAGCACTACCCGGAGCACGCCATCCTTGCTGAGGAATCGGGCGCAGCGGGCGAGTCGGACACGGTCTGGATTATTGATCCGCTGGACGGCACAACAAATTTTCTGCACGGATTGCCGATATTTTGCGTATCAATAGGCGTGCAGGTAAACGGCCGCATGGAGCACGCTGTTGTCTACGACCCGATGCGCGAAGAACTGTTCACGGCGTCGCGCGGTGTGGGCGCGCAACTCGACCAGCACAAAATTCGTGTCAGCGGCAACATAGAGCTGCAGCATGCGCTGATCGGAACCGGCTTCCCATTCCGGCAGGCGGACCTGAAGTTGGAACCGTACCTGTCGATGCTCGGCAAAGTAGTCAGGAATACGGCAGGCGTACGCCGCCCGGGTGCCGCTGCACTGGATCTTTGCTACGTCGCTGCGGGGCGTCTGGACGCATTCTGGGAAACCGGCCTGCAGTCATGGGATCTTGCGGCAGGTTCACTCATCCTCAGAGAGGCGGGCGGCATCATCAGCGGGCTGGATGGCGGCGAAAACTACCTGGACACGGGGCACGTGCTGGCCGGCACGCCACGAATATACCGTGGCCTCGCCAAACTTTGCGCGGGCGATATCAAAGCGATCCTCAGTTAGGGGGACGATAGGGGGACAGTGACCCTAACTATGGCAGGTCGTCGATCAGCTCTACATCTTTGATCGGCTCGATCAGATCCTGTGCAGTAACATTCAGCGCCAGGGCGGTCGCGCTCGCTGTATAGATCGACGAGTACGTACCCACGATGATGCCGATGATCAACGCGATGGAGAATGGCGCGATAGACTCGCCACCCAATAACAGCAACGCAACCAGCACGAGCAATGTTGTAACACCCGTAATAATGGTTCGCGCAAGCATCTCGTTTATCGACGTATTCATCGACTCTTCGGCCGACACACCGCGCAGCGCGAAGAAATTCTCACGAATCCTGTCGAATGCAACGACAGTATCGTTCAACGAGTAACCGATTACCGCCAGCACTGCAGCCACTACCGTCAGGTCGAATGGCCACCCGAAGACTGAAAAGAATCCAACCGTAACGATCGCGTCGTGCGCCAATGCCGCAACAGCACCAGCAGAGAACTTCCATTGGAAGCGCACCATTACGTACAGGAAGATCAGCAGCAGCGCGACGACCATGGCGAGTGCACCACGCTCTGCGAGCTCGCTACCGACCTGTGGACTCACAAACTCCACCCGGCGCAGGTCGATTGACTCACTACCCGTCTGCAAGGTCCGCTGCAGGCGATCGCGAATCTCTTTGGTACTGCTGCCTGGTTGCGGCGGCAAACGCACCAGCACGTCCGTATCTCTGCCAAACAGTTGTACTTGAGCATCGGAAAAACCCGCAGCGCGCAGGTTATCGCGAATCTCCTCAAGATCGGCGTCTTGCGGATAACCGACTTCCAGCAAGATGCCGCCAGTGAAGTCAATACCCAACTCGAGGCCACGAGTCGCAAGCGAGACCAGAGATACGATGACCATTAAAACAGATACCGTAAGCGCAATCTTGCGCCGCGTCGGTCCCAGAAAGTCGATGTTGGTTTTATGCTTGAGCAAGCGCATGGTTCGACTTCCTAGACCGGTACCGACGTCAGCTTGCGCCCGCCGAAGATGAGGTTAACGATGGCCCGGGTACCAATGATCGCCGTGAACATCGACGTAATGATGCCGAGCATCAGGGTAATCGCGAAGCCCTTGATCGGTCCGGTACCAACACCGAACAGAACCACCGCCGCAATTAACGTCGTGATGTTCGCATCCGCGATTGACGACAGCGCTTTTTCGTAGCCCGCGTGAATCGCCGACTGCGGCGGCACCCCGGCCGCAATCTCTTCTCGTATGCGCTCGAATATGAGCACATTGGCATCCACGGCCATGCCGACCGTAAGCACGATTCCCGCGATGCCCGGCAAGGTCAGAGACGCCTGCAGGAACGACAGCATTGCAACGATGAACACGAGATTGGAAAACAGTGCGATATTCGCGATGATGCCGAACGCGCGGTAATACACCGCCATGAAAACGATCACTGCCAGGAAACCGATCTTGATCGCATTAAAACCGCGATCGATGTTGTCCTGACCAAGGCTCGGCCCGATCGTGCGTTCATCGATTTTGTAAACAGGCGCGGCAAGCGCACCGGCGCGCAGCAACAATGCCAGGTCGCGAGCCTCAATTAATGTCAGGCCGCTGATCTGGAAATTATTCTTGAATACGCCGCGAATGGTCGCGGTATTGATAATCTCTTCGGTCGTAATGACGCGTTCTTCCTCGACGCCATTGCGCACCACCGTTTCCTTGCGCTTTTCTATAAATACTGACGACATGGGTTTGTTCAGATTTTCCATCGTCGCCTTAAGCATGCTCTCGCCACCCGCCGAATCGAGCTTGATCGAGACGATCGGGGATCCTTCTGAATAGCCGGCCCGCGCATCAATGATCTGATCGCCCGATGCGATGACACGACGCTTGAGTATCTTCGACTCTACGTTACCTTTGCCGGCGTAGCGCCGCGACCCCGGCAGGTCCCCCGCTTCATCAACAAGACGAAATTCGAGCGTTGCCGTCGCCGTAAGAATCTTGTCCAACTGATTGGGGTCTTGCACGCCGGGCAATTGCACCACGATTCTGTCGGCGCCCTGTCGCTGCACCAGGGGCTCCGCTACCCCCAACAGATTGACGCGATTGCGCAGCGTGGTGAGGTTTTGCTCAATAGCGAAATCCTTACGCTCCTGGATTTGCGCCTCGGTCATACGAACCGTCAGTGACTTTCCGTCAGCACCTTCCGTTATGGCTATATCGGCGTCTGCACGGCGAACAATGTCAATGGCAGTAGCCAGGTCATCCACACTCGCCAGACGAATGTTGATCGTCTGGCCGGTGACGTCGACCCGGTGACGAATTTTGGCTTCGCGCAAACGATCATCGAAGTCCTGCTCGTAAAGCTTAATGCGTGTATCGATGGCGTCGTCCATCGCGACTTCGAGCAGAACATAAACACCACCTCGAAGGTCGAGACCAAGGCTCATGGGATGCAAACCAAGCTTACGTATCCACGTCGGAAGTTTCGGCGCTTTTGTTAACGCCACGTTGGCTACTCTGGAGTATCGCTCTTTAAGACTGGCGCCCGCTTTTTCCTGATCGTCGACTGAATCGAAGCGCATTACGATCTGACCATTGGCAAGATACGCGGCTTCAGGCGTGATACCGACGCTTTCAACAACGCGCAGATAGTTGTCCAGCGACTCTTGCTCAAAGGCGATGCCGTCGTTGGCGGCGACCTGCACTGCGTCGGCCCTGCCGTATAAATTGGGCAACGCCAGCAAACAACTCACCGCAACCACGGTGAGCACCAGCATATTGAGCCAGGTAGGGTACTTATTCACTGTCAGGCTTCGTCGTAGGTACCTTTAGGCACGACCATCGAAACGCTGGATTTTTGAATCTTGACCTCGGTGTTGTCGCCGATCTTTACGACCGCGTAATGCTCGCTGACGGCCACGATCTTGCCGAGGATGCCACCGGCAGTCAGCACTTCGTCGCCCACCGAGAGGCCGGCCACCAGTGCCGTATGCGCCTTT
>JACZTO010000066.1:0-7335 GCA_022573655.1 Pseudomonadota bacterium
TGCTGCGACGGTGGTCGACGAAACATTTGGACCGTGGACGTGAACGGTTTTGCTACATTTAGCGGTCGCCAGGGCACCATCGAGTGGGCCAGCGAAACGTTACACTTCGAAACACCAGCCGAGCGCTTTAACCAATGTGTTGCATCGACCGGTTGAAGTCGCAACCCAAAGCGGTCAATCGAGGCAACCCGCATGCGCAGGATATTGACCTAAAATTACGCACACCAATTGTTGTTTGGCCGCGGGCGGCGAATCGGCTATGGTCACGATCACATCATAGAAAGGCTAGGGAGTACGAGTGGACTTCATCATCAAGAACATCAAATGGGTAATGCTGGTATCGGGGGTGCTGACATTCATTATGGTCTATGGCCTTTTCGCTCCAGAAGCCGCGCTCGAATCAATGTTCGGCGTATCATTCAAAGGAACGCTTGAATCAATCATCGTCCGCAGTTGGTGCGCGTTGGTAGGACTCATTGGGGCAATCCTTATTTACGGCGCCTTGAACGATAAAAGCAGAGTGTTCTCCATCTCTGTGGCAACGGTCAGTAAAGTAATCTTTGTATCTTTGGTCATGATCTACGGGCAAGAATTTCTGGGCAAAGCTGGGCCGGCAATCGCAATGGACTGCGTCACAATCGCCCTCGCCGCGCTTTATTTGGTAGCACTGCGCGTCAAGCAATTGACGGCCTAGTCACGAGTAGCAGTGAAGCATCCAAACACGTCCGCTTTCGGGAAAAGCAGTCTGTCGAATTCGATCCAGCCAGCCCGAGTCAGGTGCCGATGGGGTGCCAGGTTGTCTTCACTTCCTGTGTGTCGCGAATAAGGTAGGGGTGCCCGGCGTCGGGCTTCGACCAGTTAATGCCGGTACGGTCGATTACTCGCTTGATGTTATTCGCAGCCGCCTCCTGCACTGCCGTCGCCACCTGTTTTCCACCATCGCAGTAAATGATTGCGTTCACGTCCATGTGTGATGCGAAGAATTCAGTTAATTCTGACCGAAAACCCGTCAGAATATTAACGACGCCGGCAGGCACATCTGATGCCTGCAACACTTCGGCAAAGCTCACCGCACAAAGCGGCTTGGTCTCTGACGCCAGTACGATGCAGGAATTACCTCCAACAATTACAGGTGCGAGGTTTGAAACGAGTCCGAGCAAACTGCTGTTATCGGGTGCAAGCATCGACACGACGCCCGTTGGCTCAAGCACTGAAAAATTAAAATGCGACGAACTCACCGGGTTCACCGCACTGAATATCTGCTGATACTTGTCCGTCCACCCGGCGAAATAAATGAGCCGGTCGATCGATGTATCAACTTCGTTCTCAGCTGCACGACGCCCTGCCCCCTGCAGGACGAGTTCGGTCACAAATTGTTCGCGACGGCCCTCAAGCATCTCGGCGATGCGGTACAGAATCTGGCCACGAAGGTATGCGCTCGCTTTCGCCCAGTTAGCCTGTGCCTTGCGCGCCGCAACAACAGAATTGCGGAAATCTTTGCGGCTGCTGCGGCACATGTTGGCGATAACATTGCCCCGTTTATCTTCAAGCGTGAAATAGCGCCCCGACTCTGTGCGTGGAAACTTGCCGTCGATATAGATCTTGTATGTTTTCGCGACTGCGATGCGCTGCCTTTTTGCTGTGCTCGCCATCGTTACGCTCCCAGCTTCACGTAGGCATCGAGACCGTGCAATCCGCCTTCGCGGCCAACACCGCTCTCCTTGTAACCGCCGAAAGGGGATGTCGGATCAAACTTGTTAAACGTATTCGCCCACACGACGCCAGCACGAATTTGTTGCGTCATGTGGAATATCTTCGCGCCCTTGTCGGTCCAGATACCCCCTGACAAGCCATACGGTGAGTTGTTGGCTTTCGACAGTGCCTCGTCGTAGCTACGGAAAGTCTGAATGGCGAGCACCGGGCCGAATATTTCCTCCTGCACCACACGACTCGACTGCGACACACCTGTAAATATCGTAGGACGGCACCAGTAGCCTCGCTTCGGCACACGGCAGGAACTCTGGTGCATCTCGCCACCCTCCTCCTGACCGATCTTGAGGTACGACTCGATCTTCTCCAGCTGCATCGGCGAATTGATAGCGCCAATATCGGTGTTCTTGTCGAGCGGATCGCCAACGATCAGTGTCTCCATGCGATCCTTGAGTTTCGCTATGACCTCGTCCGCCACTGACTCCTGTACTAACAAGCGTGAACCGGCGCAGCATACGTGGCCTTGATTGAAGAAAATTCCGTTGACGATGCCCTCTACCGCCTGGTCGATTGCGGCGTCCGCGAAGACGATGTTCGCCGCCTTGCCGCCCAATTCCAGGGTGTATCTCTTACCAGTGCCTGCGAGCGCTTTTTGAATGCTGCGGCCGACGACTGTCGAACCGGTAAACGCAACTTTGTCGACATCGGGATGTTGCAGCAGAGCGGCACCCGTGGCGCCGGCACCCGTGATAATGTTTACGACTCCGGGCGGCAAACCTGCGTCCGCTATCACTTCTGCGAGTTTCAGTGCTGTCAGCGGCGTCGTTTCAGCGGGTTTCAGGACAACCGTATTGCCGCACGCGAGTGCGGGCGCGATTTTCCACGCCAGCATCAGTAACGGGAAGTTCCACGGAATGACCTGGCCTGCGACCCCCAGTGGTCGCGCCGTACGGCCCGGAAACGCATAGTCGAGTTTGTCTGCCCAACCTGCATAGTAGAAAAAGTGTGCTGCTGCAAGTGGCACATCAACGTCACGAGACTCGCGAATGGGCTTGCCGCCATCCAGCGATTCAATGACCGAAAACTCACGTGCGCGCTCCTGCATGATGCGCGCGATACGGAAGATGTACTTGCCACGCTCGGCAGCTTTCATGCGACCCCAGCTCGTCCGGTACGCTTTGCGTGCTGCCGCGACTGCCCTGTCGACGTCCGCCTGACTTGCGTCTGCCACGCGGCTGAGTTTTTCTTCGGTCGCCGGATTTATCGTGTCGAAATACCTGCCCTGCGCGGGTTTCACAAACTCGCCATCAATGAAAAGGCCATAGCGCTTCTTGATCTTGATATGGTCGGTACTTTCCGGCGCTGGGTCGTATTCCCAACCACCGTCGAATGCGAGTTTATTTTCCGGAATCGCCATCGTTAATCCTTCGAGAAATAATCGGCAGACTGATAAATACCCGTCGACTGTTTCACGAGCTGCATCAGTACATCATTCGCCAATGAGCTGGCGCCGAAGCGAAACCACTCCGGCGTCATCCAGGCATTGCCAAGAGTTTCGCGCAACATGACCAGGTAGTGCACACCTAGTTTGGCTGTCGATATACCACCTGCCGGTTTCATGCCGATCATTCTATCGGTCTCATAATAAAAGTCGCGGATTGCCTGCAACATGACGAGGGTTACCTGCATGGTTGCCGCAGGCTGAATCTTGCCCGTCGATGTTTTGATAAAATTTGCGCCCGCATGCATAGCCAGTACGCTGGCCTTGCGAACCCGGTCGAGAGTACCAAGTTCACCCGTTTCCAGTATCACTTTGAGGTGCGCGGCGCCGCAGGCCTCTTTGATCGCCGCAATTTCGTCGAACACATAATGATAGTCACCCGCCAGGAATGCGCCGCGTGACATCACCATATCAATCTCTGACGCGCCAGCATCGACAGCCATGCGGGTGTCTTCGAGCTTGACGCTTAAGGACGACATGCCGCTCGGAAACGCCGTCGCCACCGACGCGATGTTGATGTCGTGCCCAGCAAGCGCCTTCTTGGCCACGGCCACCATCGTGGGATAGACGCATACCGCCGCAACATGCGGCAACCCGGGCATTGCAGCGTGCAGATGGATCGCTTTCTGGCAGAGTTGCCGTACTTTGCCCGGCGTGTCCTGGCCCTCAAGTGTTGTCAGGTCGATCATGCTAAGCACGAGTTTCAGTGCCTCGACTTTCGAGGCTTTCTTGATACTGCGACTCTGAAATCGCGCTACGCGCTCGTTGACACCCACCTCGTCCACAGCCGGCACCGTACTGAGGTCTGGAAATCGTGTAGACGATTTGACTGCTGCCAATGCCATCTTGCTCAGTCCTCTGCCACTACGGTTGCCAGCGCCAACAGGATCATCTCGTCAAACGTCGTCGCGCGCTCGTCCGTTGACAGCGCTTTGCCGCTAACGATATCGTCGCTGACCGTACAGATCGCGAGCGCCTCGGCGCCGTGTTCTGCCGCAATGGGATAAATTCCAGCGGCCTCCATTTCCACGCCGTAGATGCCGAACTTCGCCATTGTCGCAAACATGTCCGGATCAGGCGTGTAGAACAGGTCAGCCGAAAATATGTTGCCAACGTGGTAACGCACGCCTTGATCCTGCGCGCACCGGACCGCCTTTTCAACGAGCTTATAACTCGCGAGAGCAGCGAGATCGTAGCCACCGAAACGCATGCGGTTGCAGTTCGAGTCCGTCGACGCGCCCATCGCAATAATAATGTCGCGCAGCTTTACATCCGGGTGCGATGAACCACAACTGCCAACACGGATAAGCCGTTTCACCTCATATTCTGTGATGAGTTCGGTGCAATATATCGCCGCAGACGGAATGCCCATGCCGTGCGCCATCACTGACACCGGCCGCCCCTTGTACTCGCCGGTATAGCCCCACATGTTGCGCACATCTGTAACACGGCGCGCGCCATCAAGATAATTATCGGCGATGTATTGCGCGCGCAACGGATCACCGGGCATCAGCACTGTGTCAGCAAAATCGCCGCGAGCCGCGTTCATGTGTTTAGTTGCCATAGGGTTATTCTTTTACCACTAATTCCACGTTATTGTCCTCCAATGCGCCGTAAATCGAAACCGTTGCAACGCTTCGCTCCATTGCTGCTGTTTGCAGGCTATGCGGCTACTGCACCAGCAGCGACCCCTGTGCCTGAAGTCACGGGTCGCCTTGAAAACCCCGCCATACGTGAAGCAAGCGGCCTCGCCCGATCGCAGCGCGAGCCTGGTGTCCTCTGGGTTATTAATGACGGTGGCGCGAACGAGATCGTGCACGCCATCGATCATGCCGGCATTCGCCAGGGCGAATTCAAGCTGAAGAAATCAAGCAACAAGGACTGGGAAGATCTGGCCTCGTTTCGCCTCGATGATATTGCGTATTTGTTAATCGCCGACATTGGCGACAACCTTGCCAGGCGTCCGTATCGCACGCTTTATATCGTCGAAGAACCGCAGGCCGCCGAAAACCACAAGGCGAAAATTGCCTGGCGGTTAGACTATTCTTATCCGAACGGACCGCGAGACGCAGAGTCAGTCGCTGTTGACGTTGAAAATCAACGCATCCTGATTTTGTCCAAGCGGGATATTCCGCCGCTACTTTATGCGCTACCACTTCACCCGGAGGCGGATGACAGGTTAACAGCCAGTTTGCTGGGACCTGTTCTGAGCCTGCCGCGACCACGGCGCGAAGACGTCGAATTCGCTCTGCTTCGAAATGACTGGTATTGGCAGCCAACGGGGATGGATATCTCACAGGACAATCTCGCGGCTGTGATAATGACTTATCGGGCTGTGTACTACTATGAGAGAGATCCTGAGCAGGGCTGGTTCGACGCGCTCAACAGCAAACCACTCAGAATTAGCCTGGGTAATTTCGAGAACGCGGAGGCAATCGCATTTGCAGACGACCAGCACACCGTCGTCGTAACTGGAGAGGACAAACATTCGCGGGTATTGCGGATAGACCTGAATGGAGCAGGTAATCAATGAATAAAGCGAATCTGTTGCGCATGATGTTCCTGGGATTGCTGCTGGGCAGCGCCGCCTGTGCAAAGCCTGAAGTGCGAAATATTTCCGTGACGATCATGTCGTTCAACGTCCAGAATCTGTTCGACAACGTCGATGACCCGGGCAAGGACGACAAGGCCTACCTGCCGATCGAATTAAAACAAGGCGATTCCCACGTTGCCGCGTGCACCAAAATTGACGTTCAAAGCTGGCGCAACGAATGCCTGCATCTCGACTGGAGCGACGCCACCATTGATCTCAAATTAACCGTGCTTGCCGAGACCATTCGTCAGGTCAATGGTGGACTCGGTGCCGATGTCATTGCGTTTCAGGAAGTCGAGAACCAGGCCATTCTCGATCGACTGCGCAGCGAATACCTTGCCGATCTGGGCTACGAGCCCGCGATATTGATTGAGGGCAATGATGTTCGCGGCATAGACGTTGCGTTCCTGTCGAAATTGCCATTGGCCGAACCACCCACGTTACATCCTCTAAGCCTGCGGAATTTTTCTGAACGTGCAGGTGACACTCGCGGCGTGCTCCAGGCTACGTTTACATTGCCGGACGGATCGCGCCTGACCGGCTTCAGCGTGCACTTTCCTGCCCCATATCATCCACTGGAGATGCATATCGCGGCCTATGAGCATCTCGCCGATCTGCTCGACGAACTTCCCGATACGCATCATGCGTTTGCCGCCGGCGACTTCAACACGACGAGTAAAGAGGACGCCACGGCTGGCGTGTTGGACAAATTCGCTCGCCCACACTGGATCATCGCTCACGATATTGGCTGCGACAGCTGCCGTGGCAGTTACTTTTATCATCGCGATTCGACCTGGTCGTTCCTCGACATGATCCTGTTCGCACCCGGTCGTGGCGGAAAAACAACAGCTCAAATTCGCGCTGATTCAGTGCAGATTGCCAATAAATTTGCCGCCCAACGAGGCGCTGACGGGACGCCACTGCCATTTCGCGCCGCGGAACGCACGGGCGTTTCCGACCACTGGCCGATCATTGCAACAATCGAATTTGCTAAAAAACAATAACTTGAGACTGCTTCGTGATTTGGTTTCTCAATCGCCGCCGGGCCATTCTCAGAAGTCTTAAGACCAACCCGTTATTATGCGCACAAACCCTTATTGCGTAAGCATTTTCTCTGCGTTAGATTAGGTGAAACAACAATTTGCGCTGGGTCGTTTAGCCCGATCGGGATTCGATTTCAATGCAAGAAATTGATGCGCGGTATCCAGGTGTCAGCTTTTTGGACCGGGCTTTCGCTTTGGTTTCCAAGTGAGGGATTAAAAATGAAAATAGTACATCGACACCTGATATCACGGCTAAGACGCTTTTTCGCCGGTGGCCCAATTGCAATTCTGGCGATTGCGCTTCTGGCGCTCCCTGTTGCGTCAATCGCACAAGAGACCACGTCCGAAGTTCGCGGCAATATTACCGGGCCGAACGGTGAGGCCGCCGTCGGAGTATCGGTGACTATTACCGACACGCGCACCGGGCGCACGAGACATGGCACGACCAGTAGTTCTGGCCGGGTGGTTGTCGGCGGCCTCGCGGTTGG
>JACZTO010000066.1:7397-7877 GCA_022573655.1 Pseudomonadota bacterium
ACGTCTACCTGACTCTCGGCGTGGCATTTGAGTTCAGCGTCGCTCTTGGCGCTGCGACTATCGACGAAATCGTCGTAACCGCGTCAGCGACGGAAACCGTCCAGATAGCCGTCGGGCCGTCGTCGTCGTTTAATTTCGATGACCTGCAAAACCTGCCGTCAGTCAATCGCGATATCCGTGACATTATACGCGTCGACCCTCGCATCTATATCGATGAACCGTTTGCTGGTGGCGTACAGTGTGTTGGCGCCAACCCGCGCTTTAACAGCCTGACGGTTGACGGCATTCGAATGAACGATAATTTCGGACTAAACAGTAATGGTTTTCCGACGCAGCGGCAGCCGTTCCCGTTCGATGCGATTCAAAACGTATCCATTGAGCTGGCGCCGTATGACGTGCAATACGGGGGCTTTACGGCGTGTAACGTAAATGCTGTAACGCGGTCCGGGACCAACGAATTTCACGGGCGCGCCTGGTTCG
>JACZTO010000067.1 GCA_022573655.1 Pseudomonadota bacterium
AAGGAAAGGCCAATGCAACGGGTAAATTCAATTCAATTGCTCGACACAATCAACGCCCCTGCTTTTTCGTAAATGCTGCAACCACAAATCAGGCCATTTTCAGCGCGTTTTTCAACAGCCTGCTAGGGGGACAGTGACCCTAACTACCAATGAGGAATCCCGCTCCCTTAGTTAGGGTCACTGTCCCCCTAACCCTTAGTTAGGGTCACTGTCCCCCCTAACCTGTCACCCTAATTACTCGGACATGAGGGCCAGCAACGCCACCACGGTCGATTCCACGCCGGCGGTAATCGACGGTTCGGGCAAAATCTTGAACAACGGCGAATGATGGCTGGGTACGGGCTCCCCTCCCGCAGCTTCGCGATCAAAGTCTTCCTGTGGTGTTCCACCAATCGCCCAGTAGACACTGGTGATATCGGGGTCGACAGTAAAAAATGGAAAATCCTCAGCCCCCATGCCTTTGGTAGGAATATCAACGACTGCGTCATCGCCTAACTTCGCTGCCCAAGCTTGCTTCAGGCGACGCGCGAGTGCCGCATTATTGATTGTTGGCGGCACGCTTTCCTTGGACACGATGACTTCCGGCAACATGTCCTCCGCCAGCCCCGCAACGCGCCCCATGTTTTCAGCGATGCGCTTGATGCCATCAAGAAGAATTTTCCGGGTTTCCGCACTCGTGTTGCGCACCGTGAGTTGCAAATGCGCCCGATCGGAAATGATGTTGTGCTTCGTACCCGAATGGAACGAGCCGACCGTCACGACTCCCGGGTCACGCGGCGACAATTCGCGCGCTACCAGCGTTTGCAACGCCAATACGATCTGACTGCCCAGCACAATCGGATCTTTACCACGATGGGGATGCGCGCCATGCGCGCCAACGCCGTGAATAATAATATCGACCGTGTCGGCGCCGGCGTACGGGCTGCCTTCCGAGACGTTAATCACGCCGGCGACATTGTTGGACGAAACATGAAATGCCAACGCGTAGTCAGGTATTCCGAAGCGGCCCCAGATATCGTCTTCGCGCATTGCTCTCGCACCCAGCACGCGTTCCTCGGCCGGTTGCACGACGAGCATCAATGTGCCGTGCCATTCATCCTTACGTGCCACCATATACCGCGCTGTCCCTACGAGGCTGGTAATATGCACATCGTGACCGCAGGCATGCATTGTAAAAACTGTGTTGCCTGTAATGGGATCTTGCTGCGTCGCGCGTGAGGCGTTCGCAAGACCGGATTTCTCCTCAATAGGCAGGCCGTCCATATCGGCCCGCATCATAACGAGCGGGCCCTCACCGTTCTTCAATATGGCGACAACACCCGTGCCACCAACGCCCTCGGTGACCTCAAAACCGGCCAGGCTAAGCTCCATCGCCATGCGCCTGGCTGTTTCCGTTTCGATCGTCGACAACTCAGGACTGCGATGGAAATGATCGAAGAGTTCGGCGAGATATTCGTCGTAGTCTTTCTTGACGGCATCACTAATATCACCAGCCAGAGCAGGTATGGTGAAGAGAGTCGCCACAAGACAGAAAAAGCGCTGCTTCATTGAGGTCCCCAAGGTCGTAGTGCGACAGGTTCGTGGGGCACAGTGTAACGGGAAAACGCGCCAGGGGGCTAGGTGTTGGTACTGCCGCGTCCCTGCAGTCGCGTGATCAACGCACGCAGGAAGACTTTATTAAAGCGCAACTGGCAAGCCGAGGATGACTGCTCCAGAAGTGACGAACTCACGCGCAATATGGTTACCTGGCCCTGGCTGCGGATTGACGCCTGGCGCTTCGCACCGCGGACGTAGCTCGTTTCGCCGAAACAATCGCCGTTCGACAACGAACCAAGGCTATTACCGCCAGCCTGCACACTGACTGAGCCCGCTACGATGATGTAGAAGCGATCGTCGACTTCACCTTCCTTAACGATGTCTTCGCCATCCTGGTACTCATGCCAGTCGGAGGCACGCAGCACTTCCCAAATTTCCGCGTGTGAGAAATCGTGGAAAAACGGCGACGTACGCAATAAGTCGAAGTGCTCCTGATTATCCAGACGATCGTACTTCTGACGCATGTCCTTATAGACACGAGTCAGTTCCGCCGCCATCGCATTTCCCGACACAGGCCGCTTGCCCGGCTCCTTCTGCATCGTCGTCATTACAACCTGTTCGAGTTCCTCTGGCAGGTCGACGCGATAAGTGTGAATCGGTGGCGGCGTTGCGTAGACAATCTGATGCAACAGTTTCGACAGGTTGTCGGCGCGAAACGGACGAAATCCAGTCAGCAGTTCGTACATGACAGCGCCAAGTGAATATAGGTCGGAACGCGATGTCAGTTCCTCCGACTGCACCTGTTCTGGCGACATATAACTGGGCGAACCTGCAATACCTTCGATTCGCGAAACCTCGGAATCGCTCACTATCGCGATGCCGAAATCGATAATGCGTACATCGTTGTCGATTGTCAGCATGACGTTCGATGGCTTGATGTCGCGGTGTATCACGCCGCGACCGTGTGCATAATGCAGCGCCTTGGCGACTTTGTAGATGATCTCTATGACATCATCGACACGCAGCAGGTTATCAGGCCGACAATACGCGGCGAGCGTGCGGGCACCTTGAACGTGTTCGGTTACGACGTAGTAACTGCCGTCTTCCTCACCCGCATCGAAGATAGGCATGATGTTCGGGTGCTGCAGCATGCCGACCATGTGTGCTTCGTTAAAAAACATCTTGCGGGAAACGCGTGCGCGCTCGGCGTCAACATCTTCTTCAATGTTGTAGACCTTAATCGCGACGTCGCGACGATAGTAAGGATCATGAGACAGATAAACCATGCCCGTGCTGCCCTTGCCGATCTTGTTGATAATGACGTATTTGCCGATCTTCTCGGGCACATCGGCCGGGCGTTTGATTTCGCTAACTGGACTCGCCATTTTTACTCAACTGTTCAGATCATCAGCCACCGGTATAAACCCAGTAATAATGCGGCATACAGAGCGGCTACGAGGTCATCCAGCATAATTCCCAGACCCCCTTCTATTCTGTGATCCAGGTCGCGAATCGGCCATGGTTTGACAATATCAGTGATGCGAAATAAGACGAATGCCAGCACCCAACCGACCAGCGAAATCGGTGCTGCCAACAACGTGATGTACATGCCGGCGATCTCGTCCCAGACGATGCCACCGTAGTCATGCACACCTATGCGCCGCGCGCTTTCCCCACATATCCAGACTCCCGAAACGACGAGCGCCGCGGCCACGCCCAATTGAACATAAAGTCCGAAGTCCATCGTTAGCCAGAACAACAGTACGCCGGGCAATGACCCGAATGTCCCCGGCGCGATCGGCGCCAGGCCAGTGCCGAATCCGAACGCCAGAAAATTGACGGGGTCGGTCATGACTTTGCGCGCCATTCCCGGTGACGATTTATTTGACCACTGAATCATTGGAAGTGACGGTAGCCGCTGTCGTCATAATCCACAATGTTGCCGTCCTGCATGCAGACCAGATCCTGCCCGCCTGTCACCACACCGATTGCCGTGACGCCAGCGATGTCCTTCACCCTGTCGGGATCGGCAGTGAAACACAATTCGTAATCGTCGCCCCCGGTTAACGCGAAGTTGCGTTGCTCATCGGCACTAAAGCGCTGCCGCAGCGCATCTGACAAAGGCAGCCTGTCGACGTCGATCTCCGCGCCTACTTCGCTCGCCACCAGAAGCTTTTTTAAATCGCCGACCAATCCGTCTGAGATATCAATAACGGCGCTCGCACGACCGCTGAGTTCCCGGCCGAGATGAATGCGTGCCGTCGGGCGACAAAATCGGGCCGTGAGAAAATCATCCTGAGCTTTATGCGAGAGCAACTGCAGTCCCGCCGCTGCATCGCCAACGCTACCACTGACAAATATCGCATCGCCTATCTGCGCTCCACTGCGTAGCAAAGCCTTGCCCTGCTCCACCTCGCCGGTAATCGCCACGGTGGCCACAACGGCAGCGCCACTGGTTGTGTCGCCGCCCACCAGCACCACATCGAATTCGTCTGCCGCGGTGTGCAAGCCGGCAGCGAACTGCTCAACCCAATGGGGATCTTGTCCTGACAGTGTCAACGCCAGTGTCATCCACCGCGGTCTTGCGCCCATCGCCGCGATATCCGACAGATTGACTGCAACAACCCGATAGCCGATATCCGAGGGATCAGCATCGGCAAGAAAATGCACGCCCTCAACCAGCGAATCGATGACTTGTACCAGTTCGAATCCGGCGGTCGGCATCAAGACCGCGCCGTCGTCGCCGATGCCCTTGACGACGCCCTGGGTGGCACCCGGCGAGGTGACCGGGCGATCGAAGTATCGTCGTATCAGCTCGAACTCATCCACGGCCGGGTTATCCCTTCGCCTGAATCTCGATCTCACGAATGGACTGGGCAGCAGCGTCGAGGCATGCGTTGATATATTTGTGACCGTCAAGTGCGCCGAAACGCCTGGCGAGATTGACACATTCGTTGATGACGACACGATAGGGAATGTCGAGGCGAGACTGCAATTCATGAACCCCGATCAGCAGGATGCCAAGCTCGACCGGATCCAGCTGTTTGAGCGGGCGATCGATCAGTTCGTCAATCACTTTCTCGAGATCATCCTGCCCATCGCTGATCGCCGGCAGCAGCTCGTCAAAGAACTCCTTATCAACCCGTTCGTATGCCACTTGCTCGTGGAACTGCGACACAAGTTCTTCCGTCGAATGTTCCGCCAGCTGTTTCTGATACAACGCCTGCAGCAGCAACTCTCGTGCGCGCGTTCGGGCACCCGTTCCTTTTGAACTGGCATTGCTCATCTTGCGTCCTTCCACGTAGAGGCTGGATTGCTAGTCGATGCGACGCAGGAGATTGACCATTTCAATAACAGCAAGCGTGGCCTCTTCGCCCTTGTTGCCAGCCTTGGTTCCTGCGCGTTCTATCGCCTGCTCGATGGTATCGACGGTCAGCACGCCATTGCCTATCGGTATGTTGTGCTTATTCGACGCGTTGGAAATGCCGCGCACACATTCGCCCGCGACGTAGTCAAAATGCGGTGTACCGCCACGGATAATGACACCCAGTGCGACGATGCCATCAAAACGGCGTGTTGTGGCGACCTTGTCGATCGCGATTTGCATTTCATAGGCACCGGGCACACGAAAAATTTCAACATCGGCATCCGCCGCACCATGCTGGCGCAGGCAACGAATCGCACCCTTAATCAACGATTCGACAATGAAATCATTAAAACGCGCCGCAACAATCGCAAAGCGACCGTCGCGAATCACGAGATCGCCCTCTGTAGTCTTGATCCTGTCCATGGTGTAGCGCTACCAACTCTTAGAATTTTTTGTCAGACGTACTCCGTAATTTCCAAATCGAAACCGGAGATCGCATACATGTGTTTAGGCGCAGATAATACACGGATTTTACTGAGGCCGAGGTCGCGAAGAATCTGCGCGCCGACACCGTAAGTACGCAACACCTCGGCACCACTGCGACGGCTTTCCAGTTCGTCGCGATGTTTCCCCAGGGACTCCACCGAGTCCATGAAATCACGTGAGGATTCCTGATCCCGGAGCAGCACGACGACGCCGACCTTTTCCTCGGCAACGCGTTGGATCGCCTTACTCAAAGGCCACCCAAGGGAATGACTTTGTACTCCAACCACATCGCCGAGTGTATCCTGCGGATGCACGCGCACGAGCGGCGAATCCACGCTGCTCAAGTCGCCCATTACAAGCGCGACATGGACTGCCTGATGCACATGGTCGTCGTAGCAGTACATCGTAAAGTCGCCGTATGCTGTTGTCACGATTTCCTTGCCAATGCGTTCGATACTGCACTCGGTTTCCAGTCGATAGCGAATCAGGTCCGCAATAGTCCCGATCTTGATACCGTGTTCGCGGCTGAATTTTTCGAGGTCCGGACGCCGTGCCATGCTGCCGTCCTCTTTCAATATCTCGACAATCGCGGCGGCTGGCTCCAGCCCTGCAAGCCTGGCAAGATCGCAGCCCGCTTCCGTGTGGCCCGCACGCGTCAAAACGCCGCCGGGTTGCGCCATGACCGGGAAAACGTGTCCGGGCTGATTCAGGTGTTCGGGCCGCGCGCCCTGCGCCACCGCGGTCTGAATGGTTTTCGCGCGATCGTGTGCCGAGATGCCGGTTGTGATGCCTTCGGCCGCCTCGATCGAAATCGTAAAGTTGGTCGCATGGTGCTGGTCCGTGCCAACAACCATTAACGGCAAGCGCAGTTGATCGCAGCGCTCGCGCGATAGCGTCAGACACACCAGACCGCGACCGTGCGTGGCCATGTAATTGACATCTTCCGCGCGAACTTTCACCGCCGCCATGATGAGGTCGCCCTCATTTTCGCGATCTTCGTCGTCAACCATGATGACCATCTTGCCGGCTTTAATATCGACAATAATGTCTTTGATGTCGCTGAATGCAGCGTCGATCGCGCTCGGATGTATTGTTGTCTTGTCAGGCATAGCCGTGGTCCTTAAGAAATTCGATCGAAATGCCATCGCGATCCTTGCTGATCAGTCGCTCAATGTATCTCGCGAGCAGGTCAACTTCTACATTGACGGCCGTTCCTACCGTGTAGCCGCCCATGATCGTGACATCGGCAGTATGGGGAATAATATTTGATTCAAAGGTATTTCCCGATACTTCGTTAATGGTAAGGCCGACGCCGTCGACGCATACCGAGCCCTTTCTTGCCAGGTAGCGCGAAAATTCGGCTGGAACTTCAATCGCGAGTCGGATCGATCGGGCATCGGCCGACTTGGACGTCACGTTGCCAACGCAATCAATGTGCCCGCTCACAAAGTGTCCGCCCAGTCGTGCGCCCAAGCTGATCGCCGGTTCCAGGTTGACGTCGGAGCCCGTCACCAGATTACCGAGCGCCGTTACGTCCAGTGTTTCGACGGACACGTCCGTGTCAAAGCCATTGTCGTGCAGCGCGACGGCCGTCAGGCAGACGCCGTTTACAGCAATACTCTCGCCGAGGTCGTACTCGCTCCAGGGTAATGCGTCAGAACTTACGGTCATGCGCACATCGCCACCCCGCCGGTTCATGGCAGTGATCGACCCCTTGGCTTTTATTAATCCCGTAAACATTCTGTGTCAGTCTGCCCGTGTGGCCGTAATTTTCATGTCTGTGCCAACACAGCGGACATCCTTGATTTTGAGTACTTTGCGATCGGCAAGCGACGACCAGGACGGCGTATTGACCAACCCCAATGTCTGACTACCCATAATATGGGGCGCCTGGTAAATCACAAGCTCATCGACGAGGTCCTCTTCAAGCAGATAACCTGCAAGGGTCGGCCCAGCCTCGACCAGCACGTCGTTGATACCGCGCACGGCCAGCTCGGTCAGTACCGCGCTCGCATCAACACGACCCTCAGACCCAGGGAAGGACATCACCTCGGCACCTGCCTCTTGCAACGCAATGGCATCGTGGTCACCAGTACAACAAACCAACGTCGCACCGGGCAGCGTCAACATTCCGGCGGCCAGCGGCATGCGCATGCGACTGTCAAGAATGACGCGCAAGGGCTGCAGGCCACTTGTGTCAATTTCTGTCGCGCGAACGTTCAGAGACGGATCGTCCGCAAGTACCGTACCGATTCCCGTCATGACTGCCCCCGAGCGAGCCCGCAGGATTTGCACATCCGCGCGGGCCTCAGGACCGGTGATCCACTGACTCTCACCATTGGCCATGGCGGCCGCGCCATCGAGGCTGGAGGCCAGCTTCATGCGCACATACGGTCGCTGTTTGGTCACTCTTTGCAGGTATCCGCCAATCAGCTCGGCCACGGCGGCGGCCATCAGGCCATCACTCGTAG
>JACZTO010000068.1 GCA_022573655.1 Pseudomonadota bacterium
GGCAGCAACCGGAAGTCATGGAGTGTTTTTTCACAACCGGCGCTGCAGATATCATGCTGCGCGTGGCCGTACCGAGTGTCGCCGCCTATGACCATTTTCTGGAAAACGTCATATTCAACGCGCCGGGCGTCTCCCAGGTCCACTCCGATTTTGCACTGAGACAAATCAAGTTCGAGACCGCGTTACCGCTCTGAGGGCGAGGGCTTGATGTCGTTGGCTTTACAACAGAGCCAACGGAAAGTTCTTGTTCTCAAAAGCGTACTTGCCATCGTTTTGTCACTCAGGCCTTGAGGTTTAATCCCAGCATTTCCACCGCATTGTCGGAGAAGATTCTGCGGCGGTCTTCCTCGGAGAGATCCAGGCCATCGACGGTTCTTATGGTTTCACGTATGTACATGGTCCCGCCCTCCGGGTCGAACGGGGCGTCCGATGCAAAAAGAACATGTTCGACGCCAAAGAAATCAAGGCAGCAGCGCGTGGCCGACGCAGATCCAGATACTGCGGTGTCGGCATAAAACAGTTTGAAATAGTCGAGAGGCCGGCGCTTCAGTTGCTTGAGAAGGACCGTGTAGTCTTCGGTTGATGTTCGCTTACCCAATTGATCCCAACCCGGCCCGACGCGCCCTTCAAAAAACGGAATCATAGCGCCACCGTGGTGCGTAATGATCTTAAGATTCGGCAGCCGATCAAACAACCTGGAGAACACGAGGCGGGCCATGAATGCACTCGTTTCATAGGGCCAGCCGAAGGTCCACCAGATCTCGTATTGCGACACGTCTTCGGTCAGGTAATCGGGAAAATTCGGCCCGCGCGTCGGGTGTACCCAGATCGGCCGGTCGTACTCGGCCATCGCTTCATAGAGCGGCATGTATTCGGGTGCATCCATTGCTTTGCCACGGTCGTTGGTAAACGCCTGCACACCGACCGCAGCAAGTTCCTTCATGGCCCGGTGCGTCTCATCCATCATTGCCTCGGTGCTCACAAACGGCAGCGATGCGATGAACCCGGGAAACCGGTCGGGATATTTATTGCATAACTCGGCCATTTCGTCGTTTGCCATCCGCATGAGTTCGACCGCGTATCTGGGATCGGCCGAAATCTCGATCGGCGGTGATGACAAAGACAGGATCTGACAGTACTCGTCAAACGTATCCATGATGCGGAAGCGCTCGTCGAGATCGGTCATCATCGGCACCTGGCGTACGCGGTGCTGCATGTTCGAAGGGTTAGGCGAAACTTCCTGAAGCCTTTTGAAAAAGCCGATCGGCATGATGTGGTTGTATGCATCGACCTTAAGCATCGTTACTATCTCCTGATAATCCTGTTGTCCGTCTCGTCATTACGATCTCGGAGGCGAGAAACAATAGCCCTGATGTCGCCGCAACTGCAAACACTGCGTCAGCCAGCGCAAAGGAATTGACGGGGATACAAAGAAAACAACCGGTGAGGAACGCGACCGTACGGCGCAGCGGACCGACCGGTCGCAGGAAATAGCCGGTTATTGCAATCGATATCAGGAAAATTCCTGCAATCAGCGTCGTCACGGCAATTGCTACGAGGCCGAAGCTGCCGTTCATCATGAGTCCCGGCGAGAAAACGAATACGAACGGGATGACGTATGCAAGCCAGCCGATCTTCACTGACGCCAATGCAGTTCGCATCGGGTTCGCTCCGGCAATGCCGGCGGCGGTGAATGCCGCGATCGCCACCGGCGGTGTGATCATGGACATCATTCCGAAATACATGACGAACAAGTGAGCCGCGATTGGTGCGATACCGATCTCGACCAGGCCCGGGGCGACGAGCGTTGCGAGCAAAACATAGACGCCGAGTGTCGGCAATCCCATGCCGAGAATGACACAGACGCAAGCCGCAAGAAGCAACAACAGGATCGGGCTCCCGGAACCGAGCAGGAAAAGCGAGTTCGTAAACGTAAATCCGAGTCCCGAGTTGGCAAGTACACCGATGACGATGCCTGCGCCTGCACAAATCAAAACCAGGTTGAGTACGACCAGGCCGGTTGCACGTATGGCATCGGCAATTTGTGCCAGGTCCGGCCGCGAACCCTTGTAGGAAAATATCGCAGCGCCGGTCACGAGTACCACACTTGCCACTATCGCTGCCCTCTGCGGATAGACGTTGAAGACGAACAATGCGACAACCAGCGCGATAAATGGCAGAAGGAAAAACCAGCCGCCCGCCAAATCACGAACCTGGCTGGCCTCCTTTGCATCGAGACCTGCATGGCCATCGCGTCCGGCGAGCAAATCAACCTGAATGAACAGCGAGACGTAATACAGGATGCCAGGTATCAGGGCGGCAAGTACGACTTGCGAATAGCTGATTCGCAGGAAATCGGCCATCAGAAATGCAGCCGCACCCATAACGGGCGGCAGCAGCTGGCCACCGGTAGACGACACGGCCTCGATCGCGGCCGACCGTTCCGGGGAATAGCCACTCTTCCTGATCATCGGAATCGTGATGACACCGGTTGCGGCGACATTGGCGACTGCGCTGCCCGATATCGAGCCAAACAAAGCGGAGCCGACGACTGCGACCTTGGCCGGGCCCCCGCGGTACCGGCCCATAAGAGCCTGGGCAAGATTCGCAAAAAATTCCGCCCCGCCGGTCACCTGCAGCAGGTTGCCGAAGAACACGAAACTGATCACGATGTTGCAGACGATCAGCAACGGTCCGCCGGGAAGGGCGTTGGCGTCGAATGCGAGAAATCCGGCCAGCACGTCCCAGCTTGTCTGCTGTGCCGCGAATGGGCCGGGAATAAGGTGCCCGGCAACCGCGTACGTGATGAACGCGATAACGATCAAGGGCAGCGCCAGGCCGGACGCGCGGCGGAGTGCTTCCAGCGTCAGCAATATCTGCGTCAGGCCGATGACGACAACTTCGCTCGGCGCATCGATGGTCAGGTCCACGAGCTGGGGATAGCGGGCCGACATCCAGCCGGCCGTTACCAGGCCCGCGCCCGCCGCGAGCCAGTCGTACCATGGTGTATCGCTCTTTGCCGCATGACGCCGTGCCGGCAAATGAATGAATGCGAGCGCGATCGCCAGGCCCAGCACCACGGTGACAATCTGTGCCGGATAGAGATAGATCGCCAGCGTTTGAAACAAATCCATCGCCCAGGCCAGGGCGATGATCGTGATCAGCGAGGCCAGCACACGGCAGAGGACTGACCGCAAGCCTGCGTCCTGGCTGGTGTCGCGACTACTCAGCGTTTCGCCGGTGGCCAAAGCTCTTGCTCCCTGTAAAAGCGCATGGCGCCGGGGTGGTATTCGAGGAGGCCGAGATCCTTCGCCATTGCCTCGCGGCTGAATCGCCTGAAAGCCGGCGACGCGGCGACCAGGTTTTGCTTGTTTTCATAGAGGACGCGGGTCATTCGATACACGATTTCTTCGCTGGTTTCGGTGCTCGCGAACAGCAGTATGTCGTATGTGATCACCCAGGTCGGCTCGATGATTCCCGGGTTGGCCGGCCCCGGCTCCTCGAGCGCAAGGTATGCAACCGGCATTTGTCGCCGTATGCCTGCCAGGTTTTCGGGAGTATTCTCGATGGGCAGGGCGCGGATGCCGTGGCGCGCGTTGGCTTCCCGAACTTTCGGTGCGCGCAAGGCCATCAGGAAGCCCTCGGTGCGTCCTGAGATGAACGCGTCGGCGCCAGCGGCAACGCTGGGCACGTTCAGTGAGTCTACGTCATCGCGAGTGAGACCGTCGGCGGCCAATGCCGCATCAACCAGTGGCAAAATGATCTTGTTGGCGACGTAGCCGTCGGGCAACCGGCGTCCCTTCAGATCTGCGATGCGTTGGATCGGCGAGTCCTGTTTAACAAATATTGCGATCTGCAGCGGAAACAGCACCGCGACTGCACGTAGATTTACCTGTTGCCGGCCTTCGAAATAACTCTCACCGGTCACGGCCAACATGACTTCATACTGATTGGCGACACCGAAGTCGACCTGGCCGCGCGCAATTGCGGGAATGAAGACATTGGCGCTGGTGTAATTGCGCAGGGTCGACCTGAGCTTGCCATTATTCGTCGCGACCTTCGCAATTGCGGTGCCGGCCAGGTCAAACAACGTGCCCTTGACCGATACGGCCACGCTCACGACTTCATCAGCATCGGTGGCCTGCACCATCATGAGTAATGCGATGAGCAAGAGCTTTCTCATAGGCAGTATTGCCTTCCGTGGGCACCAATCACTACCTGCACACCGTAACATGTGACGAATATCGGCGGTCAGCATAAGCACTGTTCACGGCAGTAGGCCGGCAGACGCGGTTTCAGGCGCATCCGGAAACTGATATTGTTATCCGTAACGGCAGGGACAGGGGAACACCTGAAACCTGAGCGACTTCCCTGAACGAGACCAGACTCTTGGCGGCGAGAAAAAAGAAAACAAGTAAACGGACAGGCAAGAAAACCAGCGAAAGGTCGGTTCCTGCTTCATCACGTGGCCGGCAGAGGAAGGTAAAAATACTTGCTGCTGCGACGAAGCTGTTCTTGAAAGTGGGCTACGGTGAGACCTCGATCGACGCCATCGTGCAAAAATCCGGTGGCTCCAAAGCAACTCTATACAGTTTTTACCCGACCAAAGCAGACTTGTTTCGTGCCGTTGTTGACTCGATCGTCACGAGCCATGAGGGTGCCGAACTCAAGTCGCTGGACAATGTTCGTGACACGCTGGTGAATTTTGCCGAGCATCGCTTGCGGGTTGTATTTTCCCGCAAGCACCGCGCGCTGATGGGATTGATTATCGCCGAGCGTGATCGTTTTCCGGATATCGCCCGCATGTATTATGAGCGCGGCCCGCTACGCGGCCACACGCTGCTGCGAGACTACTTCGAGACGCTGATTGACAGGGGGCTGATCGATATCAGAAGCGCCGAAGAGGCATCTGAATTTTTTCGCGGCATGCTCATGCACCAGCGCTATATCGATCAGCTCTACCTGGATGCTCCGGCGCCATCGGCTGAGGAGGTCCGCGTCAAGGCGCGCCACGTTGTCGACCGCTTCCTCGAGGCGTATCACCAGCCCGACAGCAGCTGAGTAGTCTGTTGGATCGAACCGATCTGGAAATCTTCTGCGAATTAGTCAATAATGTACGGTACAGTACGGAAATAGGCCATGCTGTAGATGACCGGACTTCGCAAATAGCTGATGAACACCTTGGATGTAATCGCCATACTCGCGGTTTTGCTGACCGCTGTAGCCATTCTGCCCGGGACGCTGGGCATACTGATGCTGACGAACAGGATCGCAGCATCACCTGCAGGTGCCCGGTACATCTATTCGCAATCCGGCGTGCTGATCATCCTGGCGCTGGCGCTGACCGTTTATACGCTGTATCGGAACGCCGTCGCCGGGCCATTTTCAGTTATGGTGATCGGATCCGCGGCCGCGGTCGCGTTGTTGCTGCTCTTTGGTTTCCTGATGCATGCGAAGATGCTGTTTCGGCCTGTTCGCAAGCCGATATTCATATCAATTGACGAAGCGCTGGAGAAATTCGGGCCGGACGAGGAAGTCGTCGGGGTTATCGACGGCGACGGCAAAGCGTATGCGTTCATCGCGCGCCTGGCGCGGCGCCCGCATATCGTGTATCAGACCGAGGGCGATTCACCATTCATCATGACGCACTGCATACTGGCGCACAGTTCGATGTCGTATGCCCTCGAGGGTAATTTCAGTAATCCGGATATCACGATCACCGCTGCACTCGGCAATAACATGGTTTTCTATGAGAAAAACAGCCGCTGTACCGTTGTGCAAATGCATAATCGGCTCGAGGGCAGGAATGATCCCCTGACTACCGTGCCGACCGTCATGACCAGCCTGAAAACCTGGAAGAATCTCTACCCCGACTCTCCCGTATGGATGCGGCCTGTCGAGTGGCGCGACGTTTTTTACCTGAAACTGCTGGCCAGGGCCGACGTAATCGACCCGTCCAGCCCGGTCATGGTGTATCCGTTGCAGCACCAGCTCGACGAGCGTCTGCCAATGAAATCTCTGGTGCTGGGGCTGCTTTCCGGTGATCAGTCGCGCGCCTACCCGGTCGACGTGGTCGCGGACAGGAAAGTGATCAATAACCAGATCGCGGATATGCGCCTGGTGATCTTTTGCGTCGATGACTTCATGCAGGTCTTCGATCGACGTGTTGACGGCGACGCAATACTGACTTTCGAAAAGTCGGATAAGGACGATCGTTTTGTCGATGTGGAAACCGGCTCCGAATGGTCCGCCACCGGAGCATGTATGAGTGGTAAATACAAAGGCAGACAGCTCTCAGCGATTCCGCATTACAACAAGATATTCTGGTACGTATGGTCCGACTACTTTCCAGGCGGCGAAATTTTCGGTGCCGCGACAAATATCGAAAACTTTGAGGCGTCCGCCGCCTGATTGACTGCGTCAGAGGCAACGTTGACACAGATATTCGCTACCGACCGTGACGGCACGAAGCACGAACTCGAGGCACGCGAGCGAGCCAGCCTGATGGAGATTCTAAAACAGGCCGGCCTGTCGATAGAGGCGCTGTGCAGCGGCTCCTGTCAATGCGCTACTTGCCACGTTCTTATCGAAGAGCCCTGGCTCAGCAAGCTCAAGCCGCAGACGGATTTCGAGATCGCAACGCTCGAGGGCGAGGGCAGCGAATTGCAGGCAAACTCGAGGCTCGCCTGCCAGATAAAATGGCAGGACGACTTGGACGGCATTGTCCTGACTGTTGCCCGTGAGGCCTGAAAAATGTCGTCCGGCCTCGAAATCGAAAGCTTCTGGGATTTCTCCGTTCGCACCTATCGAACGGATGGTGTGCCGGACGCCTGCTTGTCCCTGCAGAACGACTACGGCGCGGACGTGAATATGCTGTTGTACTGCTGCTGGATAGGCGCTTACATCGGCCAATTCGACGGCGAGCTGTTCGCAAGAGCAAGCGCGTTTTCGACACAGTGGGCTGACCATGTCGTGGTGCCGTTACGATCCGCAAGGACCTGGATGAAGCACACGGGATGCGATACGGAGCCGGTCCCAACCGACGCCTGCATGCAGCTCCGCGAAGAGATCAAATCCGTTGAGTTCGCAGCGGAAAAAATGCAGCAGCAGGTGCTGGAGTCCCTGGTGTCAATCGATCAATCGCGGTACGACGCTCCGGATCAGATGCTGAAAGATGTCGTCGCAAACCTGATGCTTTACTCGGAGCATACGGGTTTTGAAGTATGCGAAGACGTGCGACGTAAATTCTCCGACATCATCCGGGCGGCGTTTCCGGACTGGCGCGAACAGATGATTCTGCACGCTTTCGAACTCCGATAGGTTCTGGCCGCGCCTGCTGCGGTGCAATCAGGTGTCGCTGATCCCACTCCAGCGCTTGACCAGTTCCGACTCCAGCCCGAGAAGGTCCAGCAGCCGTCCAACTGTGTGGTTGACGATATCGTCGACCGACTGCGGCCGGTTATAGAAAGCAGGCATGGGTGGCGCAATAGCGATGCCCATCCTGGCGGCCTGATATAACAGCCGGCAATGGCCTGAATGCAGCGGTGATTCCCTCGGTACCAGGATGAGCTGCTTGCGCTCTTTTAACATGACGTCAGCGGCGCGGCACAGAAGAGTATCGGCATACGAATTGACAATTGCCGAGAGGGTTTTCATCGAGCACGGTGCGACGATCATACCGTCGCTTTGAAACGAGCCACTGGCAATCATTGCACCGACATCATTGTTGCGATGAACGACGTCCGCCAGGCTCTCCACATCCTTGATCTTCC
>JACZTO010000029.1 GCA_022573655.1 Pseudomonadota bacterium
CCATGCGTTCTCATAGCACCCAGATAGGCCGAGAATACAGCCGGATTAGAAAACACCAGCCGCTCGGTCACCCGTAATTGTCCCTGATGAAATCGAGCATCTCTTGCCGGTGAACTTGCTGACGCTGTTCCATCGCAGCGAATTTCTGCACGTCTCCCAGAACCTCAAGGGCCAGCTTCTGGATCGAACGGGCAATCAACACCTCCATGTCGGTCCTGCCCTGATATTCCACCAGCTCACCATACGCGAGACACGCATACGTCCAATCCACGCTCTTCGCCGACTGCTCCTTACACATCGTCACGAAGTCGCCGTAGTCCGGGAGCTGTGACGCAGCGAAACCGAAAGCCATTGCCGCTCGCTCCGGGAACGCATAGTCACCGACAGCGGCAAACCCGCGCTCGGCCATTTCGATCGTCTCTGCCCAGTAAGATTGGGTCACGGCCGATGTGGCGGCATTACGCAATGCGTCGAGCGCGCTATCCAGATTACCCGCCTGGTATCGATTGGCAGCAACCCGTATCCAGGATTCACTGTTTTGGCCGTCGAGCTCGAGCAGCCGCTGTTCCCAATCGAGCAACGGACAGGTTGTTGCACTACGTTCTTCAGAGCAGATATTTACAGCGCCCCACAGTACAAAGGCATCATTGGGGTTCAGTACGACCGCACGTTCAATCAGCTCAACGCGAGATACCGACCCACTGTCCAGCAGCGCAGCGAGATGAAGGTGCTCAGCTGAAGACGATGCTGAGAGTCGATTCGACACGCCTCGTTTTAGTTCATTTAACGCCTGGATCTGGGATTGCGTCTCCTCGAGGCTCCAGTTGCTATCGCGCGGCTCCTGAGATTTGCGCGTGCAGAGGTCTCTTAGCGCGGACCGCAGATCCGCGTCCGGCATTTCCAGCATTGCAATTTTCAGAGACTGGGAGGACGAAAGTGAAGGAACAACATCTGAAGTTTCAATGTTGTTGATACCGACCGAAGCCTCCCGCATTCCGACTACCGCAGCCATCGCCAACAAAGCTATTACGACGATAGACGCGATCCAGCGGCCGGGCGAAGTCATGCCGTCCAGACTACCACGCAAAAGGTGACACTCCGCAGCCTGGCGGACGTTCAAAATCTGAAAATTAACGGCGGGATTGGCTCGCGCTAATGCCAATAAACCGGGGGCGGAGGCTCCGACACGACTTTTTCCGTAGCGCTCAACAATCCCCCCGCTGGGGGATTGTTGAGCAGCTCGGAAAGATCTCCAACGTCATCGTCCATCATGTCCTGGGCGTGATAACCGCAGTTTGGTACGGCCCGCCCGTCCGGGCGCCTAAAGAACCAGTGATTCTGGTAGTCACGCTCGATCGTAAAACCACCCTCGTGCACAAGTTTGTGATGCGGCGAGCACAGCAACATCAGGTTGTCGAGGCTGGTTTCGCCACCGGCGGACCAATGTTGAATGTGGTGTGCATCGACAAAGCGTTTGTGGTGGCAGCCCGGGAACGCACAGCTCTTGTCCCTGGCCATGAGGGCGCGCTTGATTGCCCTCGGCACGATGCGGGTCTTACGGCCGATATTCAAAGGCTCTCCACTCTCGCCTTCACCAATGACGACCGCGTGACCATCGCAGCACAGTCGTTTGACGCTCTCGATGGGGAGACTCGAACGACCCTGCCCGGTGGTGAGAGCCGACTGATCGACGTGGATCGTGACCAGGTAGTCATCCGCCGTGTTGCACGAGGAATTGCACGAACTTCGTGGGAGCGCTCCTTGAGCGCGAAGCATCGCGGCGGCCGTCAGGCCGCTCGAGATCTCGACTCTGGCAGAGGTCGCGGCCAAGGGCCGCTCCTACACTCGGCGCGTTCGTCGAACTGTCGAATGAGTACCAGCAATTCGTAGGTCTCAGCATTGATGCGTGCCGCAAGATTGACGATGGCCTGATCGAGTTCATCGATCGATACGAGCTCAGGGCGAGGTCTTGTTACAGGTTTCATGGCACTTCCTTGTGATGGAAATAACCCTGTTATTATAACGCGATTGTATCTTTAACGCACCTACTGTACAGAAATACAGTATTTATGAGTAGAAGAATTGAAAACTAATTACATACCGCAAATATCAAGCGAGTTTGACGAGCTAATGTCATTTGTTCGTCTTGATGTAGATTTCGCTAATGCCGTCCGCGATCATCTTGAGGCTGGCCTGCCACTCGTCGTCGCTGATGTCGATAACCTCATGACAAGCCCTACAGGGGATCGAGTCCTTACCTACCATATCCCCGAGCAACTGAAGGTCCTTGTAGCCACAGCTAGGGCAAAGAAAGTCGAAGCGGTAAACGCGCCAGTTTAGATTCATATCAGTCATTAGGCCGAATATAGCCTATTAGAGTATTATTGATCTATGAAACCAGAAGAATTACCAAACCCAGATGACGTATTGAAACGAATGTTAGATACGAAACCAGACCCACGAAAGCCCAAAACCAGGGCCAGAAAGAAAACCAAGAAACCCGCTAAATAGGCGGGTTTTTTAATTTAGGAGAACCCATGCTGGAAAACTTGCAAAAGTCAATACGTACCGCGTTTGGCGATATTGTTACGACAAGCAGAGCCACTAATGGATGGCTGTCAGTTCAAGTCGGCCACATTGAAATGACCATTGACGACACCGGTCAGCTTATGGGCGTTTCAGGGGTCGGTGCTGCTTGTCTTAACATAGACGTAGACAGACTTGGTAGTGTCATCGCCGCCACCCTTCCCACCGTCAAGACCCTCGGCCAATAGTTCAGCTTCAACCGCACGGGCTATTGCCGCAGTATCTGCCGGAGAGTGCGCCCATAGGCCACCGTCTTTGGTGACATTGTGATCGCTAAACAGACGGTCTTTCACATCTGAAGCGATGCCCACATACCAGTTTTTCAGCGATGGTTGCTCGTTCTTGTTGATGTAGTTGGTCAAGAACGTTGAAACTTTGGCCTTATCACCCATTTGCATGCTCCATCAATTGATACCCATCTACCAAATATAGTCTATTACCGAGATTGGATCACAGAACGGTGTGTAGCAATTACAGTAAAATAATTGAAGGCGCAGAGTCACCGAGTCAGGCTGCGCTCCTGAATCGCTCAGATAATGATGATTGACCGTCATGTACCCTATCTACCATCCATGGTCTGCGGGTCCAAAGCCGCACCATCACCCTCGGCTAGGGTTTTTGGGTCAAGACCCCGATACCCTACCGGGGTTGTCCGCATTGCGCCCGAAGGTCATGCGATAAGTTAAGCGTTTCCCGCCAATGCCGATAAGGGCTAGATCAGTACGCTCCATATCACTGTAGCCATTGGCTGTTCGATAGGTAAACCGATGATCGAACTCAGAACAGTAACGCTGTAGGTGCTGTTTACTTACGTGTTGATACACACCAGAAATGCCGCGCTTCATCACTCCGAAGTAGCTTTCTAATGTATTGGTGTAAACATCGCCACGGGCATACTCACCGCTACTGTGATCGACGGTATTGTGCTCTGCAAAATGCTTGTTGAGGCCACGATATTGACCGCCACCATCAGTCATAAGCCTAGCGTCATGAGATATCTCATCCATTAGGATTGGGTGTAGTGTTTCCGCCTTAACATTGGGAACATGGAATGACCGGATGCGGCCACCACGCTCAACCAAGGACAAGACCTTCATCTTGTGAGAGCCGCCGCCTTTATTCTTGCGCTTTGGGTCTTGCGTACCGATAAAGGCCTCATCAGCCTCTACTGTGCCGCCGCCAGAACCAAGTATCTCGCCAGAATCATCACGCATGGCTTCACGAATACGGTGAGACATGAACCATGCAGTCTTATAGGTAACGCCAAGTGTTCTATGTAGCTGGTGGCTTGAAATGCCTTTCTTGCTTGAACACATCAGGTAGACGGCCATTAGCCATTTATTCAGCGGCACTTTGGATCGCTCAAAGACCGTCCCAACGGTAACGGTGAATTGCTTACCGCAGCCATACGTACCGCATTTATACAGTCCAGCGCGAGTCTTTATCGGCCAAGCCTTAATAGACCCACAATGAGGGCATATCGGGCCATCAGGCCAGCGCAGAGACTCTAAGCGTTCTCTGGCCTTATCTTTATCAAGGAAATATGGAGCCGTTAAATCACACATGATAACTACTCGCTACGTTAGTGTTTTTGATGTGCCTGACCACGTTGAATTTCAGATAACTGAACCGTCTGAATGGTCTTGCAATTGCTACATTTATGCCGGAAGGATTCATATGGTTGGCCCGCTTCATCCGCTGGAACAGTCTCAATCCAGTCAACATGACCGCATTGTTTGCAGACAAGGACAGGATAAGACTTTCCGGGTTCAGCTTGAGGTGGTTTCTCAGCCATTAATCGACTGTACTAAACTACAGTAGGTGCGTCAAGTATACAATCACCTATTATAACCAGTAGTTAACCGAAAAACAATTGATAATCAATAAGTTAATGCTGTAAAGGTTATCTAATAATTTCAGCTAGCTGAAGTCATCGAGGAGACCTTTCTCGATGCGGCCACCCAGCTGTTGAATAACCCGGGTCGCACAGTACGTGCCATATTGTGCACACTCCGACAACGATCGATCGTTGGCCCAGCCGAACAGAAACCCGGCCGAGTAAGCGTCACCCGCTCCGGTTGAGTCGACAACTTTGTCCACGGGCGTCGCGGGCTGTACAACTTGTCCGTCGTCGTGGACGATGACCGATCCTTCTGCGGAGCGGGTGATGGCGAACAGGTTTTCGTAATCTGTCAGCGCTGCGAGCGTAGCGTCCATGGTTGTGGTGCCGAGCAGAGCGTTCACTTCATGCTCGTTCGCAACGACGATATCGGCGTCATTTCTTACAAAGTCATCAAACGATTCGCGATGCCGGGCGACGCAGAAAGAGTCGGACAAAGACAAGGCAACCGCGGTGCCATTCTGTCGCGCAATTTCCGCGGCCTTCCTGGCCAGCGCCGGGCCCTCGGCAATATCCCAGACGTAGCCTTCCAGCAATATCAATTTCGGTCGCCCAACGGTTGCCTCAGTGACGTCGGCGAGAGCCAGTTCGAGGCACGCACCCAGATAGGTCTGCATGGTTCTCTGTCCGTCTGCCGTAATAAGCACATGGCTGCGGGCGGTTGGGGCGCCGTCAGTCGCCTGTGGCAGGCGAATGTCGACGCCGAGCGATTGCATGTCGTGATTAAAAATGTCGCCGAATTGATCATTGCGAACTTTGCCGATGTAAGCGGCTGTGCCGCCAAGATTGGCAAATCCAGCGACCGTATTCGCGACCGAACCACCTGACATTTCGGTCGTGGTTCCCATTTGTGCGTATATCTCGCGGGCCTGATCTTCGTCGATCAGTGTCATCGAACCGGGCACCGCGCCAATTTTTTCAAGAACGGCCGCATCGATGTGCGCAAGTACGTCGACGATCGCGTTGCTGATACCGAGAAGTTGTACAGAGAATTTTTGATTGCTGGTTGGTTTGGCGGGGCGCGTCATGTGCATACCTGGTCTGAATCGGCGCATAGACTACCACCGGCGACCCGCCCTTGCGTAGCTACTGTGGCGAAATGGCGGCCATGTCGGTATCGTTCCTGAATTCGACGGAGTTGTCCGATGAGAAGATCTGCAAGCCTGCTGATTCCACTAGCCTTGATCACGATGTACTACGCGTTTTGGGCTGGCGCCGTAGTTTTCTTGTCGTCACGCTACCCGGCGCTGGCAGAAATCCTGCCGATAGGCGGTGTCGATGACCTTGCCGCATCGAACATTGATTCTTTTGAACCCATCTACACGAGTGCCGAGCGCACGCTATTTTCGAAAACCGGGCCGCTACGACTTCTGCTGGCAAGCATCGGCGCGCTCATTCTGACCGTGCCAGTCTCCTGGGCGTACTTCATTACCAGTCGCGCACGTAAGCTCGACCAGTCGTTTCTCCAGACCATTGTTATCTTGCCGACGGTCGTGACCGGAATTGCGATGATCGTCATGAACAGTCTCGCACTGGCGTTTAGTCTGGCCGGTGTCGTCGCCGCGGTCCGCTTTCGTTTTTCACTCGATCAGCCCTCAGATGCGATGTACATTTTCGTTGCGATCGGTATCGGATTGGGTTCGGGAATTGGCGCTCTGGGCATTGCGATGGTCATCTCGATGATGTTTGTGGTGACGACGCTGGTAATCTGGAAGCTCGAATATGGCAAGACTTTAACGGGTTCGTTCTTAACGATGCTGACACGGCGGGATGCAGGTGAAGATGAGTATTGACCGGTGGCAGGTTCGTCAATGACGTTCGACGAGGGTAGCGGTACCGTTAATCGCAGTTTGCTGCTGGTTCACGGTCGGGATTTCAAGCCCGCTGAAGACACGTTTACGGATTTGTCCATGGCCGCGCTGCGTGCTGGCGTTGAGCGCGACTTTCCGGACCAGGTGGATACTTTTGATGCGATGCAAAAACAAGTCGCCTGGTATGGCGATCTCAACGCTGAAATTCTCAATGGTTGCGGCAAGCGCTACGACGAGCAGCTTGATATCGGTGACCGCCGTAACGCTCTCAACGCAATGCGCGCGATAACGGCCCGCAAGCGCTTCGGTATTCGTCAGTACGACCAGTTACCTGGCAAGTCGGCAGTTCCCGAGGCCATCGCAGACGTAGCGGCACCGCTGCTAGGCGCCATCGGTCTGTGCGTGCCGCTCATTGGCGCCGTGTCAAAGGACTTCGCAAAGTATTTCGACCGCAAATCTGACTATGCGATGAAGGTGCGCGAGCGGCTTCGGACCAGGCTTTGCGAGTTGCTTGACCGCGGTGATCGAATCGTACTCGTCACACATGGCACGGGGAGCATAGTCGCATACGACGTGTTGTGGCAGCTATCTCATGATCCCGATTACAAAGATGACTACGCAGACAAGAAAGTCGATTTATGGATGACACTGGGTGCGCCACTCGGTGATTCGAACATCCGCAAGCGACTGCTTGGCGCCAGGGAACCGGCGTCGACAAAGTTTCCGACCAATGTAATTTCATGGCACAACGTTTCTGCCGAAGACGATTACACCTGTCATGACAACACTCTTGCGGACGATTTCAAGATGATGATGCAGGAGCGCATCGTCAGCACTGTGCACGACTACCGCATATATAATCTTGCGGTTCGCTACGGCAAGTCCAATCCGCACAGTTCAATTGGGTACTATATTCACCCGCGGGTAGCGAAGGTCCTGGTGGATTGGCTGGTCGATTCCGATATTCAGGCGGCGCCTAAATACATCCTTTGACGAATTCGCGGGTGGTCTTTTCTTCGGAATCCAATATGCCGTAGAACTTGTTCACGTAATTGCTTACTGTTTTGCGCGCACTGTTACTGAGAACCTCCAGTTCATTTATCAACTGCAGAATATCGCCCTGCCTGTCCTTGAAACTTGCGATAGTGGCATCCAGGAATTGAGTGTTAACGCAGCGCCCGCGATACATGCGCTGCTTGACATTACGCAGGTTCTTGAAGAGTGGGTTGGGGCTGGCATGCGGTGCGTCGACGATTCCCGCCTGATCGAAATCGTATGGTACTGACAGGATTGGTTTGCCCTCGACGCCAAACAGCACCTGGTTGTGGCAACAATTGTCTCCCTTGGGCCCTTGAACGGGAGAAAAATCGGTGTTGCCGATCAGGTACTGGTACATCGATATGAGATTTAAGTACTCGGGATTCAGTGCTGAAACTTGCGTCTTCGGGATTTCCAGGACCGGCATATCCAGTCGTTTTGCGAGACGATCGCGGTGCTCGATAATGAATCCGTAGTGAATATCTTCGGCATTGTCTTTTTCGGTATCGACATAAGTAATGCGCATGAGACGGACGCGAAAACTGATGTCCGTCAGTGTATTGAGAATCCGGTAAGTAAGAAATTCCTTGGGGACGATCATTGCATAGCTACCGGATGACCGGCAATGCGTGACCAGCTTGACCTTGTCCTGGCCGTGAAACAGCGTGTTCTTGGTTTGTGATTTCTTGAAATTCAGGCGCAATGGCGGAAAAGAGCACACTTTTTTCTGCAGACGAAATCGGCCACGCGTGCGAACGCCAACGTAAAGCTCTTGCAGTTCGCCAGAGGCGTTTGTGTACTGAAACTTGCCAGGCAATTCTTCGTCGGATTTCCGGTCAGATCGTAGCGTCGATAGTGGCGCTATAATGCGAACGTCGAGAATGTCGTCACTCCGGAACAGCGGGTCCGGTTCTCCGACGGTTTGTGCCTGAAGTGCCGTTGCGGCAAAGAACCACGCGGCAGCGCTTAGTGTCCAACGGGCTAGTGGCATTCTTGTTTTCTTTGCGTATTAGAGAGTGTCGATAACGAGCAAAGTCTAACACAGTGTCACCACCGCCCAATTGCTGCAAGGCAGCGTTGCCACTACACTGAACAGCTGGATATTGAGAGGTCTGAATCTTGCCCTGCATACCAGGAAACATTCTATTTCTTTTGCTGGCTACGTTGGCAACGGCGACTCCGGCGAGGTCGGACGAGTCGCGAATTGATGATGTCGATCGGATTGTTGCCATCTCTGATATTCATGGCGATTACGGTGCCATGGTCAGTACGCTCGCGAAAGCGGGGATTCTTGACGATAATTTTTCGTGGGTTGGCGGCGAGACACATCTCGTAATTGTCGGCGACATACTCGACCGCGGGCCGGAATCCAGGGACGCGATGGAATTGTTGATGCGACTCGAAGGTGAGGCCGAGGCTGCCGCTGGTCGCGTTCATGTGTTAATCGGCAACCATGAGTCGATGCTCCTTATTGGCGATATGCGTTACGTCAGCGCGGCGGAATATGCGGCCTTTGCGGATGAACAGGACCCGGCGGATCGCGATCGCTGGTTCGCGCTATTCGCCACGAGGAATCAAAAAGCTCCGGATGACGCACTGCGAGCAGAATTCGACAAGAAATTCCCGCCGGGTTTCTTCGCGATGCGCCGTGCTTTCGGAGCAGAGGGAAAGTACGGGGCCTGGCTGCTGCAAAAAAACATAGTCGCGGTGATCAATGGAACGGCATTTGTTCATGGTGGTCTGTCTCCCGATACGGGCAAAATCGGGCTGGATGGCATTAACGTGGGAATGCGGCAAGATCTCACCAATTATGTTTACGCCCTGAACTACCTTAAAGATGCAGAGGTTCTGCTTCCGACTGACAGTCATTACGTCTACGCAGCGATAGTCACTGATTATGTGCCCTCATTAGCTGACAGCGCGGAGCTTCTGGATGCGCTATCCGTGGTGCAGGGATTCAACAAAACACAGGTGCTGGCGACAGACGGGCCGCTCTGGTATCGACGCAACGCATCCTGTCCCGGGATAATGGAGGCGCATCGACTTGAAGAGGCACTTGCCGGGATTGGTGCTGATCGTTTGGTTGTCGGACATACACCGACACCCAATCGCCAGGTACTGCAACGATTCGATGGCCGGATGATCGAAATCGATACCGGAATGCTCGGGTTTTATTACAACGGCAGCGGCAATGCGTTGATTTTGGAGCATGGCGAACTGTCAGTGATGAACCAGTTTGGCGCCGGGGCAGGGGTACCGATTCCACATCCGCGGCGCGTCGGCAAAAGGCCGGACGCATTATCGGCTGATGAGTTGCAGGCATTGTTGCAACACGGTGAAATTACTGCGCTAGCAGCGCTCACGTCGACGGCGCCGGAGAATCTGCTAACCGTAAGTGACGGCAAGCGGGCGGTAACCGCGGTGTTCAGCAAGCGCAAGGGTAAGGGAGTTTACCCGGGCGTCGCGGCATACCGACTGGACAGGCTGCTTGATCTGGATATGGTGCCGGTAACCGTTATGCGCGAGGTTGACGGCGTGAGTGGTTCTTTGCAATTCATGCCTGAGAACCGGACGGATGAAGCAGGGCGCTCGGCAGCAGGTAGCGGCGGTGGTGCCACGTGTCCTATCGTGGAGCAGTGGGCCGCGATGTATATATTCGACACCCTGATCTACGATGCGGGACGTAGCCCACGGCGTATTTTGTATGACTTGTCTTCATGGCGCCTGATGCTCAGCGAGAACGACGGGGCTTTCGCGAATAAGAAAGGTCGCCCACCGCACCTGAAGAACGCACCTATTGATATCACTGCCGGCTGGGAAAAGGCATTACTTGAACTGACGGACGCAGTGCTCGCGGAAAATTTCGGCGACGTACTCGACAAACGACGCTTGCGAGCCCTCGCGGCCCGGCGAGACTATTTGTTGGCGGGCGCAGAAGATCCGACTAGTTCACAACCGCGATACACTCGATCTCGACCCTAGCACCCAGGGCAAGACCACTGACACCTAACGCGCTGCGCGCAGGCGGATTCTTGAAGAACGTCCTGTACACCTCGTTCATGGCGCCCCATTCGGCTATATCGGCCAGAAACACGGTGCACTTCACGACGTTGTCCAGGGATGAGTCGAACTGCTCCAGGACCGCAGAAATATTCTCCAGCGTCTGCTGCGTTTCACCCTGTATGCCACCTTCGGCCAGTTCGAGCGCCCCGGGAATGTTGCCCACATTGCCGGACAGGTACAGCGTGTTATCCACGCGCACTGCTGACGAAAACGGCAGGCCACGGCCTTCCATGCCCGGCATCAGCAGGTAGGAGACATCGGCCCTGTCATCAACGGCGACACCATCAACTGCGACATCGCAGCCAAGAAACAATATTACGGGCAGAACAAGCAGTAAGCGCTTCATCACAAGACCTCCAGGTTAAATTTCGCCGGCACTGGCCGCTATTTTGATGTGGTGCGCGGCACGGAATGCGAGCGCCATGATCGTCATCGTAGGTTGGCCGCGGCCTGATGTGACGAAACTACTGCCGTCACAGATGAACAGGTTGGGCACATCGTGGCTGCGATGATAACGGTCGACGACCGACGTGGATGGGTCATCGCCCATGCGGCAAGTGCCGAGCAAATGTTCCCCGCCGTCCGTGGGGTGAATCGGGTGTCGCCAGGCTTTGGTCGCGCCGGCCGCGTCGAACAATTCCATCGCCCTGTCCTGCAGGAATTTCGCCATGGCCAGGTCGTCATCGTGGTCCCGGTAGGTAAGGCGCATGGACGGCCGTCCCCATTGGTCGGTGTTTGCAGGGTCCAGCGTAATGTTGTTGCGATCGAGCGCGAGTGACGTGGTGCTGCCAACGATGGACATTTGCCGCGTGAAGTTGTGCGCGATCTCGTCCTTGAACGCCTTACCCCACCTGGGTACATCGGGAGGCATGCCCATGAGAGCGTGAAAAATAGGTGTTGCCGACCATAGTGGCCGTGAATCGATGCCACCACCGCCGTAGAAGCCGCGCTTTTCGTCGCTTTCGTAAAATTCGTGAATGATGCGCGACACTTGCGCGCCCTTGTAGTCATTCAGCGGTTGTTCGAAGACGCCGTCACCAGCGGAGTGTGCGTTGAACATCAGGTTGCGGCCAACAAAACCGCTGGAGTTGGCCAGTCCGTCCGGATGTCGTTCGCTGGCTGACATGAGCATGAGTCGCGAGGTCTCGGCGCCATTTGCGGAAACGATGACAGCCTTGACCTTCTGGGCCTGCTCGTTGCCGTCCGCGTCGTAATAAAGCACTTCGCTGGCGCGGCCTTTTTCATCTGTCTCTATGCGAAATACGGCGGAATCTGCGCGTATCTCGCAATGTCCACTGGCCTCAGCCGCCGGAATCACCGCCGCGAGCGTCGAAGATTTGGCGCCGACCTCGCAGCCAAAGAACATGCAATAGCCGCACTTGATGCAGGCTGCCCGTCCGTTGTGCGGCTGCGAGAGAATGGCGTGCGGTTCGACCTGCGCTTGCAGCCCCAGCGCTTTCGCCGCTTTCTCGAGGAGCACACCCGATGACTTGATGGGCAGAGGCGGCATGGGGAACGGTTTTGACCGCGGTGCGTCGTAAGGACCGGGCGCACCGGATATGCCGATCTCCCAGTCGACCCGGGTGTAGTAGGGCTCAAGCTCTTCATAGCTAATCGGCCAGTCCGCGAAATTGGTGCCGGAAATGGATCCCAGCAGACTGCGCTCATTGAAATCGACGGGACGCAGTCGCCAGAAATTGGCCGTGAAATGCACGCTGCTGCCGCCAACCGTCTGTGCGTAGCGGATAGGTTGCTCCACAGGGCTTTCGGCCGTTTCACTTGCGTATTGTCGAAACGTCTGACCGCTGATTCTGGGCCCACCACCGAGCAGTTCGGAGTTGAAAAGCACGGAATATTCGTCGTGGGTGAAGTCCTGCGCTTTCCTATACGGCCCCTGCTCGAAGACGACGACATTGAAGCCAGCCGTGGACAGTTCTTTGGCGATAATTCCGCCAGCTGAGCCTGAGCCGATGATGGCGAAGTCGACCGGCTGACGCATATCGAACGTCACGCTACTCGCCATGACTCAGCTCCTTTGCATACTCCGCGTCGTAGTAGCCGAACGGATACTCCCAAGCACCGTGATGTCCCTCGAAACCGATCAGGTCCCAGGCGACGTGATCCTTGTTGCCGCCGTACTTGCTCATGGAGAAGAAGCCGAAAATGGTTGTTAGCCAACAGAGCTCGAAGAAATCGGTGGTTTCGTTCGCTGACAGAACCGCGTCCTGGTCCATTTCGTCCAGGTCGGAGAAGTGACTCTTGTTCGCATAGTTGGCCGCAAGCGTCGCGTTCAAAGAGGCAAGGCCGGCTCGCATGTTTTCCAGCGCCCAACTCATGTCGGCGGCGAACGCATTATCAAAGAAATAAATGACGCCGGCTTCCGTTGCGCCCGGCGTTTCAGTCGTCGGAATAATACGTGCAGCGATCGCGGCAAAGTCAGCCGCCTCTTGTACGCCCAGTATATTGAATGCAGCGGCTTCGTCTTTCGCCGTGCATGCAGCCTGGGTGATGGCGACAAGCGAAGGTGCACTAATTCTCAAGAGCGACGCACCGGTTAGGGCGCCAGAGGACTTGAGGAACCGGCGTCGCGAAACGGGCCTGAGTTTCTTCATTGCGGTTACCATTTGTTGTGATTCAGGACTACGTAGCACAGTATAATCGAAGTGACGCGCGTTACCGCGCCACACAATAACAGGGGGACAAGATGGGTCGGTTGACAACGCATATCCTTGATACAAGGCACGGTCTTCCTGCGGCGAATGTCGATATTCGCCTATTTGCTCTCAATGACGACCGTGAACTGGTCGCGAGTGCAACGACGAATGCCGATGGGCGCACCGAGAAGCCATTGCTTGAGGGCGACGTCATGCGTACCGGCAGCTATGAACTGGAATTCGATATCGGCGATTATTTCCGAGGTCGTGGTGCCGATGTCGGGGATCCCGCTTTTCTCGATACGATAATTATTCGATTCTCTGTCAAAGGCGACGAGAACTATCATGTTCCCCTGCTCACATCGCCATGGTCGTATTCAACGTACAGAGGTAGCTGATCAGCATGTCGAAGTCGGCTGCAATTCGATTCGTGCTGGACGGTGAGGTCGTCGAAATCAACGACGTCGATCCAACGCGTACGGTATTGCAGTTTCTGCGCGAAGACTTGCGCCGCACAGGCACCAAGGAAGGCTGTGCTGAGGGTGATTGCGGTGCATGTACGGTTGTCGTTGCTGAAGTAAACCGTGATGGTGATGACCTGGTAGTTCGTGCAATCAATTCCTGTATTCAGTTCCTGCCGACTCTGGACGGTAAAGAGCTCATCACGGTTGAAAGCCTGACGCCGAATGATGGCAGCCTGCACCCGATTCAAAGGGCGATGGTCGACGAGCATGGATCGCAGTGTGGCTTCTGTACGCCGGGCTTCGTTATGTCGTTGTTCGCTCTTTACAAGACGAACGACAATCCAGGCCGCCAGGAAATCGACGATGCGCTGGCAGGAAATCTTTGTCGCTGCACGGGCTATCGGTCCATTATTGCTGCTGCAAAAGCGATGTACGTCAATGCCGCACAAGGCGACGACTGGTTGACGCAGCCGGGTGGCGCTGCGCCCGATCGGATAGCGAAATTGAAGGCACTTCGTCGTGATGACTCACTTGAATTGGAGTATCACGGTCGTCGCTTCTACGCACCAACGAGTGTTAGTGAACTTGCAAGCATCTACAAACAGAACCCCGACGCTACCATCCTGGCGGGTGGAACCGACGTCGGTTTGTGGGTGACAAAACAGCACCGTGATCTCGAAACTGTCATCTACACGGGTGGCGTGCCCGAAATGTGTGACGTGCGCGTGTCGAAATCTCATATTGAAATCGGCGCTGCGGCGACATTGACGGATGCGGTTCCAATTATTGTCGAGCATTATCCAGGCCTCGAAGAAATGTTCCGTCGCTTTGCGTCGCCGCCAATCCGCAATGCAGGCACGCTCGGCGGAAACATCGCGAACGGCTCGCCGATCGGCGATTCCATGCCCGCGCTCATGGTGATCGATACACTGCTGCTTTTGCGTTGCGGCGATGTCGAGAGAGAAATTTTGCTGGATGATTTTTACCTCGACTACCAGGTTAACGACCTGCAGGCGGGCGAATTCGTCGCCGCCATCAAGATTCCGCTTGCAGATGAAAACGCCATCGTGCGTAGCCAGAAATGGTCCAAGCGCTTTGATCAGGATATCTCGGCCGTTTGCACGGGCTACCACCTTGTACTCCAGGACAACGAAGTTGCGTCATTCCGCATGGCCTGCGGGGGGCTCGCCACCACCGTGAAGCGCGCGAGCAATGCAGAGGCGGCGCTGCATGGCAAGGTGTGGAACGAGGCATCGATAGAACATGCGTGCGAGGCATTGGTGAACGACTTCAGGCCAATTAGCGACATGCGGGCGTCAGGGGACATTCGCCTGCGCGCCTGCCAGAATTTATTGCGGCGATTCTTTTTTGAAACACAGGGTGATGGCCTGGAAACGGTGTATAGCTATGGACGCCAGCGTTAGGCTGCCTGCCAGGCACGACTCTGCGGTCGGCAAGCCGTTGCCGCATGACAGCGCGCACCTGCACGTTACCGGCCTTGCGGCGTATATCGACGATCTTCCCGAGCCGCGTGATCTGCTGCACCTCGCTGTTGGCATGAGCGAGGTAGCACATGCCAGGGTAACGAGCATTGATCTTGCGCAAGTACGTGCAATCTCTGGAGTGGTGGACGTCTGCGTGGCGGAGGACATTACAGGCGACAATAATTACGGTGCGATTGTCGCCGATGATCCGATTTTCGCGACCGGGCTTGTCGAGTACGTTGGTCAGCCCGTCTTCGCTGTTGCTGCCGAGACGGTTGACGCAGCTCGCAAGGCGGCAAGGCTCGCGAACATTCAGTACGAGGAACTCGAGCCGATATTGGACCCGTTGACGGCCGTCGAAAAATCGTCATTCGTGTTGCCCAGTGAAACACTGAGTCGCGGGGACCCTCAAAGTGCGCTGAACTCGGCGCCGCATCGACTGGCGCGACGCGTGTCGTTGGGTGGCCAGGATCAGTTCTATCTCGAAGGCCACATCGCAATGGCTATTCCGCAGGAAGACGGTTGCGTGTTGGTTCATAGCTCGACACAGCACCCGGACCAGGTCCAGTCGATGGTGGCACGCGCGACGCAGCGTTCTGCCAAGGACGTCACAGTGATATGCCGCAGAATGGGCGGCGCGTTCGGTGGCAAGGAAAGCCAGGCGGCGCTGATCGCCTGCATCGCGGCCGTGGCCGTGGACAAGACGGGCCGAGCGTGCAAGCTGCGACTCGACCGCGATGACGACATGATCATGACAGGCAAAAGGCATGATTTCGTCATCGACTATGATGTGGGCTTCGATGACACTGGTCGCATTCTCGGCGTGGATTTCGAATTTGCGTCGCGCTGCGGTATGTCTGCCGATTTGTCCGGCCCGGTCAACGATCGCGCGATGTTTCATTGTGACAACGCCTACTTTCTCGAGAACGTCCGCGTTCTGTCGCATCGCTGCAAGACAAATACCGTTTCCAACACGGCGTTCCGCGGCTTCGGTGGTCCGCAGGGCATGTTCGCGATCGAGTACGTCATTGAGGACATAGCACGGGCGCTCGGCAAAGACCCGCTCGAAATTCGTCGCAGAAATTTCTACGGCATCGACGAGCGCAATGTTACGCAGTACCAGCAGACTGTAGAAGACAATATTATCGACGAGATTTTCGATCAGCTCACGGCCAGCAGCGACTACCAGGCCCGGCGCGAGGAGATTCGTGCATTTAACTCGAGTAGCTCAATCCTGAAACGCGGCATCTCGATCACACCCGTGAAGTTCGGCATCTCGTTTACATCGACGATATTGAACCAGGCCGGTGCACTGGTGCATGTTTACAAGGATGGCACAGTACAGCTGAATCACGGCGGTACCGAGATGGGTCAGGGTCTTTACATCAAGGTCGCGCAGATCGTCGCTGATGAGTTGAAGATTGGTGTGGATCGTATCCGGATAATGGCTGCCGACACCAGCAAAGTGCCAAATGCTTCGGCGACCGCGGCGTCGAGCGGGGCCGATATGAACGGCATGGCGGCGAAGCGAGCCGCTGCTAAAATACGTACGCGCCTCACAGAATTTGCAGCAAGACATTTTTCCGTGGCGGAAGCCGACATCGATTTTCATGACGGGCATGTGACGGTCGGCGACCGACAACTTGAGTTTGCAGAACTCGTCCAGTTGGCGTGGGCAGATCGTGTCTCGTTGTCGGCGGCCGGATTTTACAAGACGCCGAAGATCAACTATGACCGCGACACTTTCAGTGGTCGGCCGTTTTTCTATTTCGCGTACGGGGCGGCTGTCACCGAAGTTGTCGTTGACATGTTGACTGGCGAGAATCGAATACTGCGCGTCGACATTCTTCACGACTGCGGCGATTCCCTGAACCCGGCCGTGGATCTTGGCCAGGTCGAAGGCGGCTATGTGCAGGGCGCCGGCTGGCTGACATCGGAGGAGCTCTGGTGGAATGACAGCGGAGAGTTGGGTACGCACGCTCCGTCGACTTACAAGATACCAACCTGCTCGGATCTCGCTCCGGACTTTCGCGTCGAGCTGATGCAAAGCGTGGCCAATCGCGAGGACACGATCTATCGTTCCAAGGCCGTCGCCGAGCCGCCGCTGATGCTTGCGCTTTCGGTATTTCATGCCATTCGCGACGCCATCGCCACGTCAGACACGGCAATGCCGGATTTGCATGCTCCAGCCACGCCGGAAGCGATACTGCGCGCAATTGAGGCGGCGTCTCATGAATGAGTGGATCGATGAGCTGACGGATCTTGCCGCGGCTGGTGAGCCTGCAGTGCTCGTTACGGTCGCCGGAATCCGCGGCTCTGCGCCACGCGAAATCGGCGCGAAGATGATCGTCACCGCGACGCAAACGATCGGCACGATCGGTGGTGGCCAGCTGGAGTATCAGAGTACCCGCGTCGCAGTTGGCATGCTCAACGATGAGCGCACGACGCTACGAAGTTTTCCACTGGGATCCTCGATGGGGCAGTGCTGCGGCGGTGTGGTCGAGATTCTGTTTGAACCGATCGTTGATGGCATGCCGGGGTGGCTGCGCGACCTGGCTGCACTGCATGGGCAGCGTGAACCTGCAATCATTGCCACGCGAATATCGACAACGGCGCCCGCCAAGCTGATCGTCACGGCGAGCGCTGTTTTTGGTGCAGGTGAGGTGGATAGTGAGCTCGTCAGCAAGGCTCGGAAGTTGCTTGCCGACAAACCCGTGACGTGTCGCGATGTGCAGGAGTTCTACGAGCCTGTCGTTGTACCGGATCTCAATATCGCTGTGTTTGGCGCGGGGCACGTAGGCACCGCGGTCGTAGGCGTACTGTCGAAGCTCGATAGTAATATTCGCTGGATCGACAGTCGGCGCGATGTTTTTCGCCAGGTTCCGGCCAACGTACGCGCAGTTGAAACAGCGGATCCCGCACTCGAGGTCGCAGCAATGCCGGCGCAAAGTTTTTATCTTGTCATGACGCACAGCCACGCGATCGACTTTGATGTTTGCGACCGAATTCTGCGGCGTGGTGATGCCGCTTATTGTGGTTTGATAGGGTCATTGTCCAAGCGACGCCGTTTCGAGAAACGCTATCGCCAACAAGGCATGGCGCAATCGATGATCGATTCGCTGATCTGCCCGATCGGGGTCGACGGTATCAGTGGCAAGAAACCCGCTGAGATCGCGGTGGCTACCGCAGCCGAAATTCTTAAAATAAGGGACAGAGCGGCAGCGCATGTCGTCGCGGATCTTCCCGACAATGTGCACCCACTGAGGGGCTAGCATGGAAGCGTATCTTCTCGAATGGCTAAACCTCTTCGTGCGCTGGCTGCATTTTATTACTGGCATCGCGTGGATTGGATCGTCCCTGTATTTCATCTGGCTTGACGACCACCTGCAGGACCCCAGGGCAGAGGACGCTGCCAGTGGTGTCAGTGGTGAACTCTGGTCTGTGCATGGCGGCGGTTTCTACCACTCACAAAAATACATGGCCGCCCCGGCCGTACTGCCCGATCGCCTGCATTGGTTCAAGTGGGAGGCGTATTCGACTTGGATGTCGGGGATTTTCCTGCTCGGGCTGGTCTATTTTGTCGGCGCCGAGGTGTATCTGATCGATCGTACGGTCGCCGAACTGAGCGTGGCGGCGGCCGTCGGCATAGCCATCGCATTCATCGTTGGTGGTTGGGTCGTCTACGATCTCTTGTGCAAGTCGCCGCTCGCGCAGAACGCAAACGTGTTCGCGATCGTTCTACTGGTCCTTTGTGGTGCGCTGGCCTGGGGTCTTTGCGCTTTATTCAGTGGCCGCGCAGCATATATCCTGTTTGGCTCTGTTCTCGGCACCATTATGGTCGCGAACGTATTTTTTGTAATCATACCCGGGCAGAAGAAAATTATTCTGGCCGCGGAACGCCGAGAAGTTCCTGATCCGGGGCTTGGTGTACGCGCGAAACTGCGTTCGGTGCACAACACTTATTTCACTTTGCCCGTCTTGTTCGTCATGACAAGCAACCACTTTGCCATGACGTACAGCCACGAGTACAACTGGGCCGTGCTGATTGCGATCTCGGTCGCCGGCGCGCTCATTCGAATTTACTTCGTTGCGCGCCATAAAGGTCAGGCTTCACCATTGCCCGCAGTGCTGGCAGTCGTGTTGCTCGTCGCCGTCATGGGATTCATGACGCCGTATACGCAGACCGACGATGTGACCAAAGTGAATTTCGCTCAGGTTCGTAACGTCATCAACGCGCGTTGTGTGAGCTGCCATTCGTCCAATCCTGTACACCCGGCATTTCCGGCGGCGCCACTGGGCGTAGTCCTCGATACGCAAGAACAGATTCTTGCCACGGCCGCGCGTATCCATCAGCAAACCGTCGTTACACGCGTGATGCCGATCGGAAATCTGACGGCCATGACGGATGAAGAACGGCAGATTATTGACCAGTGGTACCGGTCGTTGGAGCACTAGGTGGCTGCTAAGGATTATCCACGGGACATGCGCGGCTACGGCCAGCGACCACCGCAGGCAGGTTGGCCCGACGGCGCGCGAATAGCCGTGCAGTTCGTTATCAATTACGAAGAAGGCGGCGAGAACTGCGTGTTACATGGCGATGCAGAGTCGGAGTCGTTTCTTTCGGAAATAGTCGGCGCGGTGCCAATCGAAGGTCAGCGCCACATGAACATGGAGTCGATGTACGAGTACGGTTCTAGGGCCGGGTTCTGGCGCCTGCATCGGATGTTCACCGAGCGCGATCTTCCCGTCACTGTCTTCGCTGTGGCCATGGCGCTGGAACGAAATCCTGAAGCAGTTGCGGCCATGCACAGCAGTTCATGGGAAATTGCCAGTCACGGGTATCGATGGGTGGACTACCAGTTTGTGGACGAAGCGACAGAGCGCGAGCATTTTCGCAAGGCCATGGAGATTCACGAGCGCGAAACAGGAGAGCGTCCTGCCGGCTGGTATCTTGGGCGCTGCAGTCCGAACAGTCATCGCATCGCTTCTGAAGAGGGCGACTTCGTTTACAATTCGGATACCTATTGCGATGATTTGCCGTACTGGGACCGCAGTTTTTCGACACCGCAATTGATGGTTCCCTACACGCTGGACGCAAATGACATGCGCTTCGCGACACCCCAGGGCTTCAATTCCGGCCAGCAGTTTCTTGACTACCTGAAGGATAGTTTTGATGTGTTGCATGCCGAGGGAGGTCGCATGATGTCAATTGGACTGCATTGCCGGCTTGCAGGCCGGCCTGGCCGGGCGGCAGCGCTGGGAAGATTTCTCGATTACGTTACAGCGCATGACGATGTCTGGGTTGCGACGCGACTGGATATCGCGAAACATTGGCGCGCCAAACATCCACCCGAAGCCGCCTCCTGATGCCGGACTCCGACTTTGTTGCGCGCTATGGCGGCATATACGAGCACTCGCCGTGGGTTGCCGAGCAGGTGCAGGAGTTGCTGGATGGCAGCGTCGATACAGAACACCTGGCACGACTAATGGCCGACTGTGTGGACAACGCATCCAGGGAACGGCGCCTGAAACTCATTTGTGCACACCCGGATCTGGCGGGCAAAGCACATATCTCAAGCGATTTGACGGCAGACTCAGGCGCAGAACAAATGAGTGCGGGCCTGGATCAATGTACACCGGACGAGTATGCGCGATTTCAGGTACTGAACTCGTCGTACAAGAACAAATTCGGGTTTCCGTTTGTGATGGCTGTGCGCGATAGTAGCCGCATCCAGATTCTGGCGGCTTTCGAGACGCGACTCGGCAACGACGCCGATCTGGAGTTCGAGACGGCGCTAGCCGAGATACACGCGATCGCGCGCTTGAGGTTGCAAGCCCTGGAGGATAAGAAGTGACGCAGCGACATCCGTTTCACAACTGGATACAGCTGGAGCAGCCGCGTCTGGGTACTCGGGTTACGTACGCGAGCGACGATTTTTTCGCAGCGAAAGAGCGAGTCATCGATGCGAGCGAGCCGATATTCATCGACGATAAATACGACGATAATGGTAAGTGGATGGACGGTTGGGAGAGTCGGCGGCGGAGAACGCCAGGGCACGATTTTTGTGTGATTCGCCTGGGCGTTCCTGGTGTCATTCGCGGATTCGACATCGACACCAGCCACTTCACTGGCAATTACCCGCCACAGGCCTCGATCGAGGCCTGTGTAAGCGATGCGGACACGCCAGAAGACGGCTGGGTGGAACTGCTGGCGAAGACAGATCTTGACGGGGATGCCCATCACTTCCTGGAGATCAGCGACGAGAACACCTGGACGCACGTGCGCCTGAATATCTTCCCGGACGGTGGCATTGCGCGCTTACGCATCTACGGAGAGGTCCGCGCCGATTTTTCAGGCGTGGACGGGTTCGTCGATTTCGCGGCTGTTGGCAATGGCGGGCGGGCAATCAGTTGCAGCGATGAGCACTTCGGCAGTATGCATAATCTGAATGTGCCGGGGCGTGGCGTCAACATGGGCGATGGTTGGGAAACTGCCCGGCGCAGGGGGCCCGGTAACGACTGGGTGATCATTGCGCTCGCGCACACAGGAATTATTGAGCGCGTGGAAGTCGATACGGCACATTTCAAGGGCAATTACCCGGACCGGGTTTCCCTGGAGGCCGGAGTATTCGCAGACGATGCTGATGCTCACGCCGATTCTTCTGACTGGCAGACGCTGCTGCCCGAGTCGAAACTGAAGATGGATCAACAGCATTATTTTGAGTCTCTGCAGGCAATTGGTGCAGTGACCCATGTGCGCATGTCTATTTATCCTGATGGTGGTGTTAGTCGCCTGCGATTATTTGGTCGTGTCGGCGGTAGCGATACATGACCATCACGCTCAAGCCCGAGCCCCTCACGCGAGAGGGCTTTGCAGCCTATGGCGATGTCATCGAAACCTCGCGCAGGCAGTCCGTGGCAATGAACTCGGCACGATTTGAGCGCTTCGACGACCTGTGCAATGTCGATATGTCTGATGACGGTCCCGTGGCCGTAAGCATTGCGCGTTGCCGTACACCGACCAAGTTGCCGTTGCGGCTCGACATGGTTGAGCGCCACCCATTGGGCAGTCAGGCATTCGTGCCACTGACTCCCTGCACAATGGTGTTGGTCGTTGCACCTCCCGGCGAGTCGGTGGACGCCGGGGACTTGCGCGCGTTCGTGACCAACGGCCGCCAGGGGGTCAACTATCATCGCGGGACCTGGCACATGCCCCTGATTTCGTTTGCAGAGGGCAGCGAATACCTGGTGATCGATCGCGGTGGAAGCGAGCTTAATTGCGAACAGCATTCCTTCGCTGAAGCCATTCTGCTGGAGGATGTTTGAACAACATGCGGCAGGCGTTTCGGGCATCAATTCTGCATTGCCTTGCCGATCCAGGGGAAGGATCGCTGGCCACGGCCTATGCGTATTTCGATGACGGGGTGCTGGTCGTAGAAGACGGTATGGTAGTTGAGCTTGGCGAGGCTGCCGCGCTTTTGCCGCAGCTTGGTGATGCCGTCGCGTTGCAGGAGTTTCCGGACAAACTTATCGTCCCGGGCTTCATCGACTGCCACACTCACTTTCCGCAACTCGACATCATTGCGTCCTATGGTGAGAAGCTGCTCGACTGGTTGAATCGCTACGCCTATCCAGCCGAGGCTCGTTTTGCAGATGCAGACTACGCACGTGAAGTGGCCGACATTTTCCTGGATGAGTTATTGCGTAACGGCACGACGACGGCGTTGGTGTTTGGCACAGTACATCCGCATTCGGCTGACGCGATTTTCGAAGCTGCCGAAAAGCGTTCCATGCGACTGATCGCCGGCAAAGTACTGATGGACCGGAATTGCCCGCAGGAGCTGCGCGACGATCCGGAATCTGCCTACGCAGACAGCAAGAAGCTCATTGAACGCTGGCACGGCAAAGGCAGGCTCGGTTATGCGATCACGCCGCGTTTTGCGATAACGTCCACGGCAGCGCAGCTTGAAGCGGCCGGGCGACTCGCAAAAGAGTATCCCGATGTCTGGATACACACACATCTCGCTGAAAATACTGACGAGGTCGGGGAAGTTGCACGGCAATTCCCGGACAGCAAGAGCTACCTGGATGTTTACGATCGTTATGGACTGCTGAGGGAACGATCGGTATTCGCTCATTGCCTGCACATGAGTGACGATGATCGAAGCTGCATGGCGGAGAAGGGTGGCGCGGCAGCTTTCTGCCCCACGTCGAATCTGTTCCTGGGGAGCGGCCTTTTCGATTTACGGTCCATGCGCGATGCGCAAGTTCGCTGCGGGTTGGGCACCGACGTCGGCGGTGGCACCAGCCTCTCGCTGCTCAGAACGGCCGGCGAAGCTTACAAGGTATTGCATTTACAGGACCAGGCGCTGCCGGCGACAAGAGCGCTGTACCTGGCGACCCTGGGCGCCGCGGAGGCGTTGTATCTCGATGACAAGATTGGCAACTTCGCGGCGGGCAAAGAGGCAGACTTCGTGGTTCTCGATCCGAGTGCGTCCGTCCTCACCGCACGTCGCAGCAACGCAGCTGCGAGCGTGGAGGAAAAACTCTTCGCGTTAATGATGCTTGCCGACGATCGCAATGTGGCTGCGACCTTTATTGGTGGCCAGCTCTGTTCCTAAATTGAATCGATTATTGCGTTCAGCGTCTTACTGGGCCGTAATGCTTTTGTCGCCAGTTCACTGTCGGGCTGGTAGTAGCCACCGATATCGACGGCTGATCCTTGTACGGCATTGAGTTCGCCAAGAATGGTAGCTTCATTCTCGGCCAATGCTTCCGCCGTGCCCGAAAACTTATCGGCAAGTGCCTGGTCAACGACGTTCTTCGCCAATGCTTCCGCCCAGTACATGGCCAGGTAGTAGTGGCAGCCGCGATTATCCAACTCATTGACCTTACGCGACGGTGATTTGTTGCAATCCAGGTATTTGCTCGTTGCCTTGTTCAAGGCATCGGCAATGATATGCGCCTGATCGTTGCCAGATTTTTCGGCGAGATCCCCAATCGATATTGCGAGCGCGAGAAACTCGCCCAGGGAGTCCCACCGCAGGTGGCCCTCCGCAAGAAATTGCTGCACATGCTTTGGCGCGGAGCCGCCGGCTCCCGTCTCGTAGAGCCCGCCACCTGCCAGCAATGGCACAATTGACAACATCTTGGCGCTGGTGCCGAGTTCGAGGATGGGAAACAAGTCGGTCAAATAGTCTCGCAGGACGTTGCCGGTCACGGAAATCGTATCCTCCCCATTCCTGACACGATCCAGCGTGACGCGCATCGCTGCAACGGGAGACAGGATACGAATATCCAGTCCGCTAGTGTCGTGGTCCTCGAGATAGTGCTGCGTTTTCTCGATTAGCTTGCGATCGTGCGCGCGGTTTTCATCGAGCCAGAATATGGCTGGTGAGGCGGTCTGACGTGCGCGACGAACGGCGAGTTTCACCCAGTCGCGAATGGGCAGGTCTTTGGTCTGACACATGCGCCAGATGTCGCCCTTGTTGACATCATGCTCGAGGAGTACATCACCACTCGCGCTGACAACACGAACTTTGCCGGCGGCCGCAATTTCAAACGTCTTGTCGTGCGAGCCGTACTCTTCGGCTTTTTGCGCCATTAGGCCGACGTTGCAGACGTTGCCCATCGTGATTACATCGAACGCGCCATGCTCTTTGCAGAACTGGATGACAACGTCGTAGATGCCGGCATAGCAGCGGTCCGGAATCATTGCCCGGGTATCGGCCAGCTCGCCATCCGGGCCCCACATCTTACCGGAGGTGCGAATTGCCGCCGGCATCGACGCGTCGATAATGATGTTGCTGGGTACGTGCAGGTTGGTGATGCCTTTGTCCGAATCGACCATCGCTAGTGCTGGACGCTTTTCGTAAACGGCGGCGATATCAGCCTCGATTTCTTGTCGTTGCGCGTCGGGAAGGCTCAAGATTTTCGCGTAGACATCACCAATGCCGTTGTTGGCGTCCACACCCAGTTCATCGAACAGCGCGGCGTGTTTCTTAAAGACGTCATCGTAGTAGAGCGTCACTGCGTGGCCGAACATGATCGGATCAGAAACCTTCATCATGGTTGCTTTCAAATGCAGAGACAGCAATGTGCCCTCAGCCTTCGCGGCGTCTATTTCCCGCGCATAAAAATCGCGCAGCGCGGCGCAATCCATGCGAGATGCATCGATCACCTCATCCTTGATCACCGCTACCGGTTCGCGAAGCATGTTGACATCACCGTCGGCCGCTATGAATTCGATCGTAACTACGCCGTCTTGCGCGACGACCGTTGACTGTTCGCTGCCATAGAAGTCGCCGTCATCCATGTGCACGACCTGCGACCTGGAGTCTGGATTCCATGCGCCCATGGAGTGCGGATTCTGCCGTGCGTAGGCTTTGACGGCAGCAGCGACGCGCCGGTCCGAGTTGCCTTCGCGCAAAACCGGATTTACGGCACTGCCGAGTATTTTCGAGTAGCGCGCATGCACGTCGCGCTCAGTATCATTCTTCGGCTCTTCCGGGAAATCGGGTATGTCGTAACCGTGAAACTGCAATTCCTTGATTGCTGCATGCAATTGCGGAACTGATGCGCTGATGTTCGGCAGTTTGATGATGTTGGCAGCGGGCGTCTTTGCTAGCTCACCCAGCTCCGCGAGTGCATCATCTTGTTGCTGCTCGTCAGAAAGATTTTCCGGGAAGTTCGCGAGGATGCGTGCTGAAAGCGAAATATCGCGGGTTTCCACCGCAATGCCGGCAGCGTCAGTGAATGCCATGATGATCGGCAGGAATGCATAGGTTGCTAACGCCGGCGCTTCGTCAGTCTTCGTATAGATTATCTTCGCGGTGCTCATTGCTAGTACTCAATTATCATGTTGATTGAGTACTAGCGCGACGACCAGTGCAAATGCACGATCTTCCAACCGTCCGCACCGCGTTTGAGAACTGCCGTCTCGGTGCTGACGATGTCGATATCTTTGTCCTTGTAGTGACCGTAGATGCGAGACTCGGTCACGATCCAGGCCGTGTCTCCCTGCTCGGAGGCGTTCTGGCTAATCTCGTCATGCCCCATTTGCGCGAGAAACGCCATATCTGCTTTCATGTGGTGACTCGCATACTCCGCGCGCGAGCGCTCGGCGCCACCACTCTCGAAAATCAGCACGTCTGGTGAGAGGGCCGACATAGCCGTTTGGTCGTCACCGCTATTGAGTGCCGCGTGAAAGGTATTCAACGCGAAGATCGGTCCGTCCCTGGGTACATCGACTGCCTGGCTGCCGTGATCATGGCTGCCATGGTCATGCGCGCCATGCGAGCTCGGTTCAGGCTCTTGGACAGGCGCTGCATCGGAAGTCCCATGTTCATCAGTATCATGCTCGTGACTGTGGCCAGGCCCTTCGGCTTCAACCAGCGCCATGACACCCAGCCCGTAACGAAACACCAGTTCGGCACCTTTCCAGGCCGTTACTGTTAGCAAGCCGCCAGCCAGCACCAGGGTGATGGCAAGCAGTACATTGGGCCGCGTGCCTCGATGGCGCTGAGCCCACTGC
>JACZTO010000069.1 GCA_022573655.1 Pseudomonadota bacterium
CCGCTTGCAAAACCTGCGGCGCAATCACATCCACATAGTCTTTGGACGACCACTTGTCGGTAAACGCAGCATCGTACTCGAACTGCCCGGCACCAAAACTCGTCCTGATGATCAGGTGGTTAGGTACAGCCATGACCGAGGCTTCGCCCCCCAGCTTGGTCCAGGCATACAGGTTGACTGGCTCGATTTCGTCTTTTTCCGAATAGTTGCCCTTATCACCCTTATAGATGTAATCGGTCGACAGGTAGACGAGTCGCGTCCTGCACTTCAGACAGGCCAGGGCGATGTTGGCCGTGCCCTTGATATTTACTTCTAATGCTTCTGTCGGATTGTCATCGATATGGCGATTGTTGGTGACTGCTGCCGCGTGAATAACGATGTCAGGATCGTGGCTTGCGACATAGGCCGAAACGGCATAGCGGTCCGTGATATCAAGTTCCGCGCGGGATGGAGCGAGCATGTCCGCCGACAGTTCTTGTAACTGAGACCCCAAGAGGCCGGAACCACCCGTTAACAGTATGCGCAACTTACGTCTCCATGGCGGTGTGGGGGTCTGATGCGTATGGTACAGTCCAAAATGTGGGCTGTCTAAGGGAATACGTTAACGTGTGTTCCTGACTAAGAAGGAAAAATCTTGGGCCCCGTTGCTCGAATATCCCGGATCAAATGACTCACACAAACGTCGAAAACCTGCTTGCGCGAGAACATGTCAACATGGATCCGCGACTCCGTGAGATGCTGGACGAGTTTCCGAAGTTCAGGAAGGAAATCCTGCCGTCGAAGTACTGGGCAGAACTCAACAAGAAAGCCCTGAGACAGATCTCTGACAGCAGCTACGAGAATTTCAAGCGCACGGTCGCCAGGAATTATTTTACGTTCATTGTTACGCCCTGGAATCACCAGACACGTTTCCTGATGCGCTCCCTGCCATTTAGCCAGGCAATCGGCATTATCTTTGGCGCGTTGTTCGCGCCACGCCACAAACTATTCAAGTGGTACCAGTCGATCTACTACAACCTGCTAACCAAGTTGTTGTGGGCGTACGTCGAAGAGAACGATCCAGAGCATCTGCTCGATCGTTTGAGCGAGCCGCTGCAGGGAAATCCGCCGCGCGTGTACCAGCGAAAACGATTGATATCGCAAGACCTGGCCAATTCGTTCCTCGAATACCTGTCGATCATGGATACGGATGTGGACAAGAGCGAGATCAGTACCATCATGGAGCTGGGTTCGGGTTATGGAAGATCGGCGTACGTGCACCTCGTCCTTCGTCCGGACTGCCGATACATACTCGTGGACATTCCGCCAGCCTTGTATATCTGCGAGAAATATCTGTCGGATGTTTTCAAGGACAGGAAAATGTTTCCTTTCCGGCCGTTCGAGCGCTTCGACGACATCAAGGATGAGTATGAGAACGCAGATATCATATTTCTGATGCCACACCAGCTCGAGCTTGTACCGGATAAGTCTGTCGATCTCTTTATTAATATCTCATCCCTGCATGAGATGCGGATTGATCAGATCAGGTACTACTTCAAACTAATGGAGAAACTGACCCGGAAATATTTCTATACCAAGCAGTGGAAGGAGTCCAAGATCCCGTATGAGAATGTGATCATTCGCCAGGACGATTACCCCATCAATAAGAACTGGCGGCAAATATTTGCCCCGGAATGCAAGGTACATGATCTGTTCTTCGAAGCGCTGTGCGACCTGTCGTAACCGACCCGAACAATCTGGATATCCATGAGAAAGTTACTGAACAAACTGCTCCTGAAGTTCGGTTACCTGATCACCAAAGCGCCGCGCCTGCTGGTCGAACAGTCCATCGAATCGGCCGGCATGCTGCCCGAACACCTCACTGAGAAAGTCACGATTGGTGAATCCGCCGAGACACCAGACAACGAGCTGTACGAGATCTTCGCCGCCGATACCAATGTGCATAAATGGCGCCACTACTTTGACATCTATACCCGGCACTTCGATCCGTACCGCTCGAAGCCGATCAGGATGCTCGAGATCGGCGTTTTTCGCGGCGGCTCCTTGCGAATGTGGAAGCAGTACTTTCATCCCGAGTCGCTCATCGTCGGCATCGATATCGACAGGAACTGCCAGCAATACGAGATCGCCGAACAGCAGGTGTATGTGCGCATCGGCAGCCAAGGCGATCCGGATTTTCTGGCGGCTGTCAACAAGGAGTTCGGGCCGTTTGACATCGTACTCGATGACGGCAGCCACAAGACCTATCACCAGCTGATCAGCTTCACCTCGCTGTTTAGGGACGCCCTGAAGGAAGGCGGCTGTTACATGGTCGAGGACATGCACACGAATTACTGGACCAGCCATGTCGATACACCACAGTCCTTCATCGAATTGGCGAAGCAGATGGTGGACATGCTGCATGAACCCTATCTCGGCCGGAAAGAAATCAATTTTCGCCACAAGCATGCCGAAGCCGTTACAGAACTGGCGCTTTCGTATCTGGGTGCAAACCTGAATGGAATCGCATTTTACGACTCGATTATTGTCTTCGACAAGAGACTCAAAAAATTGCCGAAATCCGAGCAGCGGTGAATTCGGCGCATGCATCTAAGTTACTGATTTGCATACCTTGATCTTCCCGGCCTGATTTTTCGGGAGCGGATTTCTGCTGCATAGACCGTTTCTATATTACTTTTTCGAATATCTGTGGCACATTCGCAACACTGTACTTTCCTCTAATTAGACTGTAATTAATGTTACAGCTAAACTCACAGCTACGAAATGTTGCATCGGGACAACAAGGTATGCGGGCCCGGTAAAAATTGGCTCAGCACATGCAGATAACAAAATAAATAATACGGTTGTTACTTGTTTCTTGTTGCGGCGATAAACTGATTGGGGTTCAGACTGTTTTTTCAGCTACCCGAATCGTAGTTCGATGTTAATACTGAAATGATACTTCGAGTATTAGGGGGCAACACAAAGCATTCGAATATTCAATCAAAACAATTTTTCAACAAAATAACTAGTTCCGTTCGTCGCACAAAACAATAATTAGCGATTGATGGTAGCCGCATAAGGGAGACTCATTGTGAGTATTGTTGATTTAAGAAAAATCTTAATGAGCACGTTAGTGCTCTTGAGTATGTCTGCAATCGCGTTTGCACCGCAGGCGATTGCCCAGGACAGTGATAGCGATACCGTCTCAGACGAGCCTGAAGCTGTCGAAGAAGAAATTCCGAATATTGTGGTCACCGGGTCACGCATCAAGCGCACCGAGTTCAGCAGCACTGCGCCAATAACGATTATTACCAACGAAAGATCGCAATTGGCGGGACTGCTTGATGCCACGCAAATTCTGCAAAATTCAACCGTCGCGGCCGGTCAGCAGATCGATAATTCGTTCTCCGGATTTGTTACGGACGGCGGCGTCGGCGCCAATTCAATCTCACTTCGTGGCCTTGGAGCACAGCGCACGCTGGTACTGGTCAACGGCAAGCGCTGGGGACCGTCCGGAGTTCGGGGCTCAACCAACTCCGTTGATTTGACGGCGATACCCACCTCAATGATTGCTCGTTACGAAATCCTGAAAGACGGCGCTTCATCCATATACGGCGCAGATGCCGTTGCCGGCGTTGTCAACGCCATCACGAAAGAACGTACAGATGGCAGCCAGATGAATGTTCAGCTGCTCACACCGGCAGAGGGCGGTGGCGGATTTAGCATAGATGGCTTATGGGGTCGCGTCGGTGACAACTGGTCTTTTAATGTATCAGGGATATACGGCGAGATTGACAATACCGTAATGACGGACCGGAGCTTCTCTCGCTGCGATACGCGGCCGCGTGTCGATGGCGCCAATATCGGTTCCTCTGGTGAGGAGCTTTGCTTCGGTTTCATCTATGGGCTGCAGTCGGGGCCCTTCGGCTTTGCCCGATATGAGCCGAGCCTGACGGATCCGACGGATGCCTCGAACCCGTTTTATGATGCGACCATACAGGGTGTCTGGGGTATACCGTTATGGACGAGGGTGGCGCTGAATTCAGATCCGAACCAGGGTGCCTTTTACCGCGATGAGTTAGATCCCACCGTTGCCGAAGTCCAGCCGCCAGGAGAAATCTGGTCAATCAATTCCTTTGGCGACTACGATTTCTCGATCGCAGGACGTAACGCGACGGCCTATTACGAGTTCTATTACAATCATCGGTCAACTGACGCAGTAGCCGGCTACCGTCAATTCTTCCCGTTCGTGCCTGCGACCAACCCGACGAACCCCATGGGCATCAGCGGTGGTCTGGCCCCGATCGGTGGTCGCGCCGTGCTCTCCGTCCTGCCTTCCTACAACATCCAGGATCCGACGAACCGCATCGAGATCGATCGCACCAATACCTTTGTCGGCCTGAAAGGCGACATCTCCTCGAGCTGGACCTACGACGCTTATATTGGTTACAGCTGGTCTGACGGTTCTTACGAGGCGGCAAACTGGCTGGACGGTCAGGTCGATGCCTCACTCGACTCTGTGCTTGACGGCAGTGGCAATCTCGTCTGCAGCCCGGCCTCTCTCGCGCTGTACGCAGATTGCGTCGCGGGCGATCTGTTTACCGAGGATGCACTCCTTCGCGGGATTCTCCCTCAGGACTATCTGAACTTCATCAGCAAGAACACTGTCGGTAACACCGAGTACACCAGTCTGCAATTCGCGGCCTACGCAACGGGCCGGTTGTTCGACCTGCCAGCCGGCGAAGTTCAGGGTGTTTTCGGTCTCGAAATACGGCGAGAAGAGATAGACGACGTGCCCGATATCGACGCACAAAATGACAACATATGGGGCAGCACGACAGCGGGAATCACGGCAGGCAGTGACACCGTTCGAGAGTTCTTCACCGAGATAGAGTTGCCATTGTTGAAGGAACTAACATTGGTGGAGGAGCTGACGCTGAACGCATCATGGCGTTACACGGACTACGATTCGTACGGCGCAGACGATACCTACCGGATTGCGCTGAACTACCAGGTAGTTCCATGGTTGCGTTTGCGCGGGACGACGGGCACGTCGTTTCGGGCGCCGGATCTGTTCGAGCAGTTTCTGGGAAACGAGACCGGCTTTCTTTCTGCTCTCGGCGTAGATCCGTGCATAGATTTCGGAACAAATTTTGATCCGGCCACGACTGTGTACATGAACTGTGTGGCGGCGGGTCTGGCCCCCGATTTCCCCACGGGCGGCGTACCAAGCGTCCGGGTGGTTACAGCCGGCAACCAGAATTTGCTGGCGGAAACGTCGGATTCCACGACTTATGGCTTTATTCTGCAACCCGAACGGTTCGGCGTATCGCTTGCCGTAAGCTGGTTCGATATCGAAATCCAGAACACGGTTGCGTCACCGTCCGTGTCATTCGTGGTCTTTGATTGCTACAACTCGTCAAATTTCAGCAGCCCGTTTTGCTCCAGGGTTTCTCCGCGTGACGCGATGGGCTTCCTGACGGATGTCGACGCATCGGTGTTGAACGTCGGACTGCAAAGTTCCGAGGGCTATGATATCGATATCTTGTATGAACATGAGTTCTCAAGCTTCGATTTGACGATCGACGCGTCGGCGACTTATATCGATGAGCAGGATCGCGAATTGCTCGGAGTGCTGGACGCATTCGAGGGTCGTTGGGGTTTCCCGGACTGGGTCGCCCAGCTCGATGTTCAGTTCGATTGGCGGGATTGGACGTTCTTCTACAATATCGACTGGATCGACAGTACCGCGGAAGACCCGGTCGACAATCGAATCTGTAGCACGGAATCCAAATTGTACAGTGCGGCTTCGGTTCGTTACCGGGGTTCTGACTGGGAGATCATCGGGACGATGCGTAATATATTCGACATTGATCCGCCGATCGTATCGGATAGCTGCGGCTCCAAAACAGCGGGGCGGGCTTTCAATACGATCCCCGGTGCGGGATACGATCTCGTAGGTCGTGCCTACATCCTGCAGGCCTCGAAGTCGTTCGATTTCTAGCCGACCAGCAACCAGAACCGGTTCGTTACCGGTCAGCAGGGCGAGCATGTAGTGCTCGCCCTGTTTCGTCGCAGGCATCGCTATTTGTTACAATTGCGTATCACGTTTATCTTTCGATGATTGTCGAGGGTGACTTATGAGGGTCATGCACACACTCAGACTAAATCGCCTTGTTAATGCCGTCCTGGTTGTCCTGCCAATGATGCTTTTGGCCACTGTGGTCCACGCGCAACTCATCCCGATGAATGCCTGGATTCATGATCCGCTTATCTCCAGTGTTGGCATCAGCCCGAATGGCAACAAGCTCGTTGCCCTTACATTGTCCAACGTCAACGAAGCTCCGGACGTAACCGTCTGGGACACACGCAGTCTTTCCGCTGCGCCCAAACGGTTCAGGCCTGAAGACTCGAAATCACTTTTCGTCACCTGGCTGAATGACGACCGCTTACTCGTGGTAGGCCGGCAAAAATTCGACTACCGGATCGGAGGCAAAGTCACGAAATGGTTTCGCGACAAGGCGTATATCGTCGATGCGGAAGGCAAACGGTTTCGGGAAATTCTGAAAAACAAAGAAAGCATCGGTATCAGTGTGTTCGACCTATTGCCGATGCATAAGGACAAGATTCTGGTCACGGTAATCAATCTGGAATTTGCCGAGGATATCTACGAAGTCAATCTCGAAAATTATCTGTCGAGGAGAATTTTCCGCGGAGCGACGGGAGAGACGTTTTTTGCGGATCACGAGGGCAATGTCAGAGGGAAATCGGAAATCCGTGGTCGCGGCGATGAGGCGAGAATCGTGTTTTCGTACCGGCACCCTGTCACCGGCGATTGGGAAATGCATCATGCTCTCTATGCCTCGCATCGCGAGGGCATGCAGCCTGTCGGATTCGATCCGGACGGTCGCACCGTCTACATGCTCGACAACACAGGCCGGGACAAGCGGGTTATCAGCAAGTACGACCTGATCACACGGAAGATCGGTGAACCGGTGTTCGGCGATTCTACGTTTGAAGCAACGGCTGTATTACAGAGCAGCCAGCCGGAAGACTTCGGAAAAATCATCGGCTACGCCGGTCAGGGTATTCAATCATTCCGACAATATACGGACGCTGAATGGGAAACCATTCAACGCAGGATCGATGAGGCGTTGCCGAAGGGACAGACACATACGATTAGCTCGATCTCTGACGATTTCAGCATGGCTGTTATCAATTCGACCGGGCCACGGGAGCCGGGCGCCTACTACTTGATGGTAGGCGGCAGTCAGATGATTCCGCTTGGCCGCAGCAGGCCGTTTCTCGAGCCCGACAAGCTTGCCGAGATGCAGTTTGTCAGGTACGAGGCCCGCGACGGTATGGAAATCCCCGCCTATCTCACAGTACCGAACTCCGGCAGCGCCCCGTATCCTGCGGTCGTCATGCCGCACGGCGGGCCATGGGCACGCGACAGTCTGCGTTTCGATCTATGGGCGCAATTTCTGGCGAATCGGGGATACCTCGTGTTTCAGCCCCAGTATCGCGGATCCGAGGGTTGGGGCCAGAAACTCTGGCGCGCCGGCGATCGCGAGTGGGGCGGCAAGATGCAGGATGATAAAGACGATGGCGCGCGATGGCTCGTAGAGCAAGGCCTGGCTGAGAAAGATCGTATTGCGATTTACGGCTATTCCTACGGC
>JACZTO010000003.1 GCA_022573655.1 Pseudomonadota bacterium
TCGTATTGATCGCGATCGGATTTCCGGCTGCATTGATCCTCGCCTGGGTGCTCGAGCTGACGCCATCCGGATTAAAACGTGACCGCGGTGCCGAAATGCCGGCCAGGTCCAACCGTCACACACTCGACAATGTCATCATCATTACGCTCGCAGCTGCCGTCGTGTATTTCGTTGCCGATAAATTCATATTTAGTGATGGCCCCACCGGGCGAAGCATTGGTCGATCAGTTGCCGTCTTGCCGTTCACCAACATGACTCAGGATAAGTCCAATGAACCTTTTTTGCTCGGTATTCATGATGACCTGCTGACCCACCTTTCCAGAATCAAGTCGGTGCGGACAATATCGCGAACCTCGATGCTGCAATACCGGGGAACGACCAAGACGATTCCGCAAATTGCGGACGAACTCGATGTCGCAACAATACTTGAGGGCAGCGTGCAGCGATCAGGCAACCGGATTCGTATCAATGTGCAGCTTATTAACGCGGAGCTGGACGAACATATCTGGGCCGAGACGTATGACAGGGAGCTTACGGCAGCGAATGTTTTTGAGATCCAGAGTGAAATCGCAACCGCAATTGCCGGTGAGCTCCGAGCGGCGCTGACTCCGGAAGAGTTGCAAAGACTCGGCGCAGTACCAACACAAAGCATTGACGCACTCGACACATACTTTGTTGGCAAGCAACTTCTCGAAGAACGGACGCGTGAATCCCTGACGGTGGCACTCGAGTACTTCGAAAGAACGGTTGAGCTCGATCCTGGCTTTGCCCTCGGCTGGTCGGGGCTTGCTGACGCAGCTATGTTGCTCCCTGAATACTCGGCTTCGGCCGACCGGCACGCGCTTCGCGCTCGCTCCGATGAAGCCATTGCACGGGCTATGGCGATCGACGCCGACCTGCCGTTTGTCAGCAGCACCATCGCCTGGTCCGAACTGATTCGCGATTACGACTGGGCGGGCGCCAAGAAGACTTTCAGAAATGCGCTGTTGGTCCAGGAGGACAATACCAATGTGCTGCACTGGCTGTCACATACAGTGTCCTGGCAGGGCCACCACGAGGAGGCGCTCAAACATGCTCGGCGTGCGGTCGAGATCGAACCAGACTCCCAACTGATGCTGATGAATCTCGCCTATACTGGCCGACGCAAGAGACTATCCCGGCGCCTTGCAGACTATTCGGCAAATACGCGACAAGATGCCTGATTATTATTCGGCGCGGCGCAACCTCTACCTGCACGAATTACGAGCAGGCGAGGTCGAAAACGCCGCAGACTCGTTCGTCGCCTTTACAACGATCATTGGCGGCCAGCCGGCAGCGGCACAGACAATCGGTGATATGTTTGTCGCGTATGCGCGTGGCGGTGTTGTCGGTGACGTCACTGATGAGTTGATCGAGGATGCTCACCTAGGCACCGAGGACCTCGCGCAGATTCTTGCACTCGTCGGCGATGCGGAAGGGGCGCTGGACGCGCTGGAGGTGGCGATCAACGAACGTTCCGGCTCGCGCAGCGCGCTGAGTATGAAAATTAATCCCGCCTATGACTTCATCCGTGATGATCCACGTTTCAACTCGTTGCTGGTTGAAATCGGCCTCGCTGAATAGCGCCTCTCTATGGTCAGTTCAGGTGTAAGGCTTTCATCTTGCGTGCCAGCGTGTTCCTCCCCCAGCCCAACAACTTTGCTGCTTCCTGACGGTGTCCGTTGGTTCGCGACATGGCGATCGAGATTAAGGTTTTCTCGAATTCGGGCAGCGCCGTTGCAAGTAATGGTGCCTCACTATCGTTGAGTTGTCGCTGCGCCCAGGTCGCCAGAGTGTTCGTCCATTCTTTAACTCCGCGCTGCGGTGGCTCGATGCCGCCGAGGTCGCCTGGTATGTCCTGCGCCGTAATGACTCTTCCGGGTGCAGTAAGCGTAAGACGCCGTGTCACATTGACAAGTTGCCGAACATTGCCTGGCCAGCCGTAGTCCTGCAACGCTTCAATTGCGTCGGCGTCGATCGATTTTGCGGCTGCCCCCAGCTCCCTGGCCGCTTCGGCAAGGTAATGATTAAGCAACAGTGGTATGTCATCGCGTCGCTTTCGCAGCGGCGGTGTATTGATGCGAATGACGTTTAGCCGATGAAACAGATCTTCGCGGAAGCGCGATTCTTTCACCGCCCGCGGCAAGTCCTGATTGGTTGCCGCAATAACACGCACATCTACCTTGATCGGCGTCTGCCCACCCACGCGGTAGAACTCGCTTTCAGCCAGCACGCGCAATAGCCGTGTTTGCAGGGCGGGCGACATGTCGCCAATCTCATCAAGGAATAACGTGCCGCCGTTTGCTTGTTCGAAGCGACCAATGCGGCGCGCATCAGCACCGGTAAAAGCGCCTTTCTCATGCCCGAACAACTCGGTCTCGAGCAAATCTCCAGGAATGGCCGCCGTGTTCAGTGCGACGAACGCCTTGCCGGCCCTGGGGCTATGGTCGTGCAGCGCCCGCGCAACGAGTTCTTTGCCGGTTCCCGACTCGCCCGTGATCAGAACCGTCATGCTGGAACCTGCGAGACGGCCAATGGCGCGAAATACATCCTGCATCGCAGGCGCCTGACCAATCATCGACTCCATCGAATCGGGCCGCGCGGTATCATCAATATTCTCGGTACCATCGACGCGCGCGGCTTTGTGAACCAGCGCCACCACTTCGTCAATGTCAAACGGTTTCGGCAGATACTCAAACGCGCCGCCTTTATATGCTGCAACAGCGTTCTCCAGGTCCGTGTACGCCGTAATCACGATGACAGGGAGGTTTGGTTGCGAACTGCGCAGTCGCCCCAGCAATGCCAGGCCGCTCATGCCAGGCATGCGAACGTCAGTAATCAGGACATCGGGCGACTCACTGCCTGGCACTTCATCGATAGCCTTGAGCAAGTGTTCGGCGCGTTCAAAGCAGCGAGTTTCCATGCTCGCCTGTTTGAACGCCTTTTCAAGCACCCAGCGCACCGATTGATCGTCGTCAACAATCCAGACCCTGAGAGGACGCTTAGCCATCGTCGGGTTCCACCGGCTGGCCGAGTGGAATACGCACGAAGAACACGGTTCGTCCCGGGCGGCTCTCGAATTCGATCAGGCCGCCGTGACGGCTGAGCAGCTCTTGCGCAACCGGCAGGCCGAGGCCCGTTCCATCGGGTCTACCCGTAACCAGCGGGTAAAAAACCGAGTCCTGAATTTCCGGTGGTATGCCCGGACCGTCGTCTTCCACTTCAATCGACGCGATCACCCGATGTCGAACATCACCAATTGTATAGTTCGTCACCGCACGGCTGCGCAGCGTCAGCGTACCTTGGCCATCCAGCGCGGCCGCCGCATTGCGCACAAGATTCAGAAACGCCTGGATCATATGGTCGCGGTCGAGTTCCATGAGGGGCAAACCCGGATCGTACTCGCGCCTAATGGTCGGTTGTTTTTGCTCCTCCGCCGCCCAGATTCGAATAACGTATTCCAGTATCTCGTGAATGTTGACAGGTTGTTTGTTCGGCGGACCGCCGGGGCCAAGCAAGGTGTCAGCCAACGCGGCCAGCCTGTCGGCTTCGCTGATCACAACAGCCGTGTATTCCCTTAGCCCTTTGTCCTTGAGCTGGCGCTCCAGCAATTGCGCCGCGCCACGAATGCCGCCCAGTGGATTTTTGATCTCATGTGCCAGCTGCCGAACCATCTGACGCCCGGCCCCATGCTGAATCAGCAACCTGTTCTCTCGACTGATCTGCACGCGCCGGGTGACATCGGTTATCTCCACCAGCAAACAGGCATCTTCAGTATTGAGCGGAGACACGCGGCAATCGACAACACGTTCATTACTGTTTGCCTCGCTTGGTGCGAGACGCATTTCATTCGCATAGTGGTCGCCGGTGGCGACTACACGACTCAGGATGTCGCGCATTTCCGGCTCGTCATCGACAAGTTGCAAGAGTGGCTGTCCGTGGGCGCGACGTTGACTGATGCCGAGAATGTTTTCAGCCGCCGGATTCAATCCGACGATCAGCAGATGTTCATCGAGCAATATGACGCCTGAACTTAGCGCATCGAGAATACTTTGGGAATTACGGTGAATCGATCCGTCATCACCAGAGCCGGATCTGCCGCGCTTGGGCGGCGTGCCTAAAACACGTTGTTCTGTTGCACGTAAAATCGACTCGGACGACTGCGAATCATCAGCTTGCCCGTCTCGTCGATGACTTCCACCTGGATGTTGTGCACCCCGCGGTAAACGTCCTCGAGTTGAAAACTTGCCGTCCTGACCAACTGCGGCGTGCCGTCGAAGTACACTCGTACCTGATGACCTGGCCGCAACGCCGGTCTTAGCGTCAAGGACACGCTTAGTGTGCCCTCTATGTTCCACAGCGTCTCTTCCGCGGTGGGGCTTGCGACCTCAATAATTTCGTAGCTGAAGGGCGCAAGTGTCTCGGCTTCTTCCGCGCCAGCCGCAGCGTTGGCCCCTGATCGCGCCGTGCTGCTGCGGTTACGCGCCGGCGCACGCCCTCCCGGGTTGGACGCCGGCAATTCGACCTTCTCTGCGCCGGCCTGTGGCCTGTCGGAATAATGCACGACACCCTCTTCGTCAGTCCATTTATAGGCGTCGGCCAGCACGCCATCGGCTGCCAGTAATCCGAGCAGGATAAAAATCGGTCGCATTTCCATACAGTTAGCATAACAGCGTCAATAGGATCCCGGCTAGTGACCAGGCGGCAAAATGCCGCCCGGGTCACACTTTTAGCCTGTTAAAGGCTGTAATACATGTCAAATTCAACCGGATGTGTCGTCATTCTCAGTCGAGTGACGTCATCCAGCTTCAGGTCGATGTAGGCATCGATCAGGTCGTCACTGAAAACGCCGCCCGCCTTAAGAAATTCCCGGTCACCGTCCAGCTCGGCCAATGCCTCGTCCAGCGAGAACGCAACCAATTTAAGTTTCTTTTCTTCCTCCGGCGGCAGGTCGTAAAGATCCTTGTCCATGGCATCGCCCGGATGGACCTTGTTCTGGATGCCATCGAGGCCCGCCATCAGCATCGCTGCAAAGACGAGGTATGGATTTGCCATTGAGTCGGGGAATCGAACTTCAACGCGCCGCCCCTTCGGGTTTGCATCATAGGGAATACGAATCGAGGCTGACCGGTTACGCGCCGAATAAGCGAGAATCGTTGGCGCTTCGAAGCCCGGCACGAGACGCTTGTAACTGTTCGTTGCGGGATTGGCGAAAGCGTTGATTGCCTTCGCGTGCTTGATGATGCCGCCTATATAGTAGAGCGCCATTTCCGAGAGGCCGCCATAGCCCTCGCCCGAGAACAGGTTCTTGCCTTTTTTAAACAACGACTGGTGAACGTGCATGCCGTTGCCGTTGTCGTTAACCAGCGGCTTCGGCATAAATGTCGCTGTCTTACCGTATGCATGTGCAACATTGTGCACAGCATATTTCATGATCTGCACCTCATCCGCCTTACGCACCAAGGTGTTGAATTTCGTACCAATTTCGCACTGCCCGGCCGTGGCAACTTCGTGGTGATGAACCTCTGTTTCAACGCCCATCTCCTCGATTGCCAAACACATTGCCGAACGCAGGTTGTGTAGAGAATCAACAGGTGGGACCGGGAAATATCCTCCCTTTACCGTTGGGCGGTGTCCCGTATTGCCGTTATCAAAGCTGGCGCCCGAGTTCCATGCGCCTTCGTCCGAGTCGACCACGTAAAATGCGCCCTGCATGTTGTCGTCCCATGCGACGTGATCGAATACGAAGAATTCGTTCTCAGGTCCGAAAAATGCCTGATCGGCGATGCCGGTAGACTGCAAATATGCTTCGGCCCGACCGGCCAGTGCGCGCGGGCAACGATCGTAACCTTGCATCGTTGCGGGTTCGACGATCTGACAGCGAAGATTCAATGTCGTTTCGTCTGTGAAAACATCGAGCACTGCCGACGCTGGATCCGGCATCAGGATCATGTCCGATTCATTGATCCCCTTCCATCCCGATATCGACGAGCCGTCAAACATCTTGCCGTCTTCAAACAGGTCGTCATCAACGGTATGAGCGGGTACCGTTACATGGTGTTCTTTGCCGATCGTATCGGTGAATCGAAAATCGACAAATTTAACGTCTGCATCTTTAATGAGGGCGCGTACCTCTGCGGGCTTCATGGTTCTTTCTCCTGGTGATGGTTGCCGTACAAGACTCTATTGCACGATGCATGCCAATAGAGCGTTCATGATAAGTTATTGTTTATAAAGACAGTTTTGATATAGTCGCCGCTAGCGTCGCACCAATATAGTGCGCCTGATAATTAGCTTGCGCCATTTTAGTGCAAAGTGCGGGGGTTTGCACCCTTGCGGGCCCTCGAACGTGCGTAACGGCACGCTTTCAGCGCCGGCCGTCGCCAGAAGCACTTTTGCACCTGAAGCCGTTATACTTCGCGCCTTCGACCCTGTGTGACACCTGAATGAGCAGCCAGATACCGCCCACACCGTTAAGTTTTCAGGACCTGATTATCAAACTGCAGCAGTACTGGGCTGAGTGCGGCTGCGTAATCATGCAGCCCTACGACAAAGAGATGGGTGCTGGAACCTTTCACCCGGCGACATTTCTGCGCGCCATAGGACCCGAGCCGTGGAGCGCTGCTTATGTGCAGCCGAGCCGCAGACCGACCGATGGTCGCTACGGTAACAACCCGTTCCGCCTGCAGCACTACTACCAGTACCAGGTGGTATTGAAGCCTTCCCCGGACGATATCCAGGAGATGTACCTCGAATCGCTGCGCGCCATTGGCATTGATTCGGCTGTGCATGATATCCGCTTTGTTGAGGATAACTGGGAGTCGCCAACACTCGGTGCCTGGGGGCTAGGCTGGGAAGTCTGGTTGAACGGTATGGAGATTACACAATTCACCTATTTTCAACAGATCGGCGGACTGGAGTGTCGACCTGTGACGGGTGAAATTTCATACGGCCTGGAGCGTCTGGCCATGTATTTGCAAGACGTCGAGAGTATTTTCGACCTGCTGTGGACGGATGGACCGCTGGGCCGAATCAGTTACGGCGACATTTACCATCAAAACGAAGTCGAACAGTCAAAGTACAACTTCGAGCTGGCGGATGTTGAGGCGCTGTTTAATACCTTCGATCACGCGGAGCACGACGCGCAGCGGCTCATAGACCTCGACCTCGCCTTGCCTGCCTACGAGCAAATGCTGAGCGCCTCGCATACTTTTAACTTGCTTGATGCACGGCAGGCTATTTCGGTTACCGAAAGACAGCGTTTCATCTTGAGAATTCGGGCACTGTCTCAGTCAATTTGCGAAACATACTTCGCCAGCCGTGAGGCACTTGGCTTTCCCATGCTCGATTCAAGAGTGCAAGGGCGGGCGTCAAAGTGAACAAGGCTGACTTCCTTGTAGAAATCGGTACCGAGGAGCTGCCACCTAAAGCGTTGCGCTCGCTAATGACGGCTTTTGCCGAGAACCTGACGAAAGCGATTGATGAGGCGCGACTGGAGCATGGCGCGGTGCACGCTTATGCGAGCCCGCGGCGGCTCGCCGTCCTGGTAGAGAAACTGGGACTGCAACAAGACGACCGCACCGTTCAGCAACAAGGCCCAGCCGTCAAAATCGCCTTTGGCGACGATGGCAAACCAACACCGGCGGCCACAGCATTCGCCAGGAAGTGCGGGGTCGCCATTGGCGAGCTCAGCCGAAGCAAGACATCCAAAGGCGAGTGGCTGGCATTTGAGGTTGTTGAAAAGGGCAGGGCCGCAGCGGAGATTCTGCCAGGGCTGGTTGAGCAAGCGCTCACGTCATTACCCATTCCGCGTCGTATGCGCTGGGGTGATGGTGACGTCGAATTCGTGCGGCCGGTGCACTGGGTTATCCTGCTTCACGGCAGGAAAACGATCAAGGCTCCGGTGTTGGGAATTACCGCCGGCAACCAGTCGCGTGGGCATCGTGTTCACTCGTCTGGCGACCTTACAATAAGTTCGCCGGGCAGCTATCTGGATACGCTTGAAAAGGACGGTTACGTCATTGCCGACTTCGAGCGCCGCCGCGCATTAATTATCAGTGGCGTTACGGCAGCGGCAGCCGAGTCCGGGGGCAGCATCATTGACGGCGAGTCACTCTACGACGAGGTTGCTGCGCTGGTCGAGTGGCCGGTGCCGTTGCTGGGTGATTTCGACAGCAAGTATCTCAGTCTGCCACGCGAAGTTGTGATCTCCACGTTGACCCGTCATCAACGTTACTTCCCAATAGCCGACGCCGAAGGCAATTTGTTGCCACACTTCGTCACCGTTGCAAATCTCGACAGCAAGGATCCCGGGCAAGTCCGCAGCGGCAACGAGCGTGTCATTCGCTCGCGGCTCGCCGACGCAGCGTTTTTCTGGGACACCGATCGACGCATCGTCCTCGCCAGTCGTCAGGATGCACTCAATGAAGTCGTTTATCAGCACGGTCTTGGCAGTCTGTTCGACAGGACACAGCGCATAGGGACATTGGCTACATGGCTGGCCACGAAACTCAACATGAACAGCGACGACGTTGACCGCGCAGCTGCTCTTGCGAAATGTGATTTGCTTACCGGTATGGTCGGCGAGTTTCCTGAGCTGCAGGGAATAATGGGGCGTTACTACGCGACGGCAGACGGCGAAACGGACGCCGTCGCATGCGCAATCGAGGAACATTATCTGCCACGCTACGCTGGCGACAAGTTGCCGGCGTCAAAGGAAGGCCAAGTACTTGCTGTGGCCGACAGACTGGACACGCTTGCCGGAATTTTTTCGCTTGGCAAGCGAGCGAGCGGTAATCGCGATCCCTTCGGATTGCGCAGAGCCGCGCTGGGCGTTGTCCGAATTCTTATTGAATGTGGGTTGGACATCGACCTCAAAGCACTGATCGCGAAAGCCTTCGCGATTCAACCGTCAGGCAAGGCTGTCGAGGCCGACATTGCTGACGAACTGTACGTGTTCGTGACCGACAGACTGCGTCGTTACTTCCTGGACCGCGACCCCGGCCTTAGTGTGGAAACCTTCGATGCCGTTATGGTCCGCCAACCTGCCTCACTGCTTGATTTTGATCGGCGCCTGGTCGCAGTGCAGACCTTTGCGCGCCTCGAACAGGCCAAAAGTCTCGCTGCCGCGAATAAACGCATAGCGAACATTTTACAAAAGGCTGACAACCCGGACGGACTGAGTATTAATCAGAAATTGCTGCAGGAAGAAGCAGAACAGGCCTTATTCTCTTCCCTGGTCAATGCGCAGCGTAAAGTACGGCCTTTGCTTGCAGCGCGCAGCTACGCCGAAGTACTCAACGAGCTGGCTGACCTCCGCGACCCTATCGACCGGTTTTTTGACAATGTCATGGTTATGGTTGATGACGATAAAGTGAAAACCAATCGTCTCGCTTTGCTGGGAGAGTTACGCGCGCTGTTTCTCGACGTGGCCGATATATCCCGCATGTCGATCGGTTAGAGATGCCCGTTCGCCTTGCGAAAAAGGGCCTGATCATTCTCGACCGCGATGGCGTGATCAATCGCGATTCCGCGGCCTTCGTAAAATCGGCGGCTGAGTGGATACCGTTGCCCGGCGCAATCGCGGCAATCGCCACGCTGGGCCGGGCCGGATACACCGTCACCGTAGCAAGCAATCAGTCGGGTCTTGCGAGGGGGCTCTTCGGCCGCGACGCGCTACTGGCGATGCATCGCAAGCTGAGAAAACTGGTTGCCGCCGACGGGGGTTCGATAGCGCGCATAGTTGTCTGCCCGCATGGGCCGAATGCCAACTGTAGCTGTCGCAAGCCAAAGCCCGGGCTGCTGCTACGGCTGGCGCGGCATTACAACACCGCGTTAGCCGGCGTTCCGGTTATCGGCGATTCTCTGCGCGACATGCAGGCCGCCCTTGCCGTTGGCGCCAGACCAATACTCGTGCGTACGGGCAACGGTGTAAACACGGAATCGTCTTTAACCGCAGACGACGACAGGATCGAAATATTCGATGATCTCGCAGCGGCAACTGCTGCCCTGACACAGGAATAGGTGCACGATGCGCACGCTCCGATCGATCATTTTCATCGCATTCGGTTCCACGACAGCCGTAATTGCGTCGGTCATTGTGTTGTTGTTGTTCTGGGCGCCCGAGCGCTGGCGCTGGGCTACCGTCGTAGCCTATTGTCGCCTTACGCTGCTGGCCGGCGAGTTTTTTTGCGGCCTCAAGGTGGTTGTGGAAGGGCTGGAGCACCTGCCAAAGACCGCCAGCGTTCTCATGATCAAACATACAACAGTGCTTGAGACCTACGGCCACGTGCCGCTGTTCCCGCGCACTACCTGGGTAGTGAAACGCGAGCTGTTGTGGGTTCCGGTAATCGGCTGGGCGCTGGCGCTGGTGATTCGGCCCATCGCCATTAATCGCAGCGCCGGACCCTCGGCGATAAAGCAGGTGATTCAGCAAGGCAAGAAAAAACTCGACGCTGGGATCTGGGTCACCGTTTTTCCGGAGGGGACGCGCGTACCACCGGGAGAAACCCGTAAGTACGGCGCGAGCGGCGCGGCGCTGGCCAAAGAAGCCGGTGTCCAGCTCGTTCCTGTCGCTCACAACGCCGGCGATTTCTGGCGACGCCGGGAACTGACGAAGCGGCCAGGCATCGTGCGCTTTTGTATTGGCCCGCCCATCGATGCGACGGCCCAATCGCCCAGGGAAACGAATCGCATTGTACAAGAGTGGATCGAAAACAAGATGCGCGAGATTAGTACCGAGTACCAGGGCGGAAACACTGACAAATGAGCGCGATTGTCTCGCCGCAGGAAACGGCGAGTCTTTACTAGCGCTTCATCTTCGCGAACAGATCTACTAATTCGCCAAACTTCTTGCGCTGCTCCTCTTCCACGCCGGATGCGATCGCCGTTTCCACGCAGGTCGCAGCATGGTCTTTGAGAATGGCGTCTTCAACCCTGGCCAGCGCAGACTTTATTGCCTGTGTTTGCTGCAGGATGTCGATGCAGTAACGTCCCTCTTCAATCATGCGCCCAATGCCACGAACTTGGCCTTCGATTCTATTGAGGCGTTTGATGGTGGCCTCTTTGTCGATTTTCATGGTGATCTCTGGACATATACCCTATAGGGGTATAGAGTATATCATGAATTGACAGGAAAACACCATGAGTGAGCACGTTCTTCATCAAAGTGGTAACCCGTTTGTTACCTCCGCCCAGGCGACCCTCCATTGCCTGAGTGGCTGTATTATTGGAGAGCTCGCGGGCCTGATGATTGGCGTCGCCCTTGGTCTTTCCGTAGGACCGATCATTGTCCTGGCGACGTCCCTGGCCTATCTGTCGGGCATGGCCCTTGGTCTCGTGCCGGTGATGCGCAACCAGAACAAGACTTTCCTTGAAGCACTCAAACTCATCTGGATCGGCGAAGTCGTGTCAATCGGAGTAATGGAGATTGCCATGAATGCTGCCGACTATGCGGCCGGTGGCATGCAGGCCGGGTCAATAATCTCTCCCGCTTTCTGGGCCGGCGTTGCGGCGGCAGTGCCTGCGGGCTTCCTGGCAGCATGGCCGCTCAACTGGTGGCTATTGAAACGCGACCTCAAGAAGTGCCACTGACGCACAAGGAAAAGGGCCTCCATTGGAGGCCCCCTTGCTGGATCAGCTTGACGCTACATTACCAGATCTTCACACGATCTTCGGGCGCCAGGTACAGCGCATCGTCTTCGCTGACATCGAACGCCTCGTAGAAAGCCGGCACATTGCGTACCGCACCATTTGCTCGATACTGCGCGGGTGAGTGTGGATTGGTACCAATAAGCAGTCGCAAGGCCTCCTCGCGGTACTTGTTGCGCCAGACCTGGCCATAGCCGAGGAACACACGCTGCACGCCCGTGAATCCATCTATGACCGGTGCTTCTTCGCCATTGAGAGACATCTGGTAGGCAAGCAGACCGATACTGATACCGCCGAGATCGCCGATGTTTTCGCCAAGCGTGAACTCGCCGTTGACGTTCAAATCGTCGAAAGGCTGAAAGGCATTGTATTGTTCAACAAGTTTTCCAGTGCGTCTCTCAAATTCTGCCAGGTCTTCGTCAGTCCACCAGTTGCGCATTACGCCATCGCCATCGAATGTGCTGCCCGTGTCATCGAAGCCGTGACCAATTTCGTGGCCGATGACCGCGCCGATTGCGCCATAATTGACCGCGTCGTCGGCATTCAGATCGAAAAACGGAGGTTGCAGGATTGCGGCCGGGAATACGATCTCGTTAAGCGGCGGACTGTAATACGCATTGACCGTCTGTGGCGTCATGCCCCACTCAGTGCGATCTACCGGCCCGCCCTGCCTGTCCATCAAGCGCTGATACTCGGCCAGGGCCGCGCGCTCAATGTTGCCGTAGTAGTCATCCGCCTCAATAACCAGCGCCGAATAATCTCGCCATTCGTCAGGATAACCAATCTTCGGAGTGAACTTGGAAAGCTTGTCCAGCGCCTGCACCTTGGTGTCTTCGGACATCCACTCGAGCTCCTTGATGCTCTTTTCATACGCATTAACGATGTTACCCACCAGCTCAAGCATGCGTTCCTTCGCCTCGGGCGGAAAGTGTCTTTTCACGTATACCTTGCCGACAACTTCTCCGAGGTTGCCATTCACTACGCTGACCGCGCGACGCCACATGGGTAGTTGCTCCTCGGTGCCTGACAGTGTCGTGCCATAGAACGCGAAGTTTTGCTCGTCCAGTTCGCTGCTCAGGCGGGTTGCTGTATTGTCAATTGCTACCCAGCGAAGATAGGTTTTCCAGGTTTCCAGGTCGGTATCGACAATGATGCCGTCCAGCGCTTTCATATAGTCGGTGTTGAAGACGACCAGCGCACCGACGTCCTGCAGACCACCTTCTGTGAGATATCCCTGCCAGTTGAAGTGCGGCATGAGCGCGGGAAGGTCTTCGAGAGCAACACTATTGTAATTCGTGGCCAAGTCGCGACTATCTTCCTTCGTCATGTTTTGCTCGGCCAGGCGCGTTTCCAGCGCCATTATGGTTGCCGCCGCAGCCGCGCCGTTCTCGAAGCCGGCCAGGCCAAACATCTTCTCGATATGCTCCACATACTGGTCGCGCAGCTCCGCGGACTTTTCGTCATCTGTCAGGTAGTACTCGCGGTCAGGCAGGCCCAGTCCGCTCTGTCCCACATAAATCATGTACTTTTTCGGGTTCTTGAGATCCGCATACTGGCCGAGGCTAAACGGCGCATCAAGGTTGCGCTTCATCGTTTCAGCGAAGTAAACGGCGAGATCAGCATGATCGGTTATCGCGTCGATGCGCTCGAGCTCCGGCCGCAATGGCTCCATGCCCCGCGCGTCTCGCCTCTCCATGTCCATGAACGAACGATACAGGTCGCCGACCTTTTGTTCGTCACTGCCCTTCGCGAAATCCCCTGTGGCGGATTCCTCAATGATGATCTTGACGTTGTCCTGTGATTCATCATTCAACGAGGCAAAAACGCTGTAGCTGGATTTGTCGGCGGGTATTTCTGTTTCTGCCAGCCACGTACCGTTGACGTAGGAAAAGAAATCCTCGCCCGGACGAACGCTTGCGTCCATGTTCGCTAACGCAATACCAGAATGCCCTGCCTGCGCGTCTTCGGCAACGAGTTGCTCTGTGGCCGACTTGCCGCAGGCGACAACAAACAACAGCGCAGCCGCGCTGATTACAATTTTTTCCACAAGTTCTCCCCTCTGGAGTTTTATCCGCCCGGCCCCTCGCCAAGCTGTATTAATTCTTCGGCCTGACCATCGTCAAGCGCGTATAGCGATTCAATCCTGCACCCTCTGATGGTGTCGAATCGCGCCCGAATGGTATTTCGATCATGACGAATATCCGGCGTGACATGCGTCTCTTTAAGTTCTCTGCATGCGCGCCGAAACGTCGCCAGGTAGGACTTTTTTCGATCATAAATGATGATGTGTTTTTCAGAAACCACTTTATAGTGAATCTGATCCCGCGTTCGAATCAACGCCAGCTCCTCAAGCTGTCCGACTTCAACGTAGTCCTCGAGGGCCTTCGCTTTTGAAATCGCACTCGAGTCCTGTGTTGCACCGCTTGCCGCACATCCTGCGACGGCCGCCGCACCCAGAAGTGCGAGATACCTGCTCACATTCATGTCACCCCTAAGCGTTTCGCGGTTCGACCCGCAACGACAGCATTCGTTCCTTTCTGTACAACCCCGAGACAAAGGCGACGACTTCCGGGTAGGCCGCCTCCCACGCCTCTACGTCCGCGCGCATTGGCGCCGGCATCCTGTCTCTTTCCATCCGCACGTGGTCGGCCTTGCCGCCGCCATAGGCCGTGGGCATCAGCCATAGTCCCGTCATCGAAGCGAATGCAATATCCGTGTAATTCAGTTCGTCACCGCCAAGCAACGACTGGCGCTTGTCCATCAAACGACTGTTGAGGTCGGCCAGCAACGCTTCAATGTGTTCAACAGACCGTGCAAAGTTGGCATCGTTAACCGAGAACGCCCTGCGCACCAAGGCAGCCAGAAGCGGAAACAACAGCCGCAGTAACTGCCGTTGCCAGAACGGTACCAGCGGGTTGTTGACTCCCCAGGCCTGCAGCGTCATCTCCCTGTCCGCCAGTATTCGATAGTAAGTCCAGACTTGCAAATTGACGCCGTGGCGATCCAGGCGCCGCTCGAGCTCGAGGCGTTCGGTGGTCGGCTCCAGGAAGGCTGCAGCCACCGGGTCTTCGGCCGCGTAACGACCCCACAGGTAGCGCAAAATATCCGCTGAATTACCAATGACCGAGCACACACTTCCGGTGCGAACCTTGAGTTGCGGCACCGTGCGACCGCGGAAAAAAGCGCCGAGTGTGCCGCCCGTTGCCCGCTCCGTGTAGGGAACGCCAAGGCGGTCCATTGACCAGCGAACCTTCTCAACAAAGTGACTGATCGAAATCGTCTCCAGCACCAATACCGGGGATTTTTCGGGTATGGAAAATCCGCTGAGCACAATGAGCCAGCGCCAGACAAGCAACAACAACACCAGCAGGCATGCCGCGAACACAGACATGCCAAACCACGCAGCGATAATCGGTGCAATCGTCAGAAAAACCGCATGTATCCGGAAGCGTTTATCCGTCATTTTTGTACGCTTTTACCGTCAAGTACGACATTCTATCCAGTTCAGGCTCCATTAGGATGCTGGCAGGCTTTTTTGGCATGATTCGTTTGTTCGATTACGTCTTTCTGCGGCTCGCACACCGCTCGCGTATCGCGGCGGGCCTGGCGGTTCTCCTGGTTATCGTTTTCGCCATACAGCTGCGGCCACCGGCCTACTCCGGCTCGATGGTTGATCAGCTTGCGGCCAACTACCCCAGCGCCCAGGCGGCCGCGAAAATCGCCGCTGCTCGCGGCCACACCGAGACTGTGGTGGCCATTATTGCCCCGGGAAGAGCGACCGTTGGACCCGCCTTCGCCGATTTGCGCGCCCTTGAAGCAAAAATTGCGCAACTCTCCGAGTTCGCGTCCGTGCGCTCCGCACACTTGTTTGAGGGTCAGCTCTTGTTGTTCGGGCAGGATGTCGATACTTCGCTCGGTGCTTTTCTGCTTGGCCTTCAACAAGGCGATAGCGCGAAATCACTCGTAAGCAAGGGGGCAAAATATTTCGCCCTGGCGGCCGATGTTTCCAGCGCCGACGCGGCCCGGGTTGTTGCCCTTATCAGGGGCCATGAATTTCCCTCCGGGCTTGCAACGGTCGGCGTCCTTGCGGCTGCCGCCCTCGAAGAAGACGTTGCGGCCGGTTTACGCCAGGACCTGCGTAAGCTCATTCCTGCGATTGTTGTCACCATGTTAGGCGCACTACTGCTCGCATTTGGTCATTGGCGCGCTCTGGTTTTGCCGGTCTTTGCCAGCCTTGCGTCGTTTATTGTCGTTTTCAGTTTCCTGGGCTTTTTGAATATCAGTATTAATCTCGTCACGCTGCTTGCGTTGCCTATCGTCTTGATCGTCGCGCTGGCCAACAGCTGCCACTTTCTGGCCAAGTCGTCCTCCGCTCTCGAATCCAGTGACGATCTGGATGCCGTGGTCGCCCTCACGTTGCGCCGCGTTGCCGTTCCTTACCTTATCAGCTGCCTTACAACCGCAGTTGCCCTGGCCTCCCTGGGTTTCAACGAGATCGCGCCGATCCGATCGCTGGGCTTGTTGGCGTCGACGTCGCTGCTTGCCTCCTTTGCTCTCATTATTCTTTTTGCGCCGTGGGCGCTGCGCTGGCATTTGAGTGTGGACACTGCCACGGCGCATCGGTCGCGTGGATACCTGCGCTTTTCCGGGGCGGTGCAGCGGCATCAAAAAATTGTCGCCACGCTAATGATAGCGGCGGCCGTAGCAAGTGTATTTGCGCTGCCTTATCTGCAAGTTAAGTCTGATCCACGAATTTTCTTTCCGGACAATGCGAATTTTACGAAGGCTGTTGCGATTTTCGAAAAACACTTTTTCGTCTACGCGCCGCTCCACGTTCTCGTCACGTCCAGCACCGACCGTGCGCCATCGCTAGCCACTTTGCGCTTCGCCGGCAAAGTTCGAAACCACCTTAGGGACACTGGTGGCGTTCGTAGCACGACACTTGTACCTGCCGTCGGGGATGCCGGTGGCTTCCTGATCACGGCCTTTGTCTCGGAACCTGCTTCCGCGGCAATACTCATCGACGAGCTTGACGTGTTGCAAGACGAAAACAGGGCGGGGTTCGATATCGTTTACAGCAGCGCTCAATTGGTTTATGAGGGCATCGATGAACGAGCCATGTCCTCACTGGTGGTTTCGTTGAGCTTTTCGCTGGTCATAATTTTCGGGGCGATATTCATAATATTCCGTTCCGCGTATGCACTCTTCGCCGCGCTATTGGCGAACGCCGTGCCATTGCTGATTGTCGTCGGAATCGTCTGGTTGCTTGGCGATCCGCTCAATCTCGTCACCGCCTTTGTTTTCCTGGTCGCGCTTGGCGTCATTGTCGATGACACGATCCATATCCTGTACTCCCATCGGCGCGGAGCGAGACTGAGTGGCAGCAGCATAGAGTTTAGCGTCCTGCTGAGTACAATAATGCTCTGCACTGGCTTGTTGCTTTGTCAGCTCAGCGACTTCCCGACAACTAGACAGTTCGCTCTATATTTCGCCCTCGCGTTGACTGCGGCGGTTAGCAGCGACTTAACGTTGCTGCCGCTACTGTTGAACTGGCGCAGGACGCGGGGCCCTGGCTAGACGTCGAGGTTTTCGACTGTCAGCGCGTTTTTTTCGATGAATTCTCTGCGCGGCTCAACCTGGTCGCCCATCAGCGTAGTAAATATTTCATCCGCCTTTACGGCATCATCAATCTTCACCTGCAATAGCCGGCGCGTTTCCGGGTTAACCGTTGTGTCCCATAGCTGGTCGGGATTCATTTCGCCCAGCCCCTTGTAACGTTGTATCGACTGTCCCCGGCGAGCCTCGCTCATCAGCCAATCTATCGCGCCGGCAAACGATTCAATCGGCGCCTCTCTCTCGCCGCGGCGAATAGTTGCGCCGGCTGATAACAGGTCGTTGATTTTGGCTGCCAGTGACATTATGTGCCGATATTCGTTGGTATCGAAGAATTCGCGCGGCAAATATCTTGTGACGCTAACGCCATGTTGCACTTTGGTAATGGCTATGCGAACGCCCTCGCCATCTGCGTCACCGCGCTCCAGCGCCGCCGTATAGTTTCCCACGCTACTAGTTGTTACGCGGTCCCCCGTGCTTTTCGGCAGCGCAACCGAAAGTCCCTGTGTCCATGCGTCCAGCGCGTCCAGGTTTTCACTGTCCTCCATGGTCACCTCCGGCAGCTTGCTGATCGTTCGCAATACCATCTCGTCGTAACGCGGGGACAAGCGGGTGATGATGTTTTCCACCGTGATGTGTTCTTTGGCGAGCGCTTCCAGCGCGATGCCCGAAAGTGCCGGTGCTTCGCTGTTCACGTGCAGTGCGGCATTGTCCAGCGCCGCACTTAGAAGATAGCTGTTCAGTTCGGCATCGTCTTTGACGTATACCTCTTGTTTGCCGCGCTTTATTTTGTAGAGTGGCGGCTGCGCGATGTAGATATGTCCGCGTTCTATGAGCTCACGCATCTGGCGATAGAAAAAGGTTAGCAACAGCGTACGAATATGTGAGCCATCGACATCGGCGTCCGTCATGATAATGATGCGATGATAGCGCAGCTTGTCGGGATCGAAGTCGTCCCGTCCGATGCCGCAGCCAAGTGCGGTAATCAGCGTGCCAACCTCGGCAGAGGCCAGCATTTTGTCGAAGCGCGCTTTTTCAACGTTCAGAATTTTGCCTTTGAGCGGCAGGATCGCTTGTGTCCGCCGATCCCGGCCCTGCTTGGCTGAGCCGCCAGCCGAATCTCCTTCGACAAGGAATATTTCGGACAGCGCGGGATCTTTTTCCTGGCAATCGGCCAGCTTGCCGGGCAAACCGGCGATATCCAGGGCGCCCTTGCGACGGGTCATTTCACGAGCCTTGCGCGCGGCCTCCCGTGCCCGGGCAGCATCCACAATCTTCGAAACAATCTGCCGCGCTTCCTGCGGGTGCTCTAGAAGATACTCTTCCAGCTTTCCAGCCATCGCGTGCTCAACGATGCCCTTAATCTCCGATGAAACCAATTTGTCTTTGGTCTGCGCTGAAAATTTCGGGTCCGGCACCTTGATCGACAAGACGGCCGTCAAGCCCTCGCGCGCATCGTCACCGCTTGGCGTGAATTTGTCCTTCTTGCTGTTGAGTTCTTTTTCAATATAGGTGTTCAGCGTTCGGGTCAGTGCAGAGCGAAACCCCGCCAGATGCGTACCGCCATCTCGCTGCGGAATATTGTTCGTATAACAGAACATGTTTTCCTGGTAGCCATCGTTCCATTGCAGCGCAGCTTCAACGCCAACATCGTTAACCATGGTGGAGAAGTAAAAGACGTTCGGGTGGATCGGTGTCTTGTTGCGATTGAGGTGCTTCACGAACGCATGAATGCCGCCCTCGTGCTCGAACACCTCCTCCTGTTCATCACGCTCGTCGACAAGGCGAATACGCACGCCGGAATTGAGAAAAGACAGCTCGCGCAGACGCCGCGCCAGGATGTCGTAATGAAACACTATGTTGGTAAATGTGCGGTCGCTGGGTTTGAAACGCAGCGTCGTGCCGGTTCGATCGGTGTCCCCGATAACCGCGAGCGGCGCTTTGGGTTCGCCATGCACGTATTCCTGCTGATACATCTTGCCGTCACGATGAATGGTAAGGACAAGGTGCACAGAAAGTGCATTCACAACCGAAACGCCAACACCGTGCAGGCCACCACTGACCTTATAGGAGTTGTCGTCGAACTTGCCGCCCGCGTGCAGCACGGTCATGATGACCTCGGCTGCTGAACGCCCTTCCTCGGGATGTATATCGACCGGGATGCCGCGCCCGTCGTCGCTGACCGTCACAGATTCATCGGCGTGAATCGTCACGGTAATCATGGTGCAAAAACCCGCCAGCGCCTCGTCGATGGAGTTATCGACGACCTCGAAAACCATATGGTGCAGGCCGGTGCCGTCGTCGGTGTCGCCAATGTACATTCCGGGCCGTTTTCTTACGGCCTCCAGTCCCTTTAAGACCTTGATATTACTAGAAGTATAGCTGTTTGGATCGGTCATTCGAATGCCTCTTAGCGCAACCGACATAGTGTAGCAAAATAGGGGCCTGAACGGACATTCAAAGCTTTCTTTTTTAAGGTGTTTTAGGTGTTTTTGGTCATAAAGTTATACCGAATCGGAAACTTATCAGGGCTGCGCCGAAACCCGGCCCTGTTCCACGTGGAACAACACGGGCTGCTGCGGGAAAGTCAGCGCTTCCCGGCTCAAGCTAGTGGCGATAACCTGGCACTTTAGTCCTGCTACCGCCGCCATCAACCGCTCCAGTGACTCGCTGTCCAGCTCCGCCGCCGGGTCGTCGAGCAGCAGCAACAGCGGCCTGCCCAGCGCTGCCTGTGCCGTTTGCGTCGCGCCGAGAACCATCGCGCTGGCCAACAGTTTTTGCTGCCCCCTTGATACCAGCTTGCGCGCCTGCCGCTCATTGTAACTAACCTTCACGTCAGCTCGGTGTGGGCCGCTCTGTGTCGCGCCATGCTGCAAATCCCGATCCAGGCCTTCCTCCAGCACCTCCTGCAGCTCCCTGTCCCTGGGCCAGCCCTGCTGATAATCGAAACCAAGTTCCGTCTGCAGCAAACACCGGCCGAACTGCTCCAGGCTGTGCTTCGCAACATCCAGAACCCGCCGCCGCGATTGATCGAGCTGGGTGCTTAGCTCCAGGAACTCGGCGTTCCAGCTCCGAATCGCCGCCGCCGACGCTTTCGCCTTAAGGGCCGCATTACGCTGCTTGAGCGCCCGCCTGAAGCGGCGCCAGATCATCAGGTGGTCCGGTTCCACGTGGAACGCCAGCCAATCCAGGAACCGGCGCCTATGCTCTGGCCCGCCGGCGATAAGGCCGTGAACCTCAGGATCGATAACCTGTAGCGGCAGCGCCTCCGCCAGGGCGGCAGCGCCGCCATTGTCCTCGCCACCGACGCGGACCTCCAGCCCCTCGCGCCCATTACGAACCCCAACCGTAAAGCCGCGCCCATCCCTGTCCAGGTCAGCGAACAGCGTAAATTCGCTTTCCCCGTGTCGAATGAGGTTTGCGGTGCTGGCGCCGCGAAAAGACTTTCCGCGCCCCAGATACGCCAACGCCTCCAGAAGACTTGTCTTCCCGGAGGCGTTGGCACCGTAAATCAGGTTGTAGTTGGGGCCCAGCTCCAGCTCGACCGATTCCAGGCAGCGGAAATTACTGGCTCTGAATAATCGAATCATTATTCTTGAACCGTCACATCATAGGCGCATGGGCATTACGACAAAGGTGCTGTCTTCATTTCCTGGCTGACGAATTAAGCAACTGGAATTACTGTCCTGTACGGACAGCGTTACAATATCGCCCTCTACCGCGCCAAGTGCGTCGAGAAGATAATTGACGTTGAACCCGATCTCTATGTCTTCGCCGCTGTACTCAACTTCGAGCTCCTCCTCGGCCTCTTCCTGCTCTGGATTGTGCGCCTGTAGAATCACTCCACTGTCGCGAATGACCAGCCGAATGCCACGATATTTTTCGTTGGACAGGATCGCCGTCCTCTGCAAGGCGTCACGAAATTCGCTTCTGTTCGCCTTTAGTTCGTTTGCCGACTCTTTCGGGATTACCCGATCATACTCGGGAAATTTTCCATCGATTAGCTTCGACGTAAAGCGAATTCCCTCAAGTTGAATCCGAATGTGATTCGAACCAAGCTCTATGTTGAGGTCACCCTCTCCGCTCATTAACCGTTGCAACTCCAGGACACCTTTACGCGGCACAATGACCTGCTGCGCCTCAAGATCTGCTCCGTCGAGTTCGACCTGGCATAACGCAAGACGGTGCCCATCTGTCGCAACTGCGCGCAAATGCTGTCCACTGGTTTCAAGCAGCATGCCGTTAAGGTAATAACGAACATCCTGCTGTGCCATCGAAAAGTGCGTCTTTTCAATCAAATGCCCCAACGCCTCCTGGGACACCGAAATCGTCTGACCCGCCTTAATGTCCTCCACAACCGGAAACTCCGCGGCTGGTAAGGTTGCCAGATTAAATTTGCTGCGGCCGGCGCGAACAGACAGCTTCTCTCCACTAAGGCTGATGTGTATGTCAGACCCTTCCGGCAGGGCCTTGCAAATATCCAGCAGCTTTCGACCAGAGACCGTAATTTCTCCCCCGTTCTCCACATCAACCTCTGCCTGTGCGACCAGCTCAACCTCCAGGTCTGTTGCTGTTACCGATAACCGCCCATCTTGAGCAATGATCAAAACATTAGAGAGAATCGGCATTGTCTGACGTCTCTCAACGACCCCAATTACGGCTTGTAATGGTTTCAACAGCACTTCCCGAGCTGCACTAAACTTCATAGGTTCCACCTGTTAATAAATATTGGAAATTTATAATTATTATTATTATTAAGCACCCAAAGGCCTGTGTATAACTTTTTAATTACCTTATTATTCAATAACTTACGTAATGATTGCGAGGCTAGCAAATCCTGTTTCAATGGTCCATGTCCTGTGGGTGACCTGTGCATAAAAAACAGCAGTCAGTTTATTCACTGCTTATCCACACTAACCTGTCAGGGTTCTGAACAAATTTAAATAATCGTCATCAACACGCTTGTCCGTCTCACGCAGCGATGCGATGCGCCGACAACCGTGCAGCACAGTTGTGTGATCGCGCCCACCAAACGCATCGCCGATCTCCGGCAGACTGTGGTTGGTTAACTCTTTAGCTAAGGCCATGCCAAACTGTCGCGGCCGTGCTATCGAACGCGTACGCTTCTTTGACAACAAATCCCCAACGCGAATCTTAAAGTAGTCGGCGACGGTTTTCTGGATGTTTTCAATGGACACGAGGCGGTCCTGCATTGCGAGTAGATCGCGTAATGCTTCTTTGGCGAAATCGACATCGATTTTGCGGCCCGTAAAGCGATGGTTGGCGATTACTCGACGCAACGCGCCCTCCAGTTCCCGAACGTTGGAACGAATTCGTTTGGCGATGAAAAACGCGACTTCTTCCGGCAACGCGATACCATCAGCATCTGCTTTACTCATGAGAATCGCCACTGATGTCTCCAGCTCCGGCGGCTCAATGGACACGGTAAGGCCCCAACCAAAACGAGACTTGAGACGTTCTTCAAGACCGGCAACCTCTTTGGGATAGCGATCGCAGGTCAGAACAATTTGTCGCTGTCCTTCAAGCAAGGCATTAAAGGTGTGGAAAAACTCTTCCTGAGAGCGCTCCTTGCCGGCGAAGAACTGAATGTCGTCAATCAATAAAGCATCCAGCGCGCGGTAGGAACGCTTGAATTCCGAAATCGTATTGTGCTGCAAGCCCTGAACCATGTCGCCAACAAAACGCTCCGAACGGACATAGCTGACTCGGGCGTTGGGATTATTCTCAACCATGGCGTTGCCAATGGCGTGCATAAGGTGCGTTTTTCCGAGGCCAACGCCACCATAAATGAACAGCGGGTTATATGATTTACCGGGATTCTCGCTGACCTGGCTGGCTGCGGCCCGCGCGAGCTGGTTGCTTTTACCTTCGACGAAATTTGCAAACGAAAAGATTGGGTTCAGTCGCGAAGCAACAGGTGGCGCGCTGGGGGCCGTGATAACAATTGGTCGAGGACGGTTGACGCTCGTCTGTGGCGACGCGGCACGGCGTGATCCGACCTCAATAATAACCTTCGCGCCGCCGCCCTTTTCCTCGACGAGCTGCAAAATTCGATTTATGTGATGTTGCTGCAGCCAGTCCACGACGAAGCGATTAGGGGCCAACAGGCGCAAAACACCATCATCGTCCACGGCCTGCAAAGGCCGGATCCAGGTATTGAACTGTTGCTCTGGCAGCTCCGCTTGCAGTACGCGAAGGCAGTCGTTCCAGAGCGTCGATTCAGCAGACAACGAATTCCCCAAAGGGCCCACAAAACAGACTGAGCCGTGTAGCTTTAAGAGACAGAATAAAGACCGGGCAGTCTATACTGAAAGTCCAGTGGTTACATCCGTCTATTGACACTGTCAGGCCTTCTGCGTACGCTTGCCGCCCTCCGCAAAACCGGCTTGATATTGCCGGATCTCGAACCAGGTATCAGGCAATGAAACGCACATATCAGCCCAGCAAAATCAAACGTGCACGCACCCACGGTTTCCGTGCGCGTATGGCCACGAAGGCCGGGCGCCTCGTTCTCAAACGCCGCCGCGCAAAAGGCCGCGCGCAGTTGACGCCGTAACGCAGCTAGCTAACGTCACGACGACGAGTCCCATTTCAGGATTGCCGAGCGACGCGAGCAACCGGTTCAAAAAGCCAAACCGGCTACTGAACGCCGCGGCTTTCGGCCGCGTATTCGAAAAAGCGACGCGCAGCCGGGACGGGTTATTTACAGTGCTCTGGCGACGGAACGATGAGGATCTGGCTCGACTGGGCCTCGCGATCTCCAAGAAACTGTGCCGTCGCGCAACAGCACGAAATCGCATTAAACGGATTGTTCGAGAATCTTTCCGGCAGCACCAAACGCTGTTGGCGGGGCTGGACGTGGTGGTTATCAATCGAGCGGCGGCGGCCGGCGCCGATAACCCGGCAATGGCGACCAGTCTCAACCGGCACTGGCAACGCTGCGCAACGGCATGCCGCAAGAACGAATCAGACAATAAGCATGCAGGAAAGCTAACGGATGGATAATCAACGACTGCTGATTTGGGCGTTCTTCGGCCTCACGGCCTGGATTACCTATCAGGCCTGGTTACAAGACTACGCGCAGCCCCCCGCCGCCGTGGTGACCGAGCAGACGGCGCAGCAGGAGCTGCCGCAGAGTGACATGGACCTGCCCGAACTGGCAGCACCGACGGCAAACACCCCGGAAAGCATTGACGCGCCGGCGCCAGCGGAGTTGTCAACAACACAGGGTGAATCGGGCGCAGCGACCATTCGCGTAACCACTGACGTTCTCGAAATCGAAATCAGCACTCAGGGCGGTACGTTACTGGAGGCGTCACTTATCGCTTACCCGGTCGCGAAAGACCGACCGGACACATTAGTGAAACTGTTGAGCTCCGAGCCAGCGAATTTCGGTCTGATTCAAACCGGCTTGCGCATCGTCGGGGAGGGCGACGAACCCAATCATCTGGCGCAGTTTACGAGCCCAAGCCAGCGTTACTCTCTGGGCGGCGCAGATGAGCTTGTTGTTCCGCTGATGTGGCGCAGTGCTGTCGGCGTGACGGTGGAAAAGCGCTTTTACTTCACGCGTGGTGGCTACGCCATCCGCGTGGAGCAAGAGGTGACTAATAATAGTGACGGACTCTGGCGCGGTGCCGATTACTCGCAAATTCAACGCCATTTCGTTGCGCCGGAACGTTCCATGTTCGATGTGGATTCGTATTCTTTTGGCGGCCCGATAATCTACGACGGAGAGAAATCGGAAAAGCTGCAACTTGATGACCTTATCGAGGATGGTGCGGTTTCGTTTTCCTCGCAGGCGGGCTGGTTCGCGTCAATCCAGCACCATTTTCTGAGCGCGGTCGTGCCAATGCCTGGCAGCGAACAGCGGTTTAATGTTGCGGTCCGCGGGGATCGCTCGATAGCAAGTGTGATTGGTCGGGCACAGTCGATCGCTCCTGGCGCGAGCAAGACGTTCGTGACCACACTTTTTATCGGGCCGAAGTTGCAGTCTCAGCTTGAGGAGATAGACGATAGTCTGAAGCTGACGGTTGATTATGGTTGGCTGACAATTATTTCACAGCCCTTGTTCTGGTTGTTGAGCATCGTATTCGGTTTCGTGGGCAACTGGGGTGTCTCGATTATTTTCGTCACATTCCTGATCAAGCTCGCATTTTACAAGCTCACCGAAGCCAGCGGTCGATCCATGGCAAAAATGCGCAGCCTGCAGCCGCGGATGACGGCGCTGAAGGAGCGCTACAAAGACGACAAACAAGCGCACAGCCAGGCCATGATGGAACTGTACAAGCGCGAAAAAGTGAATCCGGCAGCCGGCTGCTTGCCAATATTGATTCAGATGCCGTTCTTTCTTGCTTTCTACTGGGTGCTGCTTGAGAGCGTCGAGATGCGGCAGGCGCCGTTCGCACTTTGGATTACGGACCTGTCGACGCGTGACCCGTACTTCATATTGCCGCTAATCATGGGCGTGGCAATGTTCATGCAGCAAAAGCTGAACCCGGCACCGGCCGATCCGGTGCAGGCGAAAGTCATGCAGATCATGCCGATCATGTTTACGGGGTTCTTCGCGTTTTTCCCGGCGGGGCTCGTGCTTTACTGGGTGACCAATACGCTGTTGTCGATCGCACAGCAGTGGAACATCAATAAAGTAGTCGAACGGGAAGCAAAGGCGCGCAAGGCCGGCAAAAAAGGCGATTAGGGCGGCCGAGCTGTGGTTTCATTGTTGCATGCCGACGTTACCCTACATGGCCGAGACGATCGTTGCTGCTGCCACGCCGCCAGGTACCGGGGGCGTCGCGATCGTGCGGGTGTCCGGAAACAGCGTCGAGGCAATCGCGCGGGCCACGCTGGGCGGCCTGCCTGAACCGAGAACGGCGACCTACCGAAATTTTCGTAACGCAGCAGGCGACACGGTCGATGCCGGCCTCGCCCTGTATTTCCCGGCACCGGCGTCGTTCACGGGTGAGTCGGTCCTCGAGCTGCACGGACACGGTGGGCCGATCGTGGTGTCACTGCTTGTTGAGGCGATTGTCGGACTCGGCGCGAGGCGCGCCGAGCCCGGTGAATTTTCTAAGCGCGCCTTTCTGAATGGCAAGCTCGATCTCACCCAGGCGGAGGCCATTGCAGACCTTATCAACAGTGGAACAGCCCAGGCAGCGCGAGCCGCGTTACGTTCGTTGTCCGGGGCGTTTTCGGATAGCGTTGCGGCGCTGGCGGAGCGGCTTGTCCGGCTACGCATGCATGTGGAGGCGGCTATTGATTTCCCGGAGGAGGAAATCGACTTTCTTGACGATGAGCAGTTGCTACGAGGACTTGACGAGTGCGCCGCCGCCTTTGCGGCGCTAACGGCGGCGGCAGCACAGGGGCGTGTGTTACGCGATGGTTTTCAGGTCGTTATTGTTGGCAAACCCAACGCGGGTAAGTCGAGCCTCTTGAATCTGCTCAGTGGTCAGGACGCAGCGATTGTCACGGAGGTTGCCGGAACGACCCGCGACATCTTGCGCGAACAAATTGATATTGACGGTCTCGCGGTAGAGCTCGTTGATACGGCCGGATTGCGTGATGACCCTGATCGTATCGAGGCAGAAGGAATGCGCCGTGCGCGCAATGCGCTGCGCAACGCTGACGCGGTGTTGTGGATACAGGACGCAACAGAGGCCGAAGAAGACACACTGGACGAAGCGCTGCCCGATAATGTGCCGGTGACCGTCATTCGCAACAAAGTCGATTTGAGCGGGGACGCGCCCGGCTTAAGAGACGGACGGGTTTATTTGTCGGCGAAGAACGGTGCGGGCATCGATGCATTGCGGACGCGCATTCGCGAGCTGGCAGGCTACGAAAATATCGGCGAAGGTGCTTTCACCGCACGAAAACGACACATGGACGCGCTGCACCGGGCCGCCGAGCATTTCGCGGTTGGGCAGGCGGCGTTGCAAGAGACTCGTGCCGGAGAGCTGCTGGCCGAAGAGTTACGCCTTGCGCAGCAGGCGCTCGGCGAGATTACCGGGGCGGTTTCCTCAGACGAACTGCTGGGAAAAATATTCTCGGAATTCTGCATCGGCAAGTAATGGCGTTGGCAAGTCGTTGATTCTGCAGACGGCCCGCCATCATCAGGTCAAAATAGGAAAACCATCAGGCCATCGTCAGGTTTGCGACAGCGCGTGCCGGCATTGTTAACCCTCGCCAGACGAGGAGAACAATATGAACGGCGTGATCAGAAAAACCCTGGTACTGCTCAGCAGCACACTGTTTCTGCTAACCGCAGCCTGCACGACGATTAAACCCATCTACGCAGACGAACACGCGACGCTGGCGGAGAAAATACAGGTCGGTGACAGAGTCCGGCTGACCTACATTGACGATCGTGTGAAAGTAATCGATGTGACGAAGGTCAGCGAAACGGAAATCTCGGGAACGCTGCACAAAGCGACTCTCAGCCAGCGCAGGGGCGCGCCGGTCGTCGCTGACTGGAGGGACGTTTATGCTGCGGAGCGGGTCAGGATTTCGGTGCTGAAGACGGCCGGAGCTGCGGTCGGTATTGTTGCGGCCATTCCATTTCTCGCCATCGGGGTCATGGTGGCCGGCGCGGGTGCCTACTGAGGCGTCCGTTGTGTTGCGTCATCCGGGGCATTCATCGCGGCTGCCGGCGTGCACATAGAGGTACATCACGATTCTACCCGAGCAAACCCTCGCGGCGGTACAGGCGCGCGCAGGCCCAGGTCAGCAAAGCGCCGAACACGAGCGTGCTGAAAACAGAAATGGCAATGTGCAGGCCATTCAAGGGCTCGTTCTTGACCATGTCCACAAGGATTAGGTGCTGGCTCAAACTTGGCACGAACATGAACCCAAGTTGCGGCCGCAACGTCAGGATGCTGACGATCAGAATGGGCAGTGTCGGCGCAATCAACACCACGCTAATCCAGGTCTGCGCCTCCTTGTAGCTCTTCGTGAAAGAGGCAACGAGCGTCATCAATGAGGCGCCCAGGAGAATGAATGGCGCGAGCAGAAAGAACGCGGCGACAACGACGGCAAGGTCAAAGTTTGGTGTCATACCCAATTTTTCCAGCGGCATGAATTTCAATACAACATAGAATGACAGCAAACTAAGCATCAGCGAGAACGCCATGAATACGCCGGTTGCCGCAATCTTGCCGAGCATTAACTGAGTGCGCGTTACCGGTAGCGAAAGCAGCGGCTCCAGAGAGCCGCGCTCGCGTTCGCCGGCCGTAGAGTCGATGGCGAGATACATGCCACCCATCAGCAACGCGAAGATAAAAAAGTAGCTCATCATGCCGAGCAACATGGCGGAGCGACCACTCGGCGTCGACACATCAATGTCGTCGATGTTAATGGGCCTGAGCACCAATGGGTTGATGCCGCGAGCGGACAAACGAATAGCGGCAAGCTCCCGGTTGTAAGCGGACAGCGCGCGCGCGGCGCGACGGGCTTCTCGACCTCCTTGAGTATTGGCCCCGTCCGAATACAGTTTGACTCTTGCCGGTCTGGTGGCGGCCAATTGCGCGCCGAAATCCTCGGGTATCACCAATACAACGTCGTGAAGGCCGGTTCTCACAGCCGCAGCGGCGGCGTCAGGATCTGCCGGCCCGTCAGTGATTTCTATGTTACGGCTCTCGAGGTAGCGCACCAGGTTGGGCGCGTATTCCTGGCCAACAACGGGCAATTCCATGGTCTCTTCGACGTCGTCGAGAGAGCGCTCAATCGAAAGACTGATAACGAACGCAAACAAGATTGGCCCGAAAATCGGTCCCATGATAAGCGCAGAGGCAAGCGAGCGCCTGTCGCGCAGGTTGTCGACAATCTCCTTCAGGAAAACAGTGACGAGAGTGCGCGTCATTCTGCTGCCACCAGGTGTATGGCCGCGACGAAAGCGTCTTCAAGGTCGTCGCAACCGGTGCGTTCGCGGATGCCGTCGATCGAATCGTCAATCGCGACGACACCGTCGGCGATAATGCAGATGTCGTCGCACAGGGCGGCGACCTCCTGCATGACGTGGCTGGAGAACAACACGCAACGGCCAGCGTCTTTCAATTTAAGAATCAGGTCGCGCAACGACCGCGTCGCCATGACGTCAAGGCCATTGGTGGGCTCGTCGAGAATCACGTTCTGCGGGTCGTGTACCAGCGCGCGCGCCAGTGACACTTTGGTGCGCTGACCTTGTGAAAAGCCCTTCGTACGGCGATCTGCGAAGTCGCCGATTTCCAGCAGCTTGATGATGTTGTCGACTTGGTCGTCAAGTACCCCTTTCTCGACTCCACACAGCCGCGCGAAATAAGCGATGTTTTCTCTGGCGGTGAGGTGGGGATAAAGTCCGGCACCGTGTGGCAGCGCGCCAATTCGCCTCCGTGCGGCAAGGCTGTCGGCGACCACGTCGATGCCGTCGACGGAGGCATAGCCCTTGTCCGGCCGCAATACCGTGTACAGCACGCGCATGATCGTGGATTTGCCCGCCCCGTTCGGGCCGAGTAGCCCCGTAATTTTGCCATCGGGCGCCGCGAAACTGACGCCACGCAGAGCCTGCACATTGCCGAAAGACTTGTGAATTCGATCGACCTTTATCATGGCGCTGGTCCCGAGAAGTCGAGGAAGAACGGCATGACGAAACTGCGTTCCAGGCAGTCCACGTCGAGTCCGTCAGGATCGGCGGTGTCGATAAAGGCAGCTACGAGCCGCCGCGTGCAGCCGACAGCGAGCTGACCGTGGCCCTGGTGCTTGCCAATTAAATGGCGGGCGTTCGAGAAATTGACGGCGGCCATCTCCGCGTAGCGGGGCGGAGTAATTGGGTCGGCGTCGCCGGACAGCAGCAGTACGGGCAGGTCAGTTGCGAGCGGCACCTTGAAATCCGGGTCGATAGGCCCGGCGGGCCAGACCGAACATAGTGCGTCGAGTGCGTCGAGTTGCATCGGGCCCATGTAGCTGGCGGCGACGGCGCCATAATCGATGGTTGTCTTGTCAATGAAAGGAATGTCCTCGGTGCACATGATCGAATTGTGCATGCCGAGTGACAGCGCGTCGGTCAGGGCGAGCATCGTCATTTGAAATTGCGACGCCAGCGGCACGTAGTTGCCCTGCCCGGCTTCATTGATCAGCAGCGGCAGCAACGCCATGGAGTTCGGGTGATAGGCGAGCAGGCGTATTGCGACCGCCAGCTCAATGTTGCCGAAGTCGATTTCTTCCGGCCGCCCCGTGCTGGGGTCCGGCACACTGATCGTGGCCGGTGCACTCGTCAACAAAGCGACGACTCTCGTGAATGTTTCCCCGATGTCCGGGAAACGCTCGTTACATGCGCTGTCCGCGCCGCAACGGGCAAGAATGTTGTCCACTGCTTTTTGACTTTCCGTCGCGATTTCCGGGCCAAGCGCTATCTGCGGTGGCACAACGGCGTCAATCACGATGGTGCGCGTTGAGTCCGGATAGCGGCGGGCGAAATGTTGTGCGACGCGGGTGCCGTAGGATACGCCGTAGAGATTCAGCTTTGCGTAGCCCAGGGCCTCACGCACGGCCTCGAGATCCGTTACTGCGACGCTGGTTGTAAAAAATCGTGGGTCGTGAGGTAACGTATCGAGGCAGGCGCGCGCGGACTCGATCGTCAGTTCGGTTGAATATTGTCCGTCTAAGAGCTCGTCATCGACGGGACAGTCCATTGGTGATGATTCGCCAGTGCCGCGTTGATCGACGAGCAAGATGTCGCGATTGCGCCGGACCTCTTCAAAGGCCGAGGAATAGGTGGTGTAGAATTGCACGGAACCCTGGCCGGGACCGCCGGCAATCGGCACCACCGGGTCTGGTTCGGGGGTGAGGTTGAGGGCAGGGACGACGGCCACCCGCAGCTCGATTTCGCCGGCTACGGAGCCTGTCGGGTCCAGTCGGCGGGTCATGGTGCCGCAACGGGCCTTGATGCTGGGCGCGCCCGGTCCGGCACTGATGCGGCAGTCCGTAAGCTCCAAAGACGCAGCGTTGGCGGCGCCAGCGGCCAACAGGGAGGCAAAAAGGACGGCGGCAAGACGAAGCATGAAACACTCGGCGCGTGAAATAGCGGAGTATCTTGGACAACGGTCTGCAAATAGTAAAGAATGCGCGGCCCTGGGTGGTTACTTTTTAACCAATGATTGAATCATACGACGTAATAGTGATCGGCGGCGGTCACGCCGGTACGGAAGCTTCACTGGCGGCCGCGCGTTCGGGTGCGGCTACGCTTCTGGTCACTCAAGACATCGCGACGCTTGGGCAGATGAGCTGCAACCCGGCCATCGGCGGAATTGGCAAGGGCCACCTGACCAGGGAGATCGACGCGCTGGGCGGCGCGATGGCGCGGGCAATCGATGTGGCGGGAATCCAGTTCCGCACGCTCAACGCGAGCAAGGGCCCTGCCGTTCGCGCAACGCGCGCGCAGGCGGATCGCCAGCTTTACCGCCAGGTGATTCGGGCGATGATTGAAAATCAACCCAACCTGGCAGTGTTTCAGCAGTCGGTTGAGGATCTCATTATCGACGGCGATCGTGTTACGGGAATCGTTACGTCGCAAGACCAGCGGTTTCTTGCCAGGACCGTCATACTGACTGTTGGCACATTCCTGGCGGGGCGTATTCTTATCGGCCGCACCGAGAAGGCCGGGGGTCGAGCCGGCGACGCGTCGTCAAACAAGCTTGCAGAACGACTTCGGGAGCTACCGTTCAGCGTCGCGCGCCTGAAAACGGGTACGCCACCGCGCCTCGACGGCAAGACGCTGAACTATGACCTGATGCTCGAGCAGGCCGGCGACGAACCAACACCGGTGTTCTCTTTCCTCGGCCGGCGCCGCGATCACCCGCAACAGATTTGCTGCCACATCACCAGGACGACTGAGGAGACACACGACATTATTCGCAGCTCACTCCATGAGTCGCCCATGTATTCCGGGATGATAGAAGGGGTTGGGCCGCGTTACTGCCCGTCCGTTGAGGACAAGATTGTGCGTTTTGCGGACAAGACATCGCATCAGGTCTTCGTTGAGCCGGAGGGGCTGAATACGGACGAGGTTTACCCGAACGGCATTTCGACGAGTTTGCCGTATGAGACACAGGTGCGTTTTGTGCGCTCGATCATTGGTTTCGAAAACGCGCACATTATGCAGCCGGGTTATGCAATCGAGTATGACTACTTCGATCCTCGCGACCTCAAGCCGACGCTGGAAACAAAGCATGTTGACGGGCTTTATTTTGCCGGCCAGATAAACGGCACGACGGGATACGAAGAGGCCGCCGCCCAGGGTTTGCTCGCCGGTATCAATGCAGCGCGCCAGGCGAAAGAACAGCAAGAGTGGTTCCCTGAGCGTCATGAAGCGTACATCGGTGTTTTGGTTGATGACCTGATCACGCGCGGCGTCAGCGAGCCCTACCGGATGTTTACGAGTCGCGCCGAATATCGGCTCACGCTGCGCGAAGACAATGCTGATCTGCGGCTTACGCCGAAAGGCCGGGAGCTCGGACTCGTCGATGACAAGCGTTGGAACATTTTCAATGCGAAGCGAGACGCGGTTGCGGCGGAGCAGAAGCGCCTCGATTCCATTACCGTGAAGTCGACGGGCACGAAAGCCGCCGCGCTGCTAAAGCGCCCGGAGATCACTTATCAGGACGTAATTGCGCTGCCGGAAGTCGGCAGTGGCGACATGCGTGCGCTCATCGATGATGAACAACGTGAGCAGGTGGAGTTGCAGCTCGAAGTGCAAGCCAAGTACGCAGGTTATATCGCCAGGCAGGAGCGCGAAATCGCGAAGCAGGCAAAGCAGGAGTCGTTACGGCTACCCGAAGATATCGACTATGAGGTGGTTGATGGGCTGTCAAACGAAGCGCTGCAAAAGCTCATGGCGTCGCGCCCGGTAACGCTGGGTCAGGCATCACGCCTGGAAGGCATGACACCTTCAGCGGTATCGCTGCTGTTGATACACCTCAAGAAGCGGCAGCTGAAGAAAAGTGCCTGACTCCGGCCATGCCAAGCCATAGTCGAGCGAAATCAGGGCGTTGTCAGGTATGCTTTGCGACATGAAATCGATGCGAATACCGATCCTGATAGCAGTGCTTGGCGTCGTAGCTGCGTGCGGCGGTGCGGGCAAATCCGGTGATGCGACATCCGTTCTCAATCGCGGCATCAGCACCGAGCCCGAGTCACTCGATGCGCACAGAGCACGCAGCACGCAGGCCGCGGATGTGTTGCGTGATATTGGCGAAGGCCTCGTTAGCTATACGGCAAGCGGAGAGCTGACGCCGGGCGTTGCCGAAAGTTGGGAACTGTCCGACGACGGGCTCACTTATACATTTCATCTGCGGGCCAACGCGAAGTGGTCGAACGGCGAGGCAGTCATTGCCGAACACTTCGTTTTCGGACTGCGGCGACTTGTTACACCCGCAACGGCAGCGTTTTATGCGCAAATGCTCGCAGACGTGAGTAATGCAGCAAGAGTAACGTCGGGAGTGATGCAGCCCTCGGCGCTCGGCGTCACGGCCATTGACGATCAGACTCTTGTTATCAAGTTGGATCGGCCAACACCGTATCTTATTAGCCTGCTGACACACCCGGCCACATTTCCCATGCACCCGGCATCCATCGAAGAGCATGGCGACGCTTTTGCGCGGGCCGGCAATTTGTTATCCAACGGCGCCTATGTGCTTGCCGGGTGGATTCCGGGTTCGGTCATCACCTTGCACCGCAATGAGCACTACTGGAACAATGCAGCAACTGCGATCGACGAAGTTCAGCACCACGTACTCACGCAGGAAATGACCGAGCTGGCGCGTTATCGCGCCGGCGAAATACATGTCACCAGCTCTGTGCCACCAGAGAGCTTCGAGCAGGTCAGGTCAGAACTTGGTGATCAGTTGCACATATCGCCGTATCTCGGTGTTTATTACTACGGTTACAATCTCATCAAGCCGCCGTTCAGTGGCAGTCCGGCGTTGCGACAGGCATTGTCGATGGCGATTGATCGCGATCTGCTGGTCGAAAAAATAACCGGTCGGGGCGAATCACCGGCCTACAGCTGGGTGCCGCCCAGTGTGGACAATTACGAACCAACGGTATTCAGTTATGCGCTACTGAGTCAGGACGAGCGCAATAACATCGCGCAGGGACTGTATGAGGAAGCGGGATATAGCGCGCAATCCCCCCTGCAACTCGAGTTGCGTTACAACACTTCGGACACGCAGCGGCGTGTCGCCCTCGCCATACAATCAATGTGGCGTGATGTGCTCGGCGTTGAAACGAAACTCATTAACGAAGAGTTCCAGGTATTGCTTGCCAACATGCGCGATCGTGAGATCACGCAGGTTTTTCGCTCCAGCTGGATGGGTGATTACAACGACGCGCACACCTTCCTTAGCATTATGCAGGCGGGTAATTCGGCAAACATGCCGGCCTACAATAGTGAAGAATATGACTCGCTGATGAAGCGCGCAGCCGAGCAGGTCGACCTGGGCCGGCGGCGTCTTTATCTCGAAGAGGCGGAGCGCGTGATGCTGGCAGATCATCCGGTCATACCGATCTATTTCTATGTCAGCAAGCACCTCGTCAGCCCGCAGGTACAAGGCTGGGGAGACAACGTTCTCGATTATCATTACTCTCAGCACCTGAGCCTCAAGGCGGCCGAATAGCCGCACAGGGACGATTGCTTGCTGCGATACACGCTGCTCCGATTACTGGGGGCGATACCGACGCTGCTGTTGGTCATCGTCCTGGCCTTTCTCATGGTGCATGCCGCACCGGGCGGGCCGTTTGACGACGAGCGCGTTTTGCCGGCCGACGTAGAGGCGAATATCGCGAAGGCTTATCATCTCGATGAGTCGCTGCCGAAGCAATTCGTGCGCTACATGTCGGGGCTGTTGCGTGGCGACCTGGGGCCGTCTTATCGCTATCGCGACCACACGGTTTCCGAGTTGATTCGCAGCGGTTTTCCGTTGTCGTTGCAACTGGGCGCAATGGCCATCACGCTCGCGTTGCTTGCCGGCGTCAGCGCTGGCACCGTAGCGGCATTGCGGCAGGATTCTCTTCTCGATCGGGTAATCATGTCATTTGCGATGACGGGCATTTCGATTCCCGTTTTTGTGATCGCGCCGGTCCTCGTGTTATTGCTCGCCGTAAAGGTGCATTGGCTGCCCGCAGGCTGGAGCGGCTCCGCCGGTGCTGCAAAGTTTGTGTTGCCTGTCTTTACGCTGGCATTGCCGCAAATCGCCTACATCGCGCGGCTAACCCGGGCGAGCATGATTGATGTGCTTGGCAGAGATTTCATCCGCACGGCAAGGGCACAGGGCCTCAGCACCAGTACCCTGGTCCGTGTACATGCGCTCAAACCCGCGATGTTGCCAGTGCTGTCCTACATGGGCCCGGCGATTGCTGCGATTCTGACCGGTTCGGTTGTCGTTGAAGAAGTTTTTGGCATTCCGGGTCTTGGTCAGTTTTTCGTGCGTGGCGCATTGAACCGCGACTACACACTGGTACTGGGCATCGTTATTTTCTACGCGACACTGATCGTGTTCCTGAATCTGCTTGTCGACATTCTTTATGGCGTGATCGATCCGCGAGTGCGATACAAGTGAATCTGGCCGGCAATCGCACCGTCGCAGTGAGTAGCAGCATTTTGTTGTTTGTCACCATGTTGGCAGTAGTTGGGCCGTGGATTAGCCCGCATGAGTATCTGACAACAGACTTCAGTCGCATCCTGCTTGCGCCGGCGGCGACCAATATGCAGTTCTTCGGTACTGACGATTTAGGCCGCGACCTGTTCGTACGCACGATGCTTGGCATACGCGTGACCCTGCTTATTGCCGTCGTCGCGAGCATGGTGAGCCTTGTCATTGGCGTTGCCTATGGTGCCATCGCGGGATATGTTGGCGGGCGAGTGGACGCGGTGATGATGCGCTTTGTCGATACCTTGTATGCGCTGCCGTTTATTTTTCTCGTCATCCTGTTGATGGTTGCGTTCGAGAGCAATTTTTTCCTGATTTTTGTTGCCATTGGTGCAATTAACTGGCTCGACATGGCGCGCATCGTGCGCGGGCAGACGCTGAGCCTGCGGGAGCGTGAATTCGTGGAGGCGGCACGACTAATCGGCGTCAGCACACCACGAATTATTTTGCGTCATATTGCACCGAACATGCTCGGCATCGTTGTTGTCTACCTAACGCTAACCATACCGCAGGCGATTCTGGTTGAGTCTTTTCTGAGCTTCCTGGGGCTGGGCATACAGGAGCCGCAAACGTCGCTCGGCGCGCTCGTGGACGCGGGCGTAAATCAGATGGAAGGAGCGTCATGGATGCTGCTCATTCCGGCGACACTACTGGCATTGATTTTGATGTGCTTCAATTTTCTTGGCGACGGCTTGCGCGACGTCTTCGATGCGAGGCGGAAATCGTGAGTTTGCTGGAAGTCAGTGGGCTGAGCATTCGCTATGCGGGTGCAGCGGTTGTGAACGACATTAGCTTCACCGTCGATGAGGGCGAATCGGTAGGGATCGTTGGTGAATCCGGATCCGGCAAATCGCAAACGGCACTCGCTTTGCTCGGGTTGTTGCCGAAACAGGCAGACGTTAGCGGCAGCGTAAAACTCGGCGGAGAGGAAATCATTGGCGCTACGGAACAGGCGTTGAACAAGCTTCGCGCCCGGCGTGTCGGGATAGTATTTCAGGATACGATGCAGGCGCTCAACCCCTATATGCAAATTGGCAAACAGGTTCGACAGGTTCTCTTACAGCACCAACTGGCCGCGGGCGATGCTGCAGACCGGCGGGTCATGGAAATGCTCAGGCGTGTCGGGCTGCCCGATCCCGAACGGCAATTTCGCGCTTACCCGCACCAGCTGTCGGGAGGCATGCGGCAGCGAGTGATGCTGGCGTCAGCGTTGATAGCGGAGCCGGATTTGCTTATCGCAGACGAGCCGACTACTGCTCTGGATGTTACGGTGCAGGCGCAGATACTCGAGCTGCTGGAGGACATTCGCGACAACACGGCACTGCTGCTAATCACACACGACCTGGGGATTGTTGCCGGACGCTGCGAGCGCATGCTGGTGTTTGAGAAAGGACGGTTGGTCGACGCGGGACCGACAACGTCGTTGTTTGCGTCCCCCGGCCACGCGCACACAAGAGCGTTGCTGGACGTCGCACCGCGGATAGACCGCGGCACCTTTCCCGCGCCGATCAAGGCCAGCACGATACTGAGCGTCGAGGCGGCAGAGGTGGTTTACGAAGCGGGTGGTAGCGCGCAGCTTCGTGCCGTGATCGATGTAGATCTGTCGTTGCGCAAAGGCGAGACACTTGCTGTTGTGGGTGAGTCGGGCTCGGGAAAGTCCAGCCTGGTGCGAGCGATACTGGGCTTGATTCCTATGCACTCGGGCCGTGTCGTTTACGCGGGGGAAGCGCTGGACGGCCCGGTAGAAACGCGATCAATCGCCCAGAAACGCGACTTTCAACTGGTTTATCAGGATCCGGTTGCCGCACTTAATCCGCAGATGCGAGTGCAAAGTATTGTGGGCGAGCCGTTGTCGGTGCATGAGCCTTCGTTATCCTCCCAAGAGCGCATTGCGCGCGTTATTACGACGCTGCAAAAGGTGGGTCTGGACGATAATTATTTGCGTCGCTATCCGCATCAACTGTCGGGTGGCCAGGCACAGCGCGTCGCGATTGCGCGAGCGTTAATTCTTGAGCCGAGTGTCCTGGTGTGTGATGAAGCCGTGGCCGCGCTTGATGGGTCTGTGCGGGCACAGGTGTTGGCGCTGTTGCGTACAGAGCAAAACAAAACCGGGTTGTCTATCATCTTCATCTCCCATGATCTGGCCGTCGTACGCTCTATCAGTCACAGGGTGCTGGTGATGTACATGGGGCATCTTGTCGAGTTTGCAGATTGCGAAAAAATATTTGCGGCACCGCGGCACCCTTATACGAGAGCATTGCTTGATGCAGTGCCAGTACCAGATCCGGTCGTTTCGGTAAGAGTGGCACCACTCAAGGGCGAGGTTGGGTCGCTGCTTTCGCCGCCCTCCGGGTGTGTGTTTCATCCACGCTGTGGCTATGCGAAGGAAATTTGCAGTGAGCGCGCTCCGGAACCGCGTGATGTCGGTGGGTCGCGAGTTGCGTGTCACCGCGCTGACGACATCGAACTCACGCCGCAGCATCCTTGAACCCCGGTTTTCGGATTATGTAAATGGCGCAGGTACTACGTCATGGTTTGCGCTGTGACGCCGGCCACGGTAAATGTCTTTGGAGCGCGGATAATACAGACTATTGGAGACTAATCCGTATGCACGTCGGACAGTATCTTTACGATGATCAAATTGCCAGATGGAATAGTTACGGTGCATCTCAACGGTGAACGGTACCGAGGAGCTTACTACTTTCGTGGAGACGAACTGGTGGTAACGGCCTACGGGCTTCGAGAATCTTCGGCAAATCTGGCCATCCTCGACGGCGAACGCGGCAAAGCAGCGCTCAATCTTGCCAAGCTAGTGTTGATTGATATGGTGAGGGAGGCTACGGATGTTCATTTCATCGACCCAGGGCTGTCGTTGCAAGGATCAACGACGAGGCTCTGTTTCTGATCGATATACAGATCTGTGAATGGCGCAATTGGCGTGCGAAGTTTCTTAAAATGCGCCTAATGGAATCGGTATTGGTACACCGTTAACCGTCAAGAGACCTTTCTTGTAATGCGCTTCCATCTCGTAAACGTCACCGTTCTGTTTCAGGTAACCCATGCCGATGATAGCGTCGGCGGCTTGTGGATTCATTTGCAAGGCAAAATCGACCAGCCCCTGCGGCACTGTGATATCCGCAGACGCGACGACGCCAAGCAGCAATGACTTCCACTCGAAGCTTGCGCGATCCGTCTGCGGGACTTCGAAACTGATTTTCGACGTAACCGTACCCATAGGCAGTTCAACATCAAGCTGATCGAAGCGCACCTCAAAACCGGCGGCGAAGAGGTCCTTGAAATCTTCTCCGGCAAGCATTATCACTTGTGCTGGATCGGCGGAAGCAGACATCGAATCGAGGCGTTGTGTTAGAACGCCAAGTGCTACGGCGTCGGCACCGGCAAGGACTATGTTTGCCGTGACCGACACATCGCCAAGCCCTGGAATGGCCTGCCCGGTTATTTGTATATAGGTGTCGGCGTCAAATAGCCCATCGTTGACAGCCGAGTTAGCCGTAAAGGCCATGCTGTTCATAACAGTTGTTATCACACCATCGGTCTCGACGGCAACAGCGCCCAGTGTTGCTTCGGCATGACCGGTTGCAAATCCGTACTGCGTCATTGTTTGATTGCCCATGAAGGTCAGTCCACCAAACGAGGCGACTTCCTGACCATCCTCAAAAGACAATGCGCCGATATCGCCATCAAAAGTGACGCTGCCGTTCCGAGGACTTGTCGAAATGTTGATTCTGACGTCTTCCCACGTCGCAGTTTTGCCGCCGCTTGTCTTTGAGCTGGCCGCAAGTACATAATTCGACCGCAAATCTCCGCCAAGGCCGAGGTCGCTGAATATTTTTCCGGGTATCTCAATAGTCTCGTCCTCACCGTATTCGATCGAGAGTGTTGAAACAGCACTGCCGAGTCCGGGGGCCAGGGAGCCACCTTCGCGAGCCATCGATGCAAGCGGCACCAGGCCATGATCCAGATGTGTGTTGATAACGAGCACCGGAATATCTTCCCCTTCGCTAATCATTGCCGCGCGAATCGTGCCGTCGCCGAGTGCAACACGATGTTGGCCTTCGGACGAAAACCAGCCGCGGTCGAAACCTGATGACGTGACAACGAGTTGACCGCTTTTTGTTGCTGCCCACTCAAGGGTTTCGTTAACGCTTCGTTCGGCGAGCTTGCCGATAATGCCGGGTGAGACCAGAATTATCAGAGCGAGAGTCAGCAGCAGTGCAATAACGCCTTTTTTCACGGGGGTTCCTTAAATGGAGGAGCAGAGCGCGACGATGCTAACATGGTGGCCTCGATATGATTACCAAACTTGACGACGGCATCGTCGCCATCGACACAGAATTTATGCGGCCAATTCAGGACGCCAGCCACCTGATCATCGAAGGTGGTCGGGCTGCTTTTGTCGACACCGGAACAAATGACAGCGTGCCGCTGTTGATTGATGCGTTGCGGCAGCAAGACCTCGACGTCGCTGACGTTGACTTCGTTTTTCTTACGCACGTTCACCTTGACCATGCGGGCGGCGCTGGCCTGTTAATGCAGGCGCTGCCGAATGCGCGCTGTGTCATTCATCCGCGCGGCGTGCGGCATATGGTTGATCCGGCGAAATTGATCGCAGGCACTGAGGCCGTCTACGGTGTCGAGCGAACGCACGATTTGTATGGCGTTATCCAGCCTATCGACGAGTCGCGAATCGTGGTGCCGAAAGACGAGCAATGGATCGAGCTCAACGGGCGCAAGCTGCAGGTATTGTTTACCGAAGGACATGCACGGCATCATTATTGTTTGCTTGACCCGGCGTCTCGCGGTGTGTTCACGGGCGATAGCTTCGGCGTCTCGTATCGGGAACTCGATACCGCTGCCGGGGAGTTCATATTTCCGACCTCAACGCCGGCGAGTTTTGACCCGGCGGAGGCACACAAGTCGATCGATCGCATCATGGCATGCAATCCGGAACGACTTTATCTGACTCACTACAGCCGCGTGACCGATCTTGCGCGTCTCGCAGCCGACATGCACGCGGGAATTGACGCATATGTGGAGATAGCGCTGGCGCAGCGAGATAATGATGATCCGCTTCCAGCAATGCAGTCGGCGATGTACGATTATCTTTCGACGCGCCTGATTGCGCACGGTTACAAGGGCGACGACAGTGCGATGCGCTCGGTACTTGAGATCGACGTTGTGCTGAATGCGCAGGGGCTTGTGTCATGGCTACAACGACAATAAGAACAGGGGTAAGTGATGGAGCGTTTTCGTGCATACAGAATTGACCAGGAGGATGGCAAAATTGTCGCGGGCTTCAAGGAGCTGTCACTCGATGACCTGACCGAAGGCAATGTCGTTGTTCGCGTCAGCCACTCGACGATCAACTACAAAGATGCCCTGGCGGCGACTGGTGCGGGAAAAATTCTGCGCCGCTATCCTCTTAACGGCGGCATTGATCTCGCCGGTGTTGTGGTGAGCTCCGAAGACACCGACTTTCAACCAGGTACCGAGGTGCTGGTGAACGGCTGCGGTCTGAGCGAAACGGTTGATGGTGGATATTCCGAATACGCACGAGTCGATAGCAAGAGTCTCGTGATGATTCCAGACGGCATGACCGCGTTTGAAGTCATGCAGATCGGCACCGCAGGATACACGGCCGCGCTTGCCATTCATCGCATGGAACAGAACGGACAGTCGCCGGAGCAAGGGCCGGTTGTCGTTACGGGTGCGACCGGCGGCGTAGGCAGTGTCGCTATCGACATGCTCAGCGCAAGGGGCTACGAAGTTGTCGCGTTGACGGGAAAGGGCAGCGAAGAGGCTTATCTACGCAAGATTGGTGCCAGCCAGATTATCTTGCGAGATGATCTCGACCTTGGCAAGCGACCCATGGAAAAAGCACTTTGGGCGGGCGCAATCGACAACCTCGGTGGCGATTACCTGGCGTGGCTGACGCGCACCGTTGACTACGGCGGCAATATTGCAAGCATTGGCCTGGCGGCGAGCATCTCCCTGCAGACAACCGTCCTGCCGTTTATCCTCAGGGCAGTGTGTCTGCTGGGAATCAATTCTGTGGATACGCCGCGCGAGTTGCGACACGTTGTGTGGGCGCGAATCGGTGGGGATCTGAAACCACGACACCTCGACATCATCGGTCATCGGACGATTTCATTCGACGAATTGCCCGATGCATTCGAAGCTTACATCGACGGCACGATTACGGGCCGCACAGTCGTGGAGATAGGGTCGTAGGAGCGCGCCTTGCGCGCGACATCGGGACCAAAGGCCGCGATAGGGGGACAGTGACCCTAACTACCGATGAAAGCCCCCATCCACCTAAGTTAGGGTCACTGTCCCCCTATCTCTATTTGGGAAACGACCTTGCGGTGGTTTAGAATCCCACCTCTCCAGAGAGGATTTGATTATGAGTGCAGGAGCACGCTTTCGTGCCGCGCTCGATGTGGAGCGCCCGCTTCAGATCGCCGGCACAATAAACGCCTATACCGCCAAGCTCGCTGAACGGGCCGGTTTTAAGGCGATCTACCTGTCTGGAGCGGGCGTCGCGAACGCATCGTTTGGACTTCCCGACCTGGCAATGACCACTCTTGGCGATGTCTGCGAGGACATCCGGCGTATCACGTCTGCGACTGATATACCGTTGCTGGTTGACGCCGATACCGGCTGGGGCGGCGCGTTCATGATCGGTCGTACCGTCGGCGAGATGACCCGGGCCGGTGCTGCCGGCTGCCACCTCGAAGACCAGGTCGCCACCAAGCGCTGCGGTCATCGTCCGGGCAAGGCGCTGGTGGACAGTCGCGAGATGTGCGATCGCATTAAGGCGGCGATCGACGGCCGGATTGACGACGAGTTTGTCATTATGGCTCGTACCGATGCGCACGCGGTGGAAGGCCAACAGGCGGCGATTGATCGTGCGGCGGCTTACGTCGAGGCGGGCGCGGACATGATTTTTGCCGAGGCACTGGAAACCGTTGCGGAGTACCAACAGTTCACGGATGCAATCGACGCACCGGTGCTTGCCAACCTGACCGAATTCGGCAAAACGCCGTTGTTTACGATTGACGAGCTGGCGGCAGTTGGCGTGGCAATGACCTTGTATCCGCTTAGCGCTTTTCGCGCGATGTCAGCCGCGGCACTGAACGTCTATCAGACGATTAAAAGCGAAGGCACGCAGGCGCCGGCGGTCGACAGAATGCAAACGCGGGAGGAGCTTTACGACGTGCTCGATTATCAGGCGTATGAAGACAAGCTCGACGCTCTGTTTCAGGAGCAGGGGCTGGACGCGGGAGGTAAAGATGGCAGCTAGCAAGAAAACAGGCGGTCTGGCCGGAGTAACCGCGGGCGAGACGCATATATGCACGGTAGGCAAGGAAGGCGCCGGCCTGACTTACCGGGGTTATGATATTTATGATCTTGCGGACAATGCGTGCTTCGAAGAAGTTGCTCATTTGTTGGTGCACGGCACACTGCCGACGCAGGCGGAGCTGGACAGCTACGTCGCGAAGATCAAATCACTACGCGGTTTGCCCGCAGCGCTGAGAACGGTGCTTGAAATGGTGCCCGGCGACGCGCACCCCATGGATATGCTGCGCACAGGCGTATCGTTTCTCGGCAACATTGAGCCCGAAGGCGATTTTTCGAACCAGACTGACGTGGCCGATCGATTGCTCGCATGCCTGCCGTCCATGTTGCTTTACTGGCACCGCTTCCATACGGACGGCGTGCGTATCGAGACAGAGACCGACGACGATAGCGTCTCGGGACATTTCCTGCACATGCTGCACGACAAGGCGCCAAAAGAGCTGCATCGCAAGTGCCTCGATACGACGCTGATTCTCTACGCAGAACACGAATTCAATGCGTCGACTTTCACGGGCCGCGTGATAACCGGCACGCTTTCCGATATGTATTCAGCTGTCAGCGGCGCTATCGGCGCGTTGCGTGGACCGCTGCACGGTGGAGCAAATGAGGCAGCGATGGAGCTCATTTCGACATTCGATACACCTGAAGAAGCCACCGCAGGCGTGCAGGAGATGCTCGAGCGTCGCGACCTGATCATGGGTTTCGGTCATCGTGTCTATACGACATCCGACCCACGTAACGTGGTTAACAAGAAAATGTCGCAACAGCTCGCCGACGATGTCGGCAATACGACGCTGTTCCCGATATCCGAAGCGGTTGAAAAGGTCATGTGGGATGAGAAGAAACTATTCGCAAACGCGGATTTCTTTACCGCAAGTGTTTACCACTTCATGGGCATTCCGACGCACTTGTTCACGCCAATCTTCGTGTGCTCACGCATTACGGGATGGGCCGCCCATGTCATGGAGCAACGTGCCGACAATAAACTGATTCGTCCGGCGGCCGACTACATAGGCCCGGATCTGCAACAGTGGGTAGCAATAGAGGACCGCGCGTAGTGTCTGACGATGATGTTCGCTCGGCGAAACGCGCGGACTGGGACAGTGTGCTTGTCGATATTGCAGATTACGTCTGCGAGTACGAGGTCGACAGCGAGCTGGCCTATGAAACGGCCCACTACTGCCTTATGGATACACTGGCCTGTGGCTTTCAGGCGCTGGATTTTCCGGCTTGTACCAAGTTAATGGGCCCGGTCGTTCCGGGTGCGACGTTGTCCGGTGGTGCGCGGGTACCGGGCACGTCCTATGAACTCGATCCGGTTCTGGCGGCGTTCAACATCGGCATTATGAACCGCTGGCTGGACTTCAATGACACCTGGCTGGCGGCGGAGTGGGGACATCCTTCCGACAACCTCGGCGGCATTCTCGCGGTCGCGGATTATCTAAGTCGCCAGGCGCGTACACAAGGCAAAGAGCCACTGACCATGAAAGACGTGCTGCGCGCGGCGATCATGGCGCACGAAATTCAGGGCATACTTGCGTTGGAGAACAGCTACAACCGCGTCGGTCTCGACCACGTGTTGCTGGTTCGCGTCGCGACAACGGCTGTAGTCACACGCATGTTGGGTGGGGACCGGGACACGATATTGAGCGCCGTTTCAAACGCCTGGGTTGACGGCTGCTCACTGCGCACCTACCGCCACGCGCCGAATACGGGGTCTCGCAAGAGCTGGGCGGCGGGCGATGCCACGAGTCGTGGCGTGCGTCTTGCGCTGATCGCAATGACCGGGGAGATGGGCTATCCATCGGCGTTGACGGCGCCGACCTGGGGTTACTACGACGTGCTCTTCAAGGGCAATTCATTCCAGTTCCAGCGAGCGTACGGCAGCTATGTCATGGAGAACGTGCTGTTCAAGATTTCCTACCCGGCGGAGTTCCACTCACAGACCGCGGTTGAGGCCGGCATGACATTGCATTCGCAAGTTAAAGATCGAATCGGCGACATAGAAAAAGTTATTATTGAAACGCAGGAAGCGGGCGTTCGTATTATCGACAAGACGGGCCCACTGGATAACCCGGCCGATCGTGACCACTGCATCCAGTATATGGTTGCGATACCGTTGATCTTCGGCCGACTGACGGCAGCGGACTACGAGGATGGTATCGCCAGTGACCCGCGCATCGATAAACTGCGCGCCAAAATGCAAGTCAACGAAAACCAGCAGTTTACGAAAGACTATTTCGATCCGAAGCTGCGGTACATTGGTAATTCCGTACAGGTGTTTTTTAATGATGGTACCCAAACAGAGCGCGTGGCAGTCGATATTCCGATCGGTCATCGCGAGCGACGCGAAGAGGGGATTCCCGTTCTCAAGGAAAAGTTTATCAACAGCGTTGCGCCGCGGCTTGGCGCCAAACAGTGGGCGGAACTCGACGCGCTTTGCAAAAACCCCGAGAAACTCGGGGCGACAGCCGTTGATGATTTCATGGCCCTTCTCGTTGCGTAGGAGCGGCCCTTGGCCGCGATATCGCGCGTTTATTCGCGCGCAAGGCGCGCTCCTACTGGGGGTTCTCTTATTCTCTGTGCCTGTGTTTGGCGACGTCGAACGGCGCACCGCAAACGATGGTCAGTTGGTCATGGAGGACATTCCGGAGATTCCAAGGGAGATCTTCCTGAGCCTGTTTCGCTATCAGAATGTTCGCTCCGCAGGTTTTCGGGCATGGACAGCAGACGGACAGGGAATTTACGTGTCTACCGGCTTCGGCGATGTCGATTCAATCCATAGGGTCGATATGCCACTCGGTGCCCGACGTCAGCTTACTTTTTACGACGAGCCGGTTGGTGGCGTGTCGCGGCAACCGGGCGGAAGCAAGATTCTGTTCACGCGCGATGCCGGCGGCAGCGAATTCGCCCAGATATTTCTCATGGACCCCGACACTGGCGATGCCGAACTGCTAACCGATGGGAAATCCAGGAACGGTGCAATGCTGTGGGATCGTCGTGGCGATCGCGTTGCGTTTCAGAGCACACGCCGCAATGGCGCATCCAACGATGTCTGGATCATGGATCCTGCCAGCCCGGGAAAGGCGGAGATGATTTTCGAGTCGCCCGATGGGAGCTGGTGGGGTGCGGCCGAATTCTCGGCCAACGGTAGCAAGTTGTTGCTCGCCAACTATGTCAGCGTTGTCGATTCTCGTGTGCACTTGCTGGATCTTGATTCGGGTGTGACGACGCTCCTGGCGGGAGGCCTGGAGAATAAGAGCGTTAACAACCCTGTTGCCTTCGACGATGACAGCGGTGGTTTCTGGTTCATCACCGATCAGGATGGCGAGTTCAATCAGCTCGCCTGGCAAGCCATGGAGCCGGGCGCGAAAACGGAGTATGTCACCGCAGATATTTCGTGGAACGTGTCGCAAGCAACGATTAGTCACGATCGCAGCCGCATGGTTTTTGCCGTCAACGAAGAGGGCATGTCACGCATATATCTACTGGATACGCGGACACGCGAGTACCGGCTGGTCGAAACCCTGCCGACCGGGCGGGTTTTTGGTCTGCGGTTTAGTCCTGACGACAGCCGCCTGGGCATGACACTAAACACGCCGCAGACACCGAGCGATGCTTTCGTACTCGATCTCGGCGCGGGCCCGCTGGACTATGGAGCGCTGACGCGCTGGACCGAGAGCGAAGTCGGGGGTCTGGACATGAGGAAGTTTCGCACACCGGACCTGGTGCACTATCCAACGTTCGACAAAGTCGATGGCGAGCAGCGGCAAATCCCTGCCTGGATTTACCGGCCGGCAGGCAAGGGACCGCACCCGGTCGTGATATCCATTCACGGTGGGCCCGAGAGCCAGGCCAGGCCGACATTCAGCAGTACGTATCAGATGTGGATGGAAAAGCTGGGTGTTGCCATTATTCAGCCGAACGTCCGCGGCTCCAACGGCTACGGCAAAACCTATGTCGGACTCGATAACGGCTTCCAGCGTGAGGACTCAGTTAAAGACATCGGCGCTTTGCTCGACTGGATCGCCACACAGCCGGATCTGGACGCCGGACGTGTCGCGGTATTCGGTGGCAGCTATGGCGGTTATATGGTGCTGGCGAGTGCAGTGCACTATAGCGATCGACTGAGTGCTGCTGTTGATCGGGTGGGCATCAGCAACTTTGTTTCGTTCCTCGAAAACACGCAAGACTATCGGCGCGACTTGCGCCGTGTCGAATACGGCGACGAGCGAGATCCTGTCATGCGGGCGCACCTGGAAAAGATCAGCCCGGTGAACAATATCGAGCGCATTAGCGTCCCCATGTTCATTGTTCAGGGCGAAAATGACCCGCGTGTTCCGGTCTCCGAAGCGACACAGATGGTCGCAGCATTGCGCAAGCAAGGGCATGTTGTCTGGTATATGAATGCGCTTAATGAAGGGCACGGTTATCGAAAACGCGAGAATCGCGATATCTATCAGCAGGCCACCGTGCTGTTCTTGCAACAGTACCTGATCGGCGATTGACGGCAAATATTGAAACCGCGCTTGAACAGCTGGGACAGACTTTCCCGGATGCTACGGCGGGGAAGCTGGCAACTTTGCTTGGTGAACTCGAGAAGTGGAATCGCAAATTCAACCTGACCGCTATTCGCGGCGTCGACGAAATGATCACGGCACACTTGCTGGACAGCCTGGCCGCCAGGCCGCTGCTACACGGCGGCGAGATTCTCGATGTCGGCACCGGGGCGGGCTTTCCGGGCCTGCCGCTCGCAATTGTTGAGCCAGAGCGGCAATTCACCTTGCTGGACAGCAGCAACAAGAAAATCATGTTTGCTCAGCACGCCGCTGCATTGCTCGGCCTGGATAACGTAATTACCGTCAAAGCACGCGCTGAGGACTATGCACCCGGTCACTGCTTTGATACCGTGATTGCACGGGCGGTGGCAGCGTTGCCAAGACTCGTGGAAATCGCCGGGCATCACGTAAGCAAGGACGGGGTATTTGTAGCGCTCAAGGGGCGATACCCGGCAGAAGAATTGCAGCAGTTAGACCACACATGGGGTCACACCGTAATGGAATTGATGGTGCCGGGTCTTGCAAAGGGATCGCGGCACGCAGTGTTGTTACGACGGCAGACATGATCGGGGCAGGACCCAATGACACGAATTATAGCGGTAGCAAATCAAAAAGGCGGGGTGGGCAAGACCACCACTTGCGTCAATCTAGCTGCATCGCTCGCGGCAACGCAGCGTCGCATTCTGCTCGTGGACATGGATCCGCAGGGCAACGCGACCATGGGTTGTGGCGTGAACAAGATGGAAGTCGAATATACGACTTGCGATGTGCTGCTGGGCGACGCGACGGCAGCCGATACGATCGTGTCAGCACCGGAGGGAGGATTCGCGGTCTTACCCGCCAACGCGGATCTGACGCTTGCAGAGGTGAATCTGCTGCAGGAAATAGGCCGCGAGATGAAACTGAGAAAGGCGCTCGCGCCTGTAGCCGGACTCTATGATTTTATTTTGATCGATTGCCCGCCGTCGATAAATATGCTCACAGTGAACGCGCTGACCGCGGCCGATGGCGTGTTGATTCCGATGCAGTGCGAGTACTACGCGCTTGAGGGCCTGAGTTCGTTGCTCAATACGATTGAAAAGGTTCGCGATTCGGTCAACCCGAAGTTGGAAATGTACGGCATTCTGCGGACAATGTTCGACCCACGTATTAATCTTTCCAACGAAGTCTCGTTGCAACTTATCGAGCACTTCGACCGAAAAGTATTCCGCACCGTCGTGCCGCGTAACATACGTCTCGCCGAGGCGCCAAGTTTCGGTCTGCCGGTTTTGTTGCACGACCGTTCGTCACGTGGTGCTATCGCGTATCTCGCGCTGGCGGGCGAAGTGTTGCGGCGCGAAGACGAGCGCGTCGCCCAAGCTGTGTAGGGCAGCGCCCCATTGCACCCGGACGGGCATAAACGCGAAATTATTGGACGAAGTATGACACCGAGAAAAAAGAGACTGGGCCGCGGCCTCGACGCATTGCTCAGCAAGCCAGTATTGAGTGAGGCCATGGACAGCGGGGATGTGCTGCGGCAGATTCCACTCGATCTGTTGCAGCGCGGTGAGTACCAACCACGCATCGACATGCGGCAGGACACACTGGAGGACCTGGCAAACTCGATCGAGGCGCAAGGCATCGTGCAGCCGATTGTTGCACGGCGAATAGACAGCAAGGGCAGGACTCAACGTTACGAAATTATTGCGGGTGAGCGACGTTGGCGCGCGGCACAGATGGCGGGTTTGTCGGACATCCCGGCAATTATTCGCGATGTATCTGACAAATCGGCCATCGCGATGGCGATCATCGAGAACATACAACGCGAGAATCTGAATCCACTCGAAGAGGCCCGCGCGCTGGAACGGTTGATCAGGGAGTTCGACCTCACCCACGAAGAAGCGGCAAAGGCCGTTGGCCGTTCGCGGGCGTCTGTCAGCAACCTGCTGCGCCTGCAGGATTTGTCGGCCAAAGTGAAGCCGCTGTTGGAGAACCGGCAGTTGGAAATGGGCCATGCACGGGCGCTGTTGTCCATTGCGGATGCGACGCAGCAGTTCGATGCGGCCCGCCAGGTTGTCAGGAAAGGCCTGTCAGTCCGCGAGACGGAACGGCTCGTGAAACGCATGTTGGAGGGGAAACCCAAGTCGTCCGCAAAGAAAACGGCAAGCGTCAATCGTGATATTCGGCGTCTTGAGATCGAGGTGTCGGAAAAGCTTGGTGCCAAGGTCCGCCTCGACCATGCGAAAAGCGGCGCTGGCAAGATCGTCATCAGCTACAACAGCCTCGATGAACTCGACGGAATTCTGCAGCACATCAAATAGATAGGGGGACAGTGACCCTAACTCCTTATAGATAGGGTCACTGTCCCCCTGGTTAGGGTCACTGTCCCCCTATATCTGTGTTGCCATGCCAGGGGCGGGCCACTATAATGCGCGGGCTATTTTCAAGGTCCGCCTGTTAACACCAAATCACACGCGCCACCAACCGCCGGTCAGCCCGATGGACGTGGCGTTTTTAGTGCCGGAGGCATAGAGAAATGAATCTCACTATCGCCCGGGTGCTCATGTGGCAGGTTTTGGTTGCGGTGGCCCTTGCCGCAGTTCTTTGGGGTATTTACGGGAACACTGCCGGTTACTCCGCCCTGCTTGGTGGTGTGACTTGCGTCGTTCCAAACGCTTTTCTGGCACTGCGGCTCGTCGTACCACGCCGGGATCCAGGAGGGCAGGCGCTGATCGGCGCGGCCTGGATAGGCGAAATTGGCAAACTGGCGCTCACGGTGCTGTTTTTCACACTCGTGTTTACGCTGGTTAAGCCGCTCTCGGCAGCGGCGCTTTTTGCAGGATTTATTGTGACACAGCTGGTAACTTTTTCGGGCCTCCTGATGCGCAGCGAACAAGATATGAATACGAGTAACAGCAATGGCAGCTGAAGCCGGACACGGCCCACTTACGTCGGGCGAATACATTGCTCACCACTTACAGAATCTGCAGGCATGCAAAGCAGAGACGGGCGAGTGGGTGATGAACATCGGCCACAACGCGGCTGATATCTGCTCGGGCAACCCAATGGCCATTAACGTCGACTCGATGTTCTGGTCAGTGTTGCTCGGACTTGTATTCGTAGTGTCGTTCCGCGGCGTCGCAAAAAAAGCATCTTCCGGAAAACCCAGCAAGTTTCAGGCGCTTGTTGAAATTATCGTCGAATTCGTAGACGGCAGCGTTAAAGACACCTTTCATGGCAAGAGCCGCTTGATAGCACCACTGGGCCTGACGATTTTCGTCTGGGTCTTCTTGATGAACCTCATGGATCTGATCCCGGTTGATTGGATACCCATGGTAGCGGGCGCCGCCGGCATAACGTATATGAAGGTCGTGCCGTCCACGGACGTCAACGTGACGTTTGGTATGTCGATAGCGGTATTTTTCCTGATCATTTTCTACACGATCAAGAACAAGGGCGTTATCGGGTTCATCAAGGAAATGACGCTGCACCCGATTGCACCGCCGACCAAAGGTTTTGGTCTGATTGCGGCGCCACTCATCATTGCGTTCAATTTCGTGCTCGAGAGTGTTGCGCTGATTGCCAAACCAATTTCACTGTCGTTGCGACTGTTCGGCAACATGTTTGCGGGCGAGCTGATTTTTATCCTGATTGCGTTATTGGGGGTGTATCAGCTGCCGTTGCACTTCGGTTGGGCGGTATTTCACATACTAATTATTACGCTGCAGGCCTTTATTTTCATGATGTTGACCATAGTTTATTTAAGCCTGGCATCGGAAACGCATTAAATAATTTTACTTTTAATTTCAACAAGTTGGACTTTATCCTCCCTAGGAGAAACTGATGGAAACTGTTATTGGCTTGACGGCAATCGCCGTCGCACTTCTGATTGGCCTCGGCGCGCTCGGCGTCGGTATTGGTATGGGCCTTCTGGGTGGCCGCTTCCTCGAGGGCGCTGCACGTCAGCCGGAGCTCGCTCCGATGCTGCAGACGAAGATGTTTATCGTTGTCGCGCTGCTTGATGCTGTCGCAATGATCGGCGTCGGAATCGCATTGTTCTTCGCGTTCGCCAACCCGTTCATCGGTCAGCTACAGGCCGCACAGGCTGCTGCCGGCTAATAACCGGCGAAGCATCGTAGGAGCGGGCCATGCCCGCGACAGCGGTGTTAGGAGAACAACGTGGATATCAACATGACTCTCATAGGCCAGTCGATTGCAATGATCGTATTCGTCTGGTTTTGTATGAAGTTAATATGGCCGCCGATTCTTGCAGCGCTCGAAGAGCGCCAAAAGCAGATCGAGGAAGGTCTTGCTGCTGCGGACAGAGGTCAGGAGTCGCTGGTTAAAGCCGCTGCTGAGGCCGACGAGATCGTCAACGAGGCGCGCCAGCAGGCAACGGGCATTCTTGACCAGGCACATGCCCGCGCTAACGACATCGTTGCGGAGGGCAAAGCCGGTGGCGTCAAGGAAGGCGAGCGCCAGCTGGATGCCGCGAAATTAGAGATTGAGCAAGAAGCAAACCGCGCCCGGGAAGAACTGCGTGGCCAGGTTTCTGCTATCGCGATCGCGAGTGCCGAGAAGATTTTGCGGCGCGAGATCGACAGCAAAGCTCATGACGACATTCTGGGCAAGCTCGCTCAGGAGCTTTGATCGGTGGCGGACAACAACACAATTGCACGACCTTATGCGCAGGCGGTTTTTGAACTTGCCGTTGATGCCGGCACGCTTGCCGTCTGGTCGGCGTCGCTTGAGGTTGCCGGGCAGTTGCTTGGCGAAAGTACTCTGGTTGAATACCTTGGCAATCCCAAGTTCAACGATAAGCGGCGCCTCGAATTTCTGACCGGTTTGTTTACCAAGGCCAAGGCAACGTTGCTCTCTGGCGGTGACAAGCAAGGCACGAATTTCCTCAAGGTGCTGCTTGAGAACAGACGCCTGTCCGTGTTGCCGGAAATCGCCGCACATTTCGAGGCGCTCAAAGCCAAAATCGAAAATAGCGTTGACGCAACGGTCACCACCGCAACGAAACTCAGCAAGAGCCAGGTGCAGGAGATTGCTGCCGCATTGAAAAAGCGGCTGGGTTGTGACGTCAGGATCGAAACGAAAATTGATGAAAACCTTATCGGTGGCGCTGTTATTCGCGCCGGCGATGTCGTAATTGATGGATCATTGCGCGCCAGGCTCGAAGGCCTCGCAGCCGCATTGAGTAAATAGAGAGGGATAAGAAATGGCACTCAAAGCTTCTGAAATCAGTCGACTGATTAAAGAGCGCATCGAGAACTTCGAGGCAAGCGCGGAAGCACGCGACGTCGGCACCGTAATCGCGGTAACTGACGGCATCGTGCGCATTCACGGCCTGGCGGACGCACGCTACGGCGAAATGCTCGAGTTCCCCGGCAACACCTTCGGCATGGCATTGAACCTCGAGCAGGATTCGGTAGGTGCCGTTATCCTCGGCGACTACAAGCACATTTCGGAAGGCGATACCGTGAAAACGACGGGCCGCATTCTCGAGGTGCCGATTGGCGAGGCAATGCTGGGACGAGTTGTCGATGCACTGGGTTTGCCGATTGACGGCAAGGGCCCGATCGAGGCCGAAGCTTCGGCGCCGATCGAGAAGGTTGCTCCGGGCGTTATTCAGCGCCAGTCTGTCGACCAGCCGGTGCAGACGGGACTGAAGGCAATTGATTCGATGGTGCCAATCGGTCGCGGCCAGCGCGAATTAATTATTGGTGATCGCCAGACCGGCAAGACGGCTGTGGCAATCGATACCATCATCAATCAGCGTGGCACTGGAATTAAGTGCATCTACGTCGCTATTGGTCAGAAAGCTTCTTCAGTCGCCGGCGTGGTCCGCAAGCTTGAGGAAAAAGGTGCAATGGAGCACACCATCGTTGTTGCTGCGACGGCGGCTGACAGTGCTGCGATGCAATATATCTCTCCGTATTCCGGCACAACCATGGGCGAGTACTTCCTGGACAAGGGCGAAGACGCGCTTATCGTTTTTGACGATCTGACCAAACAGGCCTGGGCATATCGGCAGGTGTCGTTGCTGTTGCGCCGTCCGCCAGGTCGCGAAGCCTATCCGGGCGATGTTTTCTACCTGCACTCTCGTTTGCTCGAGCGTGCATCGCGCGTCAACGCAGCATATGTTGAGGACGTATCGGGCGGCAAGGTCAAGGGTAAGACAGGGTCACTCACCGCTTTGCCGATCATTGAGACACAGGCCGGTGATGTATCGGCGTTCGTACCGACCAACGTGATTTCCATTACCGATGGTCAAATCTTCCTGGAGACCGATCTCTTCAATGCCGGTATTCGCCCGGCGATCAATGCGGGCCTGTCGGTATCTCGAGTCGGTGGTGCGGCACAGACGAAGATAATCAAGAAGCTCGGTGGCGGTGTACGTCTCGCTCTTGCTCAGTATCGTGAGCTTGCGGCGTTCGCACAGTTTGCCTCTGACCTCGATGCGGCAACGCGGCGGCAGCTCGAACGTGGCCAGCGCGTAACGGAACTCATGAAACAGAAACAGTATGCACCGTTGTCGGTTGCCGAAATGAGCCTGTCGTTGTTTGCGGTAAACGAAGGCTACATCGATGGCGTTCCTGTAGAGAAGGTTGTTGACTACGAAGCCGCGCTGCATGATTTTGCGCGCGCAAATAATCAGAGCGTCCTCGATGCCATCAATGAGTCCGGCGACTACAACGATGATGTTGTTGCGAGTCTGAAAGGAATCTGCGAAGCGTTTGCTGAGAAGGGCGCGTTTTGAGTCGAACTGTAGGGGCGGCTCTTAGCCGCGATCGCGCGTTAATGCCCATCTGGGTGCAAGGCGCGCTCCTACAGGAGTGCGACCACGGTATCGTAGGAGCGCGCCTTGCGCGCGACAACGGAGACTAGACGAAAGTGGCAGGCGAAAAGGAAATACGCTCGAAAATCGCTTCTGTAAAGAATATGCGGAAGATCACGAGTGCGATGGAAAAAGTCGCGGCGAGCAAAATCCGTAAAGCGCAGCTGCAGATGGAGGCATCGCGGCCCTATGCGGAGCGCATCCGTAGTGTGGTTGGACATCTCGCACATGCGAATCCGGATTACAAACATCCGTTTCTGACGGAGCGTGAGGTGAAGCGTGTCGGCCACATCGTAATTTCGACGGATCGGGGGCTCTGTGGCGGCCTGAACGCCAACCTGTTCAAGACCATGATTGGCGAGATTGCGAAGTGGCAGGGCGAAAATATCGCTGTTGACATGGCGTTGGTTGGCGCGAAGGCGGTTGCTTTCTTTCGCCGCATGGGTGGCAGCGTCCTCGGTACCGCGACGCACCTCGGCGATAAGCCTGGCATCGATGATCTGATCGGTTCGATCAAGATCATGCTTGACGCGTATAGCGACGGAAAAATTGATCGCTTGTATCTCGTGCACAACGAGTACATCAATGCATTAAGCCAGAAGCCAGTGATAATTCAGTTGCTTCCGGCCAAGGGCATTGGTTCGGACGATGACGAACTGCAGGCTCACTGGGACTACATTTACGAGCCCGATGCCGGAGAACTACTCGATGACGTATTGATGCGCTACATCGAGTCGCAGGTTTATCGTGGTGCGGTTGAAAACTTCGCCTGTGAAATGGCGGCGAAGATGGTAGCGATGAAATCGGCTACGGATAATGCGGGCGACATCATTGACGGATTGCAGCTGAAGTACAACAAGGCTCGACAGGCTTCGATCACACAAGAAATTTCAGAAATTGTTGGCGGCGCAGCTGCCGTATCAGGTTAAGGAACCATTAAATGAGCACCGGAACTACTGTGCAGGTAATTGGCGCTGTTGTGGACGTAGAATTCCCGGCAGGCCAGATCCCGAAAATTTATGACGCATTGATGATAGACGAGGCGGAAATTACGCTGGAAGTCCAGCAGCAGCTGGGCGATGGCGTCGTTCGTACGATTGCGATGGGTTCATCGGAAGGCCTGAAGCGTGGCATGGATGTCACCAATACGGGAGGACCGATTACGGTGCCCGTAGGTGAGAAGACGCTGGGTCGAATCATGGACGTGCTCGGCAAGCCCATCGACAATGCCGGCGAGATCGGTGCAGAAAAGCACTTGCCTATTCATCGTCCCGCGCCTACCTACGAAGAGCAGGCTGCGAATACGGAATTGCTCGAGACAGGCATTAAAGTCATCGACCTGATCATGCCAATTTCCAAGGGCGGCAAGGTCGGATTGTTCGGCGGCGCCGGCGTTGGCAAGACGGTAGCGCTTATGGAGCTGATTCGTAACATTGCCCACGAGCACGAAGGTTACTCAGTATTTGCCGGTGTTGGCGAGCGTACTCGAGAGGGCAACGATTTCTTCCACGAAATGACTGAATCGGGAGTTATCGACAAGGTGTCGCTGGTTTATGGTCAGATGAACGAGCCGCCCGGCAACCGTCTCCGCGTTGCCTTGACGGGCCTGACGATCGCTGAAGCTTTTCGCGACGAAGGTCGCGACGTACTCATGTTCATCGACAATATCTACCGCTACACGCTTGCCGGAACCGAAGTGTCAGCGCTGCTCGGCCGCATGCCGTCAGCGGTCGGCTATCAGCCAACGCTGGCTGAGGAAATGGGCATTCTGCAGGAGCGCATCGCATCAACGAAGACCGGTTCCATCACGTCGTTCCAGGCCGTTTACGTACCTGCGGATGACCTGACCGACCCGTCGCCGGCAACGACCTTTGCCCACCTCGACGCAACGCTTGTACTGTCACGTAACATCGCCGAGCTTGGAATCTATCCGGCCGTTGACCCGCTCGACTCAACGTCGCGTATTCTTGATCCCCTCATTATCGGTCAGGAACACTACGACTGTGCGCGTGCGGTACAGGCGGTGTTACAGCGTTACAAAGAGCTGCAGGACATCATCGCCATTCTCGGCATGGATGAACTCTCCGAAGACGACAAGCAGACAGTTACCCGCGCGCGCAAGATTCAGCGCTTCCTGTCACAACCATTCTTCGTTGCGGAAGTCTTCACGAACACTCCTGGAAAATACGTATCACTTGCTGAGACGATCCGTGGCTTTAACGCCATCGTCAACGGTGACTACGATCACCTGCCCGAGCAGGCGTTCTACATGGTCGGCACTATCGACGAAGCGGTCGAGAATGCCAAGAACTTCGAGTAGCAGAAAGAGACGAACAGATGGCCACGATTCGCATTGACATCGTATCCGCAGAAGGCGAGATTCATTCCGGAGATGCCACGATGGTTTTTGCGCCTGCGAAAATGGGCGAGGTAGGTATTGCGCCGCGTCATGCTCCACTTTTAACGGCGCTGGGACCGGGAGAAGTACGTATTCAGGATGCAGACGGCAAGGAGAAAAGTATCTACATCACGGGCGGCTTGCTCGAGGTGCAGCCACATTGCGTGACCATTCTCGCGGACACCGCCCTGCGTGGTGATCAGCTTGACGAAGCCGCAGCGTTAGCGGCACAGCAGGAAGCGGAAGAAGCTCTCAAAGGTGCATCGGAGGAGACTGACGTTGCCCGCGCGCAAGCCGAGCTGATCGAAGCGCGTGCCCGCTACCGCGCCGCGCAAAATCTCAAGGGCAAGAAATAGGTGCATGCCCGGGACACGGTATCCGTCAGCCGATAACCTAGTCCCGAATCGCCAGCGACCCAAAGCGATCTTTCAGTTCCAGGGGATTGCCGTCGTAGTCGGTAAGCATACGGGGCGGATCGAACTCTTGAGTCAATAGTGTCGCCAGCACCGTCACGATCAGCGACACAACAAGGCCTATCAAATCAGCGGGAATCACAGAATTCAATATCGTTCCGGTAAGCCATGCACCGAGGCCACCCAGCATTCCAAGCAGTACGCCCGTCCGATTTGCCTTCGGCCACCAGAAGCATAAAACGAAAGGCACAATGACTGCCGCCAGGAGTACGGCGGTTGAGTCGATCAATACCTGAACGACGCGGTCTGCATTGAAAGCGACGTAGGTTGCCATCAAAGCACAGACGGGGATCGCGTAGCGTGCCACTTGCAGGCGTAATTTTTCGCTGGGCCGTTCCTTCACGAGCGGCAGAAGATTTGTGCTGACGATCGCTGACACGGCGAGCAGAATACTGTCTGACGTACTCATGATTGCAGAAAGAATTGCACCAACGAAAATGGCGACGAAAAACGGATGCATGTGTTGGAGGGCCAGGTCGGTAAGGACGGCGTTGGGGTTGGCAAGATCCGGCAGCGTAATGGTTGCAGCGAAGCCGAGCATCAAAGGCACCAGGCCAATGGTGACATAGCCGAAGGCGGCAATATAAAAAGAGTTCTGCGCGACACCCTCGGTTCTGGCCGATAAGGCGCGCTGGATAACTGACGAGCTGGCAATTGCAGCGATGCCCATCGCCAGCCAGACGTGTATGTAGTCGACCCAGTTGGAGAGCGTGTGCTCAAGCGGCACCGGGCGGAAAGTATGTTCCGGCAGTTGAGCAGTGATGGCGCTCCAACCGCCGGCGGCATCCAGCACAAAAAAGAGCAAGACAAACATGCCGATGATGAATACCAACATCTGAATGAAGTCCGTCATTGCAACGGCCCACATGCCACCAATCATTGTATACACGACGATGACCAGCAGGCCCCCGAAAATCCCGTAAGCCATCGGCATACCGGCTAGCGATTCCAATAACACCCCAAACGTAAATAAAATCCCGCCAAGCCAGATAATAGATGCCGTTGCGTCGGCCAGCGCGCCAAATGTGCCGGCAACTTTGCCGAAACGCGCCTCGAAAAATTCGGGCCAGGTCAGGCGGCGGCTGCGACGGTACAGACGGGCGAAAAACAGGCCGGAGAGCAGCAATGCCAATCCGGAACCGAACGGCTCGCTGACCATCATGAGTAGATCGCTATCATAGGCGGCGGTGGCCGCGCCCATCATCGTGCCGCTGCCAAACCAGGTGGCGAAGAGCGATACAGAGCAGAGCCATAACGGCATCTTGCGCCCGGCGACCACAAAGTCTGTCAGCGATTGAGTGCCTCGGGATGCGTAAATTCCGATGGCGACCATAATTAGCATGTATCCGCCGACGCCAAACAGTATGAGCGTTTGTGTGGCCACGTTTCTTCTCATTATTGGTGGTCAATAACGTTGCAGAGTAACATTCCCGCCTTAAGCTGGCGGTAACTCCGTAACCTGCACTTCATGTATCATTCGCAGGCCACGAAACATGGAGTTATTCGTCTGGGCCTGAGCATCGTTATTCTGGCAGCGGGACAGGGAACGCGGATGCGTTCGGAGCTGCCCAAAGTTCTACAGCTATTGGCTGGTAAGCCCTTGCTGGCGCACGTTCTGGCGTGTTCGCGAGCATTGGCAGCGGATGATGTGTGCGTGGTCTATGGCCATGGCGGTGAGGCTGTTCCAGCTGCATTTGCGGGTCAGGACATCCGCTGGGCCTTGCAGGCGGAGCAACTGGGGACCGGGCACGCGGTGCAACAGGCAATGCCGGATATGCCGGCTGCGAGTCAGATCTTGATACTTGCAGGCGATGTGCCTTTGTTACGGGCAACGACCTTACAGCAGCTTATCGATCAAACTGCGGTCGATGAGATGGCGATTCTGACGGTCGACATGGAGGATCCCACGGGGTACGGGCGCATTATTCGCGACGACGACAGTGTGCGCAGCATCGTTGAACAGAAAGATGCCAGCGAGGAGCAGGCGGAAATCGTTGAGATCAACACAGGCGTCATGCTATGTCCTGGAGCGAGTCTCAAGGCCTGGCTTCTGAATTTGGAAAACAACAATTCCCAGGGCGAGTATTATTTGACAGATATCATCGCAATGGCAGTTGCGGATGGCGTCAGGGTTCATGGCATTAAGGCCAACAGTTCGGTGGAGGTAATGGGTATCAACGACAAGAAACAACTGGCAGAAGCAGAGCGCGCAATGCAAGCTCGGCTCGTCGACGAGTTAATGGCAGAAGGCGTTGGTTTCGCCGATCCGGCGCGCGTTGATATTCGTGGCACGCTCAAGTGCGGCAAGGACGTTTTCATTGACGTCAACGCGATATTCGAGGGTGAAGTGGAACTTGGCGACGGCACGAAAATCGAGTCGAATAACCTGATTCGGGATAGCAAGCTCGGCGCGGGTACGCTCGTTCATAGCAATTGTCATATTGAGGGTGCGACCACCGGCAGCGATTGTGAGCTTGGGCCGTTCGCGCGACTGCGCCCAGGCGCAGCGTTGGCTGACAACGTGAAGATTGGCAATTTTGTCGAAATAAAGAAGAGCACCATTGCTGATGGCAGTAAGGTAAATCATCTGGCGTACATAGGTGACGCAGAAATCGGCAAGGGCGTCAATGTCGGCGCAGGCACGATTACGTGCAACTATGACGGCGCTAACAAACATAAGACGAGCATTGGTGACAACGCGTCCATCGGAGCGAACGTGAATCTCGTCGCGCCCGTTACGGTTGGTGAGGGAGCGACGATTGGCGCGGGCTCTACGATTTCAAAATCAGCGCCGGCGGGCGAGCTGACGGTAGAGCGTGCAAAACAAACAACCATTCCTGGTTGGAAACGACCCATAAAAAAGGATGCCAAATAGATGTGCGGAATTGTCGGCGCTGTTGCCGAGAGAGATATTGTTCCGGTTCTTGTCGAGGGTCTGAGACGACTCGAATACCGTGGTTATGATTCCGCTGGTGTGGCAGTTATCGGTGACGAAGGCACAATCGGTCTACGTCGAACCGTTGGCAAAGTGGTCGAGCTCGAGAAAAAGCTTGCGGAGCATCCGTTGCGAGGTCAGATCGGCGTGGCACACACGCGTTGGGCGACCCATGGCGGTGTAACGGAGGCTAACGCACATCCGCATGTGTCCGGTGGTCGTATAGCCGTCATTCACAATGGCATCATTGAGAACTTTCAACCAATTAAAGAAGAAATGCTGCAAAAGGGCTACGTGTTCGAATCGGAAACCGACACAGAAGTTGCTGCACATCTTGTCCACGATTACATGAAACAAGGGCTGGACCTGGTCGAGGCAGTCGGCAAGGCGATCGAGCGATTCGAAGGGGCCTACGCGCTGCTTGTCATGGATGCTGAAGATCCGGACCGAATTGTTGTAAGTCGCGTCGCCAGCCCGCTCGTTATTGGTCTCGGCGATGGAGAGAATTTCGTCGCCAGCGGAGTGCCCGCATTATTGCCGGTTACGAAACGATTCATCTATTTGGAGCAAGGAGATCTCGCCGAGATTCGCCGCGACGGCGTAAGAATTGTGGATACCGACGGTAATTCGGTCACGCGCGAAGTGCATGAAACGGAGTGGGACAGCGCATCGGCCGAGAAAGCGCCGTACGACCATTTCATGTTGAAAGAAATATTCGATCAGCCAAGCGCACTGGCGGATACGCTCTACGGGCGCGTCAAGAACCAACGCGTTATCCCGGAGTCGTTGGGTTCGAAAGCGACCGAGATGCTCGATCAGGTCGAAAATATTCACATCGTTGCGTGCGGAACGAGTTACCACGCAGGCTGTGTTGGTAAGTACTGGATCGAGTCGTTGGCTGGCGTTCCAACGCAAGTTGAAATTGCGAGCGAGTACCGTTATCGCCATGTGGTAGTACCACCGAAAACCCTTTTCGTAACGCTGTCACAGTCTGGTGAGACGGCCGATACCCTGGAAGCGCTGCGCATGGCAACAGGATTAGGTTACCTGGGGACGCTGACGATCTGCAATAGCGCGCACAGCTCGATGGTGCGCGAGTCTGACCTCGTCATGATGACGCAAGCGGGACCGGAAATCGGCGTCGCGAGTACCAAAGCGTTTACCACACAGTTGTTGTCGATACTTCTCGTCACGCTGATGATGGCCAAGCATCGGGGCCTGTCAGTTGAAAAAGAAAAAGAGTTCGTCGCGAACTTAACGCACGCTGCTGCCGCTTCCGATCTGGCGTTAAAGATGAGCGACCAACTGAAGGAGCTGGCCAAGGATTTTGCTGACAAGCAGCACACATTATTTCTTGGCCGCGGACCGATGTGGCCGATCGCAATGGAAGGGGCGTTGAAGCTGAAGGAAGTTTCTTATATTCACGCGGAAGCCTACGCGGCGGGAGAGCTCACACACGGCCCGCTGGCGTTGATCGACGAAGATATGCCCGTAGTTGTTGTCGCGCCTAATAATGAGTTGGTCGACAAGTTGAAGTCCAACATGCAAGTCGTCCGTGCACGTGGTGGTCAGTTGTATGTGTTTGCGGACGTCGAGACCAACATCGAGAGCGAGCCTGGCATGAAAGTGATCGCGATGCCTCACGCCGACAGGCTTATTGCGCCGATCGTATACACGGTTCCGTTGCAGCTACTCGCATATCACGTCGGCATTCTTAGGGGGACGGATGTCGATCAGCCGAGGAACTTGGCGAAAAGCGTGACGGTCGAGTAGTGCGACGATCAGCACATAATGCATAGAAAAGCATGCATTAATGAAGCTGAGCTACTGATCATCGAGCCTCACGGCACGCCCAACACGGGTGATCAGGCAACAGCAGCAAAGAAAGTGGAAATATAGCGGGAGAAGAGTAATTACATTTAGAAAATATATAAAGCAACTTTGCATGTTCGTTCTCTCCTCATCGCTTGCTTTGGGGTTAATCCTCGGCACCTATCTTCTCGTTGTAGGTGAGGTTTCCGTGAACGGAAATCTGGAACTTGATTTTGGACGGTTTGACGGGTTTTGGTTGATGTTGGGGCTACCGGTACTATTGGTGCTGATTCTTGCAATATTGTCACCGCTTTCGTTTTTCGTTCACCGTTTACTATCAAGGAAAGGTGACAAGAGCGCGCCATCTGCTGCTCAATAAATAGCTGCCCTGGGTCGTCGCGAACGAGAGTACGAGTCAATTACCTATTATGGAGACGGACCGTGGGACAGGGCCGCGTGCCAGTCAGTTCCACACTTGCCGGAATCAATTCCTAATTCTCGTAAGGTCGCATTTGCGAGCGACCGATGATGTGTCGCTGAATTTCCGAGGTGCCGTCCCAGATGCGCTCGATTCTCGCATCGCGCCAAAGGCGCTCAATGGGTAGGTCGCTCATCAGGCCCATGCCGCCGAAGATCTGCACCGAATTATCGGCCGCCCTGCCCAACGCCTCCGAGGCGAACAGCTTGGCCATCGCCGCATCGTCCGATGTCATCTTGCCCTTGTCGGCAAGCGTGCAGGCGTGCAGGACAAGCAGGTTCGAGGCGTGTAGTTCAGTTGCCATATCCGCGAGCTTGAAAGAAGTGCCCTGGAACTTGCCAATAGACTTGCCGAATTGCCGGCGCGTGACGGCCCACTCGCTCGAAAGATCAAGCAGGCGCTGCATTTTCCCACAGCACTGCGCGGCCACCCAAACGCGCCCCATGTGCAACCACTTGTTGGCGAGCTCAAGACCCATTCCTTCGTCGCCGAGCATCTGCGATTTGTGCACACGACAATCATCAAACCCCAACTGGTAGGTGCGGTACGCGCGCTGACTGGTGCAGATAGGGCCGAGGCGCATATCGAAGCCCTTGTGATCACGGTCGACGAGAAATGCGCTGAGTCGTTTGCGCTCCCCGCGTGGAGTCTCATCGACGCCGGTGACGGCAAACAGGATGGCGAAGTCCGGCATACAGGGTGAGCTGATGAAGTGTTTGCTGCCATTGATCACGTAATCATCGCCATCGGCGACCGCACGCGTCGTCGCCGACATGATGTCCGAGCCGGCGCCGGGCTCCGTCAACGCAAAGCACTCGTGTTTTTCACCGCGTACGCATGGCTTAAGATACTTCTCGATCTGTTCGCCCTCACATGCCAGAAGTATCTCTGCGGGTCGCGCAATGAAGGCGCCCAGCGCATAGCCGACCGCGCCGAGCTCCCGCTCCATGAGCCCGAGCGTCGTATAGTCCAGCCCGCCGCCACCAACCGACTCCGGCAGATTTGCGGCGTAAAAACCCATGTCGATTGCTCGCTCCTTGATGCGCTCGCCAACTTCCGCCGACACGCCCGCGGCTTCGTCGGCGGCAGCTTCATGCGGTTTGATGTCCTCGTCTATAAACGCGCGAAGCGAGTCAAGCAGCATGGTTTGTTCGTCAGTGAGCTCGTAATTCATGTTTCCATTTTCCACTTTGCATTGGGGCGGCGGCAGTGTGAGCCGATAATGGGAGTATTCGTTCCTGGCAAGGGACCGGATTTCGACGTAAATAGCATAAATTCGACAATCCGACTGATACAGTGTCGCATATGACTCGAGAGCCGTTCCGTATTGCGTTCGTGTTGCTGCCCAAATTCAGCTCGCTAACCCTGTCCTCACTGGTTGAGCCGTTGCGCATTGCCAATTATTGCGACGGCAGCCAGTTGTATCAGTGGTCCTACCTATCAGTGCAAGGCGATGCGGTTCCCGGGTGCAGCGGCTACAACGTGGCGACCACGGCCATCAAGGACGACAGTGCCAAAGACTTCGACGCAGTCATTATATGCGGTGGCTGGAATGCCGAACGTTATGAAGAACCGCAGCTCGAGCGTTGGTTGCGCCTGGTCGCACGCAGGAACGCGATCCTCGGCGCGGCTGAAATGGGCGCCTACGTGTTGGCGCGTGCCGGTCTGCTGAGTGGCTACGCCGTAACGATTCACTGGCATTGCCGCAATGCGTTCAAAGAGCGTTACACCGATGTCGATCTTCGCGACCAGGTGTTCGTAATCGATCGAAATCGCATGACTTGTGCCGGCGGTGTCGCCTGCCTCGATATGATGCTGGCTGACATCAGGACACGATACGGGCGCGCACTCTCGGATGAAGTGGCGGAACAGGTCGTCTATCTGGCGCCACGCGACGCACTGGAGCCGCAACGGAATGCCCACGAGGGAGGGCAAAGTGCCGTGATGGTCTTGCTGAAGCAGGCCGTTGAAACCATGGAAGCCAACATCGAACGAACAGTACGGATACCGGAAATCGCACATTCGCTCGGGCTTTCGCAACGTAAGCTCGAAAGGCTGTTCAACAAACACTTCGATTGTTCTGCCGTCGCGTTTTACCGCCGGGTTCGCTTGCAACGTGCGCGCGTGTTGCTAACACATACGGATATGTCAGTGCTCGATATCAGTATTGCGTGTGGTTTCGCAAGCTCGTCGTATTTCAGCAAGTCCTACGCCGACGAGTTCGGAATGCGCCCGCGCGACCACCGACTCGCGTGGCCGGAGTCCGACAAGTATCCCTACTGGCCGGGTTTGCACGCGATCAGCGGTGCACGATAAGCGCATCGGCGACGACCACTCCTTGGCCTTCAGCCAATACCATCAACGGGTTGACGTCGAGTTCCTGAAGAACTTCCCAATTTGTATCGGCGTAAGCTGCAATGGCCAAAACAGCGTCAATCAGTGCCTCCATGTCGGCGCTCGCCAAGCCGCGGTAGCCGCGCAGGAGTCGCGCTACAGACAGGCCGAGAATTGCGCGTCGAACAGCCTCCGGGTCTGTGGGCAAGAGCAGGCTGACACTGTCTGCGACCAGTTCGACGAGTATTCCGCCACTGCCGATTACCAATGCGGGGCCGAACTGTTCGTCGCGCTTGACGCCGACAATGACTTCGGCAACGGCACCGCTCACCATTGCCTCGATCAGGAAAAGATTGGCGTCGAGTCTGTGTTCGCCAGCCGTCCGGGCTATTTGCTCAACGGCGGTTTTCACTGCCGCTCGGTTAGCCAGGTTGAGCCTGACGGCACCAACATCGGATTTGTGAATAAAGCTCTCGCCAACGGCTTTCGCAACAACCGGAAAGCCGATGTTCTCTGCAGCTTCAGGGGCGTCTGCGGCGTTGCAGGTCAAACCGGTCGGTACTGTCAGGCCGACTGCGGCCAGCCGCTGCTTGCTTTGCCACTCATCGAACGTTGTTACCGAGGCGGGTTCGTTCAGGGCGATCTCCGCGCGCCGCGGCACGGTCATTGACGACATACGCTCATCACGAAACTTCAGGTAATGGGACGCGGCCGCATAGGCGTGCAGGCCGTCCTCAATGCCATGCAGAGGTACGATGCCGTGTTCCAGCGCGCGTTCGCGAATTTCGCGAGGCATTAATTCGGTAAGTGAGGACACGATGAATGCCGCTATTCCGGTTGCTTTCTGCGCGGCGATAAATGCCTCGAAGGCGTCTATCCATTGCGAAACTTCAGGGACGTCAACCGGTGGGTGGTCGTAGACGAGAAACGCGGCGTCGTGGTCGCCGCCCAGTGCCGTGGTGAAACATCGCTCCAGCGCCGGACGTATACCCCAGATCGACGTGTTGTAATCGAAAGGATTCGATATGGAAACGTAGTCTGGAAGATGTGATTTGAGGTCTGCAACCTGGTGCGGCGAAAACTGCGGTGTCTCCAGGCCTGCCGTTGGGGCGAAATCGGCAATGATCGACGCTTCACCGCCCGAGCACGAGAGTGTGATAATTTTCGGTCCGCGTATTTGCGGCGCCAAATCCAGGACCTTCAGTGTCTCGAGCATCTGGTTGAGTGTGTTCACACGAATGATGCCAAGGCGTTCGAAGAACGCGTCATGAAGCACATCCGAGCCGGTCAATGAGCTCGTATGGCTGCTCGATTGCTTCGCGCTGGCCTCCGTCTTGCCGACCTTCATGATGACGATTGGCACACCTTTGACCATTGCGCGCTTGGCGGCGCGGGCAAATTGATCGACATCGTCGAAGCCCTCGACATACATGCCAATAGCACTGACACGATCATCGTCGAGCAGTGCTTCGACGTAGTCGCCGGGACCCAATACGGCCTGGTTGCCGGCGGCGATGATATGAGTGAAACGGACCGATCGCTGGTTCATCGTAAGGTTCATCGCGATGTTGCCGCTTTGCGAAATAAACGCGACACCACGTTCCACCGGCGTACCGCCAAATACGTAGGGCCATAGGGCACAGCGATCCACGTAATTGAGGACGCCGAAAGAATTTGGCCCGACCAGCGGCATGCCATTCGCCGCCGCTATGAGTTCTTTCTGGAATGCCAGGCCTTCATCACCAATTTCGGCGAAGCCTGCCGCGTAGCACGAACAGCCACCGGCACCAGCCTCTGCCAAGGTTCGTACTGCAGCGATCGTCAGATCGCGGCGCACGCCGATGAATGCGGCATCGGGCACGGAGGGCAGCTCGGCGAGGGAGTGGTAGCAGCGATAACCCTCAACCTCATCAAGATTCGGATTGACCGGCCAGATTTCCCCGCGGAAACCGATATCAAGCGCACGCCGAATGGCCATGGCGGCGATACTGCCGCCAATGAAGGCGATACTCGACGGCGCGAGCATGCGTGACATGCGCTTGTTTTTTGAAGCGACCAAGGCTGCTCCTTTTAGCGTGGGGCCGGCAAGATAATCAGCGATCGGCGCCGGGGCCTATTGCTAATTTTCGACACAATGCTTGTCGAAAAAGCGCGGTTTGTGTCGCAAAAACAGTGATCGGCCGGTCGGGTATGCAGCATCATTGGACTAATTGGGGCAATAATCGAAACCTGGATAAGGAAAAGTGATGGACGAGCCAGTTAAGGTAACGCGGGAAGGAAAAGTGCTGGTTGTCGTGTTGGATCGGCCCAAGGTAAACGCGATAGATATGAAGACGAGCCAGCTACTGGGCGAGGCATTCGTGATGTTACGCGACGATCCTGATCTCATGGTCGGCGTGCTTACGGGCGGCGGAGACAAGATCTTCTCGGCAGGCTGGGACCTGAAGGCGGTCAATCAGGGTGAAATGTCAGCGGCGAACTGGTGGGACGACGACTACGGGCCGGGAGGTTTTGCCGGACTGACCGAACTCTGGGACCTCAACAAGCCGGTCATCGGTGCGCTGAACGGTCTCGCTATCGGGGGGGGCGTCGAGCTGGCACTCGGATGTGACCTGTTGATTGCCGTCGAGCACGCGAGCTTTTCGTTACCGGAAATGCCACTTGGCATTGTTCCGGACGCCGGTGCCATACAGCGGATGCCGCGCCGCATTCCTTACAACAAGGCCATGGAGATGCTGCTTCTTGGCGAGCGCATGTCGGCACAGGAAGCGGCGAATTACGGGTTGGTTAACAAGGTCGTGCCGGCTGACGAGTTGATGGATACCGCGATGGAGTGGGCGAACAAGCTGGCCAAGGCTGCGCCGATGGCGCTGCAAGCGATCAAGGAAGTGTTGCGCGCCATCGACGGCGATTCGATACGTCAGTCTTTTCAAACGATGCGTAACACGGATTTGCCCATGTACCGTGCCGTGCTCTCGTCCGATGACGCAGAAGAAGGCGTCAAGGCGTTCGTGGAGAAACGTGACGCCAAGTTCAAGGGAAGCTAATGAGTACCACTTTCAAGGGAATGGACCCTGAGGCCGTCCGGCGGATAACATGCATTGGCGCAGGCCCGATCGGCGCCGGCTGGGCCGCCTATTTTCTTGCACAAGGTTACGAGGTCACCAGTTACATCCATGACCCAGTGGAAGAGGCATCGCTGCGCAAGCTGATTGAGGACTCTTGGGATGCGCTGACGGAGATGGGACTTGGCGAAGGAGCATCGCTGCAGAAGCTCACGGTAACAAGCGATCTTGCCGGTGCGGTCGAGCACGCCGAATTCGTTAAGGAGAGCGCGCCCGAGTCGATGCCGCTCAAGCAGGCCCTGTACGAGCAACTCGGTGAGTTGGTTGCAGACAACGTCGTTATATCGTCGAGCACTTCGGGAATGTCCATGACGGAAATTCAGGAAAAGTGTTCGACACCGCAACGAACGGTCGTCGGTCATCCCTTTAATCCGCCCTATTTGTTGCCGCTGGTCGAAGTCATCGGCGGTGAAAAGACCTCACCTGAGGCCGTGGACTGGGTGATGCGATTCTGGAAAGTAGCAGGTAAAGCACCGCTGCTGATGAAAAAGGAAATCCCGGGCTTCGTCGCAACGCGCCTCCAGGAAGCGATGTGGCGCGAGGGACTACACATGATCGCCAATGGTGAAGCTTCGCCTGAAGATATCGACTTTGCAATTCTGAACGGGCCGGGGCCACGTTGGGCACTGATGGGCCCAACGATGATTTATCATCTGGGCGGTGGCGAAGGCGGAATGAAGTACTGTCTCGAACAATTCGGGCCGGCACTCAAGCTGCCCTGGACACGGCTGGAAGCGCCGGAGCTTACGCCGGAGCTTACGCAGGCGCTGATCGACGGTGCGAACCGAATGGCTGATGGCAGGGACTATGCAACTCTGAACAAGCAGCGCGACGCTGGCCTGATCGCCGTGCGCAAGGCGCGTAGCAAGTTTGGGACGACCTGACTAGTTCAGCTTATCCCTGGTGTTGTCGCAGCGACTTGACGAGCGAGACAGCCATCGCGACGCCCACTATGAGTAATGGCAGCGATACCACGAGTACGCCCGAACGGATGATGTCCAGGCCACCGACGTACATCATGAGGATCGGCAGCAAGCCGAGGATCAATGCCCAAAACAAGCGATGCCAGCGCGCGGGGTTGTCGCCCACCTTCAATTCAGCGGTTGCAGTGGATGCGAGTGTGTAGGAGGCCGAATCGTAGGTCGTTGCTACCGAAATAACGCTGACGAGTATAAACAGGGACAGTGCCCAGGCGCCGTACGGCAGCGTCGAAATAATCTTTTCGACGGTGACATACATGCCGCTCTGCGCGAGGCTGCCAGTGACCGAAAGCGTCTCTTCGAGTTCAAGTGACAGGGAATAGTTGCCGAGTACAAAATAAAACAGCCAGCAACCCAGGGTGCCAAAACTCAGCATGCCGAGGATGACCTGGCGAATGGTGCGGCCACGCGAAATGCGCGTAATAAAGACCCCTACGGGTAATGCAAACGCGATCCACCACGCCCAGTAGAAAATAGTCCAGGACTTCACGAAACCGGTATTTTCCGGATCTGTCCAGGTAATCATGCGGACGAATTTCTGCACCATGAAGCCAACAGTTTCTGCGGAGGATTTGAGCAAGAACATCGTCGGCCCGACGACGACGATAAAGGCCAGCAGGCCGAGAATAAGGTAGACGTTCAGGTCGCTAAGGCGACGGATACCGCGGTCGATACCGAGATAAACGCTGCCGCCGAACAATACAATACAAACGAACATGACCATGAGTTCGAGCCGGAACGATGTGTCGATGTTGATAAGTTCAGCGGTACTGGCCGCAATGGTCGGCGCAATGACACCCAACGATGTCCCTGCGCCACCCAGCAGCGCGATCATGGCCACGAGGTCGACGCTGCGGCCAAGGATGCTGTTTTCACCCGATTTGCCGAGGATTGCGTGCAACGAAGTGCTGGCGCGAAGATGCGGCACTTTCCTGACGTAGAACGGGTAAGCGATCGCGATCGTCGGCAGCGCGTAAAATGCCCATGCTGCAATGCCCCAGTGAAACGGTCCATAGGCAGTTGCCCATTGAATGGCCTCTGCAGATCGCGCCACAGCGCCAAGCGGTGGAGCATCGATGTAGTACGCCCATTCGACCGCCGACCAGACGAGCAGCGATGCACCAGTCCCGGCACAGAACAACATGCCAACCCAGGAAAAAGTCGAGTAGTCCGGTTGATCACCGTCGCCACCCAGTCGAATTCGACCGTAACGACTGGCCGCGAGCCAGACCAGGAAAAGGATTGCAGCAATGGCGAACAGCTGATACAGCACGCCGAAGTTGCTGGCGATCTGGTCGTACAACCGGGTGATGAACTGACTTGCCGCGTCTGGAAAGAAGCCCAATGGAATAGACACGGCGATCACTACAGCGGACGCGGTGAAAAACAACGGACGATCGATACGAGGTTCTTGCATGTCTCAGTGTTCCGTCAGGCCGACTTCAGGCCCAGCGTTTCGCGGGCCTCATCTGTTGTTGCCACCGCGGCGCCGAGCCGCTCAATAATCTCTCTGGCGCGAGTGACAAGGTCCGCGTTCGAGGCGAGCACGCCCTTCTCCAGGTACAGATTGTCTTCCAGTCCGACTCGCACATTGCCACCGAGTAATACGGCCTGGGCCACCATCGGCATTTCCATGCGGCCGACGCCAAATCCAGCCCAGTTGGCGCCCGGCGGCAGCGCGTTGCGCATGGCGATCATGCTGTCTGCGTTCGCGTCGGCGCCCCAGGGTATGCCGAGACAGATCTGAAACAGCGGTGGGTCGTCAATCAGTCCTTCAGCGATTAGTTGCCGTGCCAGGCTGATATGGCCGAGATCGAAAACTTCCAGCTCAGGCTTGACGCCCCACTCCTGTACCAACCCAGCCATCGTGCGCAAATACCCCGGTGTGCTGATATAAATTTCATTGTCGCCGAAATTCATCGTGCCACAGTCGATACTGCAAATATCGGGGCGTAACTTGTTGACGTGAGCGAGGCGTTCTTCGGGACCGATCATGTCCGTGCCCGGGCCCGGCGTGCTCGGATCGCCGTTATCGCTGGGGAACCAGGCGCCGCCCATGCCGGCCGTCAGGTTGATAATGACGTCGGTATCGCTGGCGCGAACACGTTCGACGACGTCGCTGAACAGGTTAACG